>JACRCW010000025.1 GCA_016218805.1 Deltaproteobacteria bacterium | reverse complement strand
GGTCTTCAAACGCCACCGCCAGCGCTTCCAGTTCATCCAAGGACCGCAAACCCGCCGCCACCTGGACGCAGTAGTCCATTTGGGTCTCCAACGACGCTTCCTCCGCCAGCTTCGCCATGGGTCACACCCGCTTCAGGTTGGGTATTCCGGGGACCGCCCCCGGACCCGCGCGGCAGGTAGCACGCCGTCACCGGGCGCCTGCATCGGTAGGGTGCCGGATGCCTGCTCCGGTGGCCCGGGTGGGCATCCGGGAGCGTGCAGGCAACCCGCTGGGGTGACCCCAATGATCCTCCTGCAGCATGCGGGGGACTCCCTGGGGTGCCCCCAGTGACCCCCCGGCGGCATGCGGGGGACCCACTGGGGTGACCCGAGCGCCCCCCCGGCAGCATGCAGGCAACGCACTGGGGTGACCCGAGTGACCATCCTGCAGCGTGGTATGGCGCACCCATGTTCCGCACGCGTGGTTGCCTGTGGGTGGCGTGGCTGGTGGCGGGGTGTTCCCGGGCCGCGCCGCCCGCGCCGCCGGCGGCGGCCGCCTGGTCTCCGGTGACGGTGGACAGCCGGTTCCTCCCGGACGTGACCCTGCCCCCACGGGCCACCGTACCGCCGCCCGGGGGGTCTTACGCGCTGCGGTTCCAGCTGGGGCAGCGTGTGGAGCACCACTTCCGCCTGGAGCAGCGCGTGGTGGACAACCGGCGGCCGGCCCCGGAGCCCGTCCGCGTGGAGGCGCTGTTGGCGCTGCGCGGCTCCGGCGACGGCCGGGCGCGCGTCAGCCTGGAGGGCATCCAGACTTTTGTGCCGGAGAACCCGCGGCCCCTGGACGTCCCGCCCGCTGAGCTGGCGGTGTTGACTGAAGACGGCCCGTCCGGCCCGCCGTCCAGCCAAACGGTGCTGGTGCAGGTGCTCTTTCCGCTGCCACAAAGCCCGTTGCGCGTGGGCGAAGCGGAAGTGGTGCCCGTGCGCCTGCCGGTGTCCGGCGCGGCCGTGGCGACGGGGAGCCAACACATCCGCCTGGAGCGGCTGGTGCGCGACGGGCCGCGCACGCTGGCTGAACTGCACGTGGAGCTGCGCGTGGATGCGCCCACCGCGCGGCTGACGGGACGCGGCGTGTACGCCTTTGACGTGGAGAAGCGGGCGTTTGTGGACGGGGCGGCGGCGTTCCTGCTGGAGACGGGTGACCCGGATGCGGGGGTGCCCCGGGTCAGTCACGACAACTTCTTCCGCTACCGCGAACTCACAGCGACAGCACCATGAACTGCAGGATGGCGCGGACCCCCGGGTCCAGCTGCGCTTCATTGTGGAAGGTGGTGTAGATGACGCGGCCGTTGCCGGCGGTGATTTGGACGGCCAGCGGCACGTCCGGGAGCGTGGTGCCGTAGGCGTGCACGGTGCCGGTCACCAGCGTTTCCGCCACCGGTCCGCCGTCCACAGGCGCCGGCACGCTCTCCATGACCGCCCAGGAACTGAGGTCATAGGAGATGGTCACCGTGTGCCCCACGATCTTCTCCAGCGTGCGGTCCACAATGGTGGCAGCCACCTCCTCCGCGTCCCCTTCCTGCGCGGCGTTGGGGTTGGCGTCATTGCCGTAGAACTCCACCGCGTCCGGGTAGAGCGCTTCCGCCACGTCGTAAGCCTGGTCGGAAATATACAGGCTGCCACCGGCGGCCACGTATGCGCGCAGCGTGTCCAACCGTTGCACCAGGTCCGCGCGGCTGAAGATGTCATCATCCAGGCCGCAGTTGAGGAACACCGCCGCCACGTCCGCCAGGTAGGCCGCGTCCGCCACGGGGGTGAGCCAGTCCGCGGGCTGCCCAAAGCCGTTGTCCCCGCTGACCATGACCGGGTCAAACCCCAGGCCGCTGGCGCCAATGATGTCTTCAATCCGGTCCCACGCGCCCGTCACCACGACGAACTTGGCGCCGGAGGCGGACAGCTGGATGGTGGCGTCCGTGATCTGCTGGGAGGGCGTGGCCACGGTGATGGAGGCTTGGCCGGCATGGTGTCCGCGCGTGGCGGCAAAGGTGTACGTGCCCACGGGGAGCCCGCGGAGCTGGAACTGCCCGTCCCACCGCGTGCGCGCCTGGCGGTGGACGGGGACGCCCGCATCGTCGGAGTAGTTGACGTCCACCACCGCGTCGAACACGCCAAAGCCGCCCGCGGGGGTCACCACGTGGCCCAGCACCAGCGACTGCTCCGCGCCGGCGTCCACCGCGCCGGCATCCGTGGGACCGCCGCCGTCCGTGCTCCCGCCGGATGACCCGGATGCGGCGGTGCCGGAGCTGCCAGCGCCCGTCCCGCTGCTGCTGCTGCTGTTGCTGCTCCCGCCGCTTCCGGAGCCATCACCCCCGGTGGTGGTGCAGGCGGATGCGAGGAGAACGGCACAGCAACACAGGGGAGGGAGGTGTGGGTTCACGTGCGGGACCCTAGCCGGCGCGCTGGGGCTTGCACATCGGCCGGTGTGTTCAGCGGCAGCAGCAGGCTTCGTTGGCCGCTTGCACGTCCGGCGTGCCAAACGTGTTCCGGTGCAGCATGTTCTGCACGCAGCTGAGGCCCGCGGGCGCGTCACAGCGGATGGAGACGCTGCGCGTGCGGTCGCCGGTGACCACCTGCACCGTCCCGCTGTGCCGCCACTGGCCCCGGCAGCGGGCGGCGGAGGCGCCCGGGCGCGCCGCGGCCACGTGGATATCCACGGATTGTTCCAGCGCGCCCGCGCGCAGGTTCACCACAGCAAAGCCCACACCGCGCAACTCCACGCGGCCCGCCCCGTCCACCACCGCCACGGCCGTGTCCGACGAGGACCAGGTGGCGGCCTCCGCGGGCAGCGGCGCGCCCGCGCGCGAGAACACCGCGCCGAGCGCGAGGGTCTCGCCGCGGCGGCCGGCGCACGCCGTGCGGTTGTCAGGGCGGATCTCCGTGGGCGCGTCATGGCCGTCGGGGCAGCGGATCTCCACGCGGTCCGGCCGCTCCACCACCCGCACCGGCAGCTGGGTGACCGCTGGTCCGGCGCGCGCCACCACCACGGCGCGCCCGGGCTGGCGCCCAGTGAACCGCCCCGGCGCGTGCATCTGCAGCACGTCGTCCGGCGGGGCCGTCCACTCCACGGGGTGCTCGGGCAGCGGCACGCGGCCGGAAAACGCGCGTGCCTCAAGCGCCAGCGTTTCACCCACACCCAGCACGCATTCGCGCGCGGGGCCGCAGCCCAGCTCCAGCCGGTCCACCAGGCGCACGTCCACTTCCGTGTTGGCCGTGACCGAGCTGCCGGTGACCCGGGCCTGCAGCACCACGCGGCCGCTGCGCCACGCCCGCATCATCCCGTCACGCACCTCCAGGGTGGCGGGCTCCGCGGAGGTGAACGCCACGGGCGGCTGCGGGTCCAGGGCGCGCCCGGCGGCATCCAGCACGCGCGCGCCGGGCAGCGGGCGGGGCTCCACGCCGTGGATGGGGGCCACGGGATCCAGGAGGAGCGTGGCGGGCCGCGGGCCGCACGCGCCCGTGGCGGCGAGCCACAGCAGCACGCGGCAGGGAGCGGGGGGCGGGCGCCGGTCTGGCATGCCGGCAGTTGTACGCCCGGGCGGGCGTGGCTGCGCAAGCCGCGGCGGGGTGGATTCGGCGGGAGTCGTGGTAGCTTGCGCCGTCCCCACGACGCACGGGAGCCGGAGCACGCTCATGCGAACCCAACTGGGCCTCAAGATCGCCATGCTGCAGCTGTTCACCGCGCTGGTGGCGGTGGTGCTGCACAGCGTGGTCGGCATCGTCTTCCCCGGCGGGGGGATTCTCCAGGCGGCGGCGTTCGTCGTCGCGCTGCTGGCGTTCAGCGCCACGGTGACGTTCTGGTACGTGTCCGTGCTCTCCCGCAACCTGCAGAACCTGGCCACCACCGCCCGGCACATCACGCAGGGTGACCTGTCCACGTCCGTGCGGTTTGAGCGCCCCAGCCGCTACCCCGACGAGGTGGACCAGGTGTCCGTCTCCATCAACACCATGTTGGAGAACCTGCGCGAACTGGTGAGCCACCTGCAGAAGACGGCGCGCAACGTGGCGGAGAGCGCCACCACGCTGTCCGCCGCGGCGGAGGGCGTGAACAACTCCACGGAGAACGTGAGCAAGTCCATTGAGGTCATTGCCCGCGGCGCTGAGCTGCAGAACGAGCTGGTCAACAAGGCCAACCGCGTGATCAACGAGCTGTCCACGGGCATTGAACAGACGGCGCAGGCCGCGCAGGAGACCGCCCGCGCCGTGGCGGAGACGCACACCGCCGCGCGCACCGGCACGGAGGTGGCCAACCTGGCGGTGGAGAAGCTGCAGGAGGTGTTCCGCCGCATTGAACAGGCCTCCACGCGCGTGTTCGCGTTCGGCGAGAAGAGCCAGGCCATCGGCAAGATCGTCGAGCTCATCACCAAGATCAGCGTCCAGACCAACCTGCTGGCCCTCAACGCCGCCATTGAAGCGGCGCGCGCGGGTGAATACGGGCGCGGGTTTGCGGTGGTGGCCGACGAGGTTCGCAAGCTGGCCGAGAACAGCGGCAAGAGCGCCGAGCAGATCACCGTGCTGGTGGCGGACATTGCCAAGGAGTCCGAGAGCGCGGTCATTGGTATGCGCGACGGCACGCGCGAGCTGAACGCGTCCCGCGAGGACCTGGCGTCCATCATCCACAGCCTGGAGGGGATTGTGGAGAGCGCGCTGCGGGGCGCGGAGAAGGCCGAACAGATTGCCCGCACGTCACAGGGGCAGCTGCAGGGATCCCTGGAGATGGTGAAGGCCATCAACAACATCTCCGACGTGGCCAAGCAGAACCAGCAGGCCACGCTGGAAGTGAAGAATGTGACGGCGGACCAGAGCCACTCCATGGAGGAGATGGCCAAGAGCGCGCTGGAGATGAGCAACCTGTCCTTGGAATTGGAGCGCGTGGTCAGCCGCTTCAAGCTCACCCAGGTGGCCAACGGGGGGGGGGGGGGCGCATCCACGTCGGCGCTGCCCACGCTCACCTACCCGCCACCGCCGCGCGCCTCCTCCACGCCGCCCACGTGACCCGCCCCACCCTCAGCGTCCTCCTCCCCGTGCGTGACGGCGCGCGGCACCTGCCGGCCGCGTTGCGCTCGCTGCAGGCGCAGTCCGTACCGGCGGACGAGGTGATTGCCGTGGACGACCGCAGCGCCGACGCCACGCGCGCGGTGCTGCTGGCGTGGTCCGGGCGCCTGCCGCTGCGCATTGTGCACGGGCGGGGCCGCGGGATTGCGGCCGCGCTCAATGACGGGCTGGCGGCGTGCCGCGGCGAATGGGTGGCGCGCATGGACGCGGATGACGTCATGCACCCGCACCGCCTGCGGGAGCAGCTGCGGTACGCGCGCGCCCACCCGGACGCGGACGTGGTGGGGTGCGAGGTGGTGAGCTTCCCGCCGTCCCGCGTGAGCCCCAAGCGCGCGGCGTACGACGCGTGGATTTCGTCCCTGCATACGCCGGAGGAGCACGCGCGGGATCTCTACGTGGAGGCGCCGCTGGCGCACCCGACGGTGACGCTGCGGCGCGCGGTGCTGGGGGCGGTGGGCGGCTACCAGGACGTGCGCTGGCCGGAGGACTACGACCTGTGGCTGCGCCTGCACGCGGCCGGCGCGCGCATGGGCAAGCCGCACGGTGTGCTGCACTTCTGGCGGGAGCACCCCGACCGGCTGTCACGCACGCACGCGGACTACACGCGGGACGCCATCCGCCGCTGCCGGCTGCACCACCTGGCCGCGCACATGGACCTGCGGCGCCGGGGCGTGGTGGTGGTGGGTGCGGGCCTGGAGGGGAAGGCGGCGGGGCGCACGCTGATTGACGAAGGCGTGGCGGTGCTGGGGCACGTGGACGCGGACCCGCGCAAGGTGGGCGGGCGCCTGGCCGGCGAGGGCGGCGTGCGCGTGCACCCGCCGGGCCGGCTGCGGGAGCTGCTGGGCGCACCCAGCCAGCCCGTCGCGGTGGTGGCCATCGGGACGGCGGGCGCGCGCGCGGGGCTGCGGCGCGAGCTGGCAGAACAGGGACTGCGGGAGGGCCACGACGCCGTCGTGGTTGCGTGAAGGAGAGGCCGGCATGAAGGAACACTGGGATTTGCAGTATGCGCAGGACGGGTTTGCCTACGGTGAGGCGCCCAATGACTTCCTGGCCGAGGTGGTGGGGCAGCTGCCGCCGGGCCGCGCGCTGTTCCTTGCGGAAGGCGAGGGCCGCAACGCGGTGTTCCTGGCGGGGCGCGGCTGGGAGGTCACCGCCATGGACCTGTCCGAGGTGGGCCTGGGCAAGGCGCGCGAGCTTGCGGCCCGGCGGGGCACGCGGCTGTCCACCGTGCAGGGGGACCTGGCCACGTTTGAACTGGGGAATGCGCAGTGGGACGTCATGGTTGCCATCTGGTGCCACCTGCCGTCCGCGCTGCGCCGGGAGGTCAACCGCCGCATTGTGGAGGCGCTGCGGCCCGGCGGGATGTTTGTGATGGAGGCGTACACGCCCGAGCAGCTCACCTACCGCACCGGCGGTCCGCCCAACGCGGACATGCTGCCCACGCTGGCCGCGCTGCGCACGGAGCTGGCCCCGCTGCGCTTTCTCCAGGCCGAGGAGAAGGTGCGCGAGATCCATGAAGGCCGGCTGCACAACGGGATGTCCGCGGTGGTGCAGGTGCTGGCCGTGAAGTGACCGCCTACCGCGCGGGACCCAGGTGCACCTCCCGGGACGGGGGCAGCTCCGGGGAGACCTTGGGAGACAGCTGACGCAGCACCGCTTCGGCCGCCGCGGGGTCCGCGCACTCCACCGCCACCCATCCCAGCGTGGGCAGCACGGTGACCACGCCGCCGGTCAGCGCGGTGATTCCCGTGTACGTCTCCGGTTTGCGCACGGGGAACAGCAGGACCCGTGCGGGCGGTTCGTCAGAGGACCACCGCGCCAGCGCCGCCTGCTCGCGCCGGTCCATCAGCACCTGCAACAGCGGTGAACCGGCCGCGTCCTGGCGCCACGCCTCACGGCGGCGTCCGGGGGCCGCGTCCGCCGCTGGCTGGGATGCCCGCGCGGAACTCCACAGGCCCAGCCCGTCCGCCAACTCCTCCAGCAGCGTGGTGCGGTCAAAGCTGGCCCACGCGGGCCGGTCACCACCGCAACCCACCACCACGTTGCGCGCCTGCAAGGCGGCCACCACCACCAGCGCCTGCCCCGCGGGCTCGCCGCGCACGGCGTTGACCGGGTCCAGCGGCCGCCACGGTGGCAGGGGTGCGGCCGGCCGGCAGGGGGCGGGGCCGGCGGGCGCGCGCGGTGGCGGCGTCACCAGCAGCGGCGCGGTGCCGGGGTTGGGGGTCAGCATGCCCGCGAGCCGCTCCGCGGCGTCCACGTGTTCCGGCGTGTCCTCCAGGATCACCGCGCTGCGGGCGCTGAACGGCGTGGCGCGCCCGCGGGAGGACAGGATGTGGTTCTGCATCAGGGCCGCCAGCTCGTCCGGCGCGCCGGTGGCGACAATGCGGCGCCGGCGGGCCGGGTCCAGCGGCGGATCCGCCGCCGCCGCCGGGGACACCCGCCACACCACCGGCCCACTGGTGGCAGGTTCCTCCGTGGCCAGCAGGCCCAGCGCGGCCGCCACCCGGCGCAGCAATTCCTCCGGTTCCACGCCGTCCGCATGCACCCACACCGGCAGCGTGGCGACGTCCGGGTCCACCCGCACGGCCAGCCCCGCCACGGCCCCGGTCCGCGCCGCCACCTCGCCCACGCCACTGCCCTCCGCGTGGACGTGCACCGCGCGCGCGTCACCGGTGACGTGCAGCGGCGCGCGCATGGCCTTGGGCGGCGGGGCCGCCGCGGCAACCCCGGGCACGCACAGCAGGCTGAGGAGGCGGAGTGTTCGCATGGGATTCCTATGCACGTGCTTCAGGCTTCGGGGGCGCGTGCCCGCAGCTTTCCCAGGCACGCCTGGAAACGGAGGTTGACGTTGCGCGCGTACCACGCGGTGGAGCGGTCACGCTTCATCTTGGGGGACGTGATGGTCACGTCTGGCATCCGCGCATAGGCCGGCGCGCGGCCGGCGTGGTGCTCGTAGGTGCGCTTGAGCGCGCGCCAGGTTTCCGTGGCTTCAAACGCCGCCGTCTTCTCTGTGGCCGCGTCCCGGCGGAGCTGCGCGTCAGACAGGCTGCGCGCGTACCGCGTGCGCCACGCCATCAGCGCGCGCACCGTGTTGGTCAGCGCATCCGTGGGGCGGCCCACGCGGTTGTACGCCAGCAGGTCTCCGTCAGCGGTGAGCTTGAAGCCGGTCAACTCGGCCAGTTGCGCCTGCAGCGCCGCGTTGCGGGACGCGTACAGCCCCGCGTTGTAGTCCGCAAACCGGTACAGCGGGTCGGCATAAGCAGCGTCGTACCCGAGCAGGCGCGCGGTGCCGTAGTGCACGCCGCCGCGGCGCGTGTACAGGCGGTCCCGCACCATGGAGCCCGTCAGGCCGGAAGCCTCGCCCTGCTGCGTGGCGTACCGCACGGACACCTGCATGGAACCCGCGGTGGTCACCGGGTTGAGGTCCTCCAGGTGGCTCGCGGTGAACGCGCCGCCCAGCGTGTCCAGCAGCATCATGGTGGTGGGGTACTTGCGGTCATAGTAGTCCAGCAGTTCACGGAAGATGACATCCAGGTCCTTCTCCGTCTTCACGTGCTCCAGCCGCTGCTCAAACGTCTCCTTGCTGGACGGGCCGTGTCCCTGCAGCAGCGCGTGCAGCGCCGGCCGCCCCAGCAGCCCCAGCTTGGCGGAATAGCGGTCCAGCCGCTCCTGGACGATCCGCGCCAGGCCCGGAACCACCGGGTTGGGATTGAACCCGCTCTCCTGCTCAATCACCGCGACCACCGAACACACCGACGTGGGCGACCGCCCCAGCTCCAATGCGTCCAGCGCCTCCACGATGTCCGCCGCCCAACCGTCGCGGTCCTTGACGGTGCGCGGGATGGTGCGGGCCACCTCCGCCTCAGACACGCGCGGCAGCGACGGCTCCACGACCTCCACGGGCCGCATCACCGGCCGCGCGCACGCCGTCACCACCAGCACCACCGTCCACGCCCGCCGCCGCATGGCCGCGCTGATACCAGAACGCGCGCGTGGCCGTCATGCCCGACGTGGCGCGGTATCTCCGCGCACGGGTGGGCGGTAGGCTCCGGCGCAGGAGACCCCCATGCCGGACACCGAGGAGAAAGCGCCCGCTGCCGAAGCGACCGCGGGGGACACCACGGCGGCGCCGCCGGCGGACACGCCCTTTGACCCGCCCGGGCCGCGCACCATTGCGCTGGCCGAGTCCGACAGTGTGAGCACCGCGGCGCCCGCCCCCGCGGTTGCACCGCCGGCGGACACCGTGCTGCTGCTCCGCCGCGAACTCGACGGGCTCCCCCCGGGTCCGGAGAGCGCGGCCCGTCGTCGCTCCGTGTTTGACGCATCCATGCAGCTGCGGCACCTGGAGGTGGCGCTGGACGTGGTGCGGGCGGATGCGGAGCTGCTGCGTGAACGCGGCGAAGCGCTGTTTGAGACCGCGTGGGTGGCCGGCCGGGCACCGGTGTGCGCGGCGCTGCTGGCGCAGCCGGGGTGGTCCTGCCAGCGCGCGCATGATGACGTGGCGCGTGCGTGGATCCTGGCGGGTGACGTGGAGCAGCTTGGCCAGCTGGTGCACAAGGGCGGCCTGTCTGCGGCGCTGGTGGAGGCGCTGCGCGCGGCGCTCAAGGGGGGCTGGGGCCTGCAGATGGTGAAGGAACAGTGGTGGGGCAGCTGGCTGGAAGAGCGCGTGGTCCGGCTGCACGCCAGGGAAGTGCGCCTGGTGGTGGATTCCCGCGCGGTGCGGGTCGCGGCCACGCGGCCGCCGCTGCTGCAGCGCGCCCTGGAACGCCTGCTGGGCTGGTTGGGGTACGACGTCACGCTGTCCCGGCGGGAGTGAGCACGTTCAGTCTCCCTGGGACCCGTCCGTACACACGTCCTCCGGCGCGTGCCCGCGGCACGCCCGCGCAAAGGTCACCACCTCCGCCCGGGCCAGGCGGTCCCCCTTCTTCACGCGCAGTGCGGTCACGGCGGCAACGGGGACGTCCAGCAGCGGGTCCGCGGTGAGCACGGTGCGGCGGTGCAGGCAGGTGGGGTCCAGCGGGATGTCGTCGTAGGCGGCACGCAGCTCATCCACCGCGTCCGCCGGGGCGTCCGGGCGGTACAGCAGCACCACCGCACCGTGCTCCACGTTGTGCACCCAGTAGGGGCGCTCCAGGACGGTGGCGTGCACGCCGTAACGCCCCCAGGACGGGTAGTGCGGCCCGGATGCCGGCGGGTTGTGCGCGTATTCCAGGGGCGTGCCCTCGTCCACGTGGGCCCAGCCCTCACTGGGAACCTCCTCTGCCGGGACGTTGGAACACGCCACCGGCCGCGAAAAGTCCACGGGCGGCGGCGTGCACGCCCAGGCCAGCAGCGCACCCGCCGCGGCAGCGCCGCGCCACGTGGCGACGGAAGAACGCGGGTGAGAGCGGGCGGCCATGGGGGTGGAACCGGTGCGGGGGCGCCCCCCATCGCGCGCGCCCGCCCGCCGGTCAACCCGCGTGGGGGAAGGTGGGAGCGGGTCAAGTGGCCCGCAGATCCGGGGAGTTGCAGGGCGGAAGATTGGCCGGTTCACTGCGCGCTCGCGTATGGTGGCGGCGACGGCAGGCGAGGGTCACGGGCGGCGGATGCGGGCACTGGTGGTCGACGACGAGCCCCACATGGGCGAACTGGTGAACCGCGCGCTGGTGTCGCGCGGGTTCACCTGCGACGTCACCCACGACGGTGAGGCGGCGCTGCAGCAGCTGCAGCAGGAGACGCCGGACCTCATCATCATGGACCGCCAGATGCCGGGCATGGATGGGCTGGCGCTGCTTCAGAAGATCCGCAGCAACCCGTTCCTGGCGCAGATCCCGGTGCTGATGCTCACGGCCGTCAGTGATTCGCACGAGAAGCTGCTGGCCTACGAAAGCGGCGTCGACGACTACCTCACCAAGCCCTTCGAACTGGACGAGCTTGTTGCCAAGTGTGGCGCGCTGGTCCGCCTGGCGCGCCGCAACCTGGAACGCAACCCCACCTCCAACCTGCCGGGCGGGGACGCCATTGAGGCGGCCATCCAGAAGCGCCTCAAGGACGGCCAGCCGGTGGCCGTCTGCCACGCTGATCTGGACAACTTCAAGAGCTACGCGGACAGCCACGGGTTTGAGCGCGCCAACGAGGTCATTGCGCTGACGTCCCGCATCCTCGCCGGCATTGGCACGCTGGAGGGGGATGGCAGCGAATTCGTCGGGCACCTGGGCGGGGACGACTTTGTGCTGGTGCTGCCGGAGAGCCGCTACCGCCGCATCTGCACGCGCATCCTGGAGGAGTTTGACCAGAAGCGCGCGCGCTTCCACACGCCGGACGAACTCAAGCAGGGCTACTACATGGCGCGGGACCGGCGCGGCCGGCAGGCGCAGTTCCCGCTGCTGTCACTGTCCATCGCCGCGGTCAGTTCCGCGCGGGAAAACTTTGCCACCGCGTCCGCCGCGGGCGAGGCGCTCATTGAGAAGAAGAAGCGCGCCAAGCGCATCCGCGGCAGCGCGTTCGTGGAGTGAACCGCGGCGTTGCGGTGTTCACGCGCTTGCCCAGCTCTCGCACTCCAATCGCGGTACGCGCTGGAACTCGCGCAGGTTGTTGGTCACCAGCACGGACCTCCGGTGCAGGGCGGTGGCGGCGATGAGCATGTCCAGCTCCCCAATGGGTTTGCCCCGCTTCTCCAGGGTGGCGCGCACGGACCCGTACACATGCGCCACGTCGCCGTCGAACGGGACCACGGACAGTTGCCCGAGGAACACATCGGTGGGTTCGGCCAGCCACGCCGGAGTCCCCCCGTTCGCGGAGCGAACGTCAACCGTTCCATCCCGTCCGGGACGTGGTGATAGGGTCCGGCGCCACGCGCGCGGCCCGGGGCCGCCCAGGGGTCACCAACATGGATGTTGCCGCCAATCCCTTGAGGGAAGGACTTGCCCAGGACCGCATCCCCGACGAGTGCACCGTGGTCATCTTTGGTGCCTCCGGGGACCTCACCAAGCGCAAGCTGCTGCCCGCGCTCTACAGCCTGGCGCGGGACCGCATGCTCACGCGCGTGGCCATCGTCGGGTTCGCGCGGCGTCCGGTGGCGGATGACGCGTTCCGGGAGCAGATGCTGGAGGGCGTCAACGAACACGCCCGGCGGCGCCCGGTGCACGCGGACCTGTGGAAGAGCTTTGCGTCACGCGTGCACTACCACCAGGGGTCATTTGACAACGTGGAGGACTACCGGACGCTGAAGGCGCGCCTGGAGCAGATTGAACGGGAGAGCGGCATGCCGCCCAACCGCATCTTCTACCTGTCCACGCCGCCCTCGTCGTTTGGTCCCATTGTGCGGGCGCTGGGCGCCGCCGGCCTGGTGCCCCGGGACGGGCAGGGCTACGCGCGGGTCATTGTGGAGAAACCGTTTGGCGTGGACTACCGCTCGGCGGAGCGCCTCAACGCGGAACTGCACGCCGTGCTGGACGAGGAACAAATCTACCGGATCGATCATTACCTGGGAAAAGAGACCGTGCAGAACATGTTGGTCTTCCGGTTTGCCAACGCCATCTTTGAACCGCTCATGAACGGCAAATACGTGGACCACGTGCAAATCACCGGCGCGGAGGCCATTGGTGTGGAGGGCCGCGGCGGCTACTTTGAGGAAGCCGGCATCCTGCGGGACATGGTGCAGAACCACCTGCTGCAGGTGCTGTGCATGGCGGCCATGGAGCCGCCGGTGGGCTTTGATGCGGCCAGCGTGCGGGATGAGAAGACCAAGGTGCTGCGGGCGCTGCGGCCGCTGAGCGCGGAGGACGTGCGGCGCCACGTGGTGCGGGGCCAGTACGGCGCCGGCAGCGTGCTGGCGCGCCAGGTCCCCGGCTACCGCGAGGAACCGGGCGTGAACCCCGCGTCGTCCACGGAGACGTACGTGGCGCTGGAGATGGCCATTGACAACTGGCGCTGGGCCGGCGTGCCGTTCTTCCTGCGCAGCGCCAAGCGCATGCCCAAGCGCGTCACGGAGGTGGCCATCCATTTCAAGCAGGCGCCGCTGGCGCTGTTTGGCGCCGCGCACGTGGTGCCCAACGTGCTGGCGCTGCGCATCCAGCCTGACGAGGGTATCAGCCTCAACATGGGTTCCAAGGTCCCCGGTCCGTCCGTGGCCGTCACGCCGGTGACCATGGAGTTCCGCTACGCGTCCAGCTTTGGCGCGGAGCCCCCGGAAGCCTATGAGCGCCTGCTGCTGGACTGCATGCTGGGTGACACCACGCTGTTCACGCGCGCGGACTGGGTGCTGGAGAGCTGGCGCTACGTCAGCCGCATTCATGAGACGTGGGCCGCGGACCGCCGCCCGGACATGCCGCCGTACGAGGCGGGGACGTGGGGGCCGGCGGAGGCGGACGCGCTGCTGGCGCGCACCGGCCGCACCTGGAGGCGCCCGTGACGGCCACCACGGAACGGCTGGGCCGGGGCGAGGACGTGGGTGTGGACGTGGCCGCCATTGAGCGGGAGTTTGCGGCGCTGTGGCGCAGCGCCTCCGGCGAGGCGGGCGCGGCCGACCTGAAACCGGTCACGCGCGCGTGCCTGGCCAACCTGGTGGTGTGGTGCGAGGACGACGCGCACCTGGCCGCCCTCAAGCAGGCGTTTGATGCGCTGGTGGTCAGCGTGCCCGCGCGCGTGCTCATTGTGAAGAGCGAGCCGGCCCGTGACGACGCGCCGGCGTTTGAGAGCTACATCAGCGCCAACTGCATCCTGGCGCCCGGCGGCGGCAAGCTGGTGTGCTCCGAGGAGGTGACGCTGGTGGCGCGCGGGGACGGGCTGCGCCACGTGGCCGCGGTGGTCCGCGCGCTGCTGGTGGCCAACGTCCCCACCATGTTCCTCCTGGTGCGTCCGCCCACGGCGGGCACCACCGCCGTCACCCCGCTGCTGGGCCTGTGTGACCGCCTGATCATTGACACCGCCATGCTCACGGACCTCCGGGAACTGGTTCGCATGGAGGCGCTGGCTGACGGGGCGCGCCAGGTGGTGGACCTGGGCTGGCTGGGGCTGGCGGGGTTGCGCAGCTCCATTGCCAGCGTGTTTGACCATGACGGGCCGCGCGCGGCGCTGGGCACCCTCACGCAGGTGAACCTGGTGGCTCCGGCGGCGCGGATGGCCGGGCGCGTGCTGCTGGTGGCCTGGCTGGCTGAGCGGCTCAAGTGGCGCGGCCCGCCTGACAACCTGCGCGCGGGTGCGCGGCGCACCAGCGTGTTCAGTGGCCCGGCGGGTGCGCTGACCGTGGAGCTGACCGCGGTTCCCGCACCGCCCGGTGGGGCGGAGCCGGAGACGCTGCTGGAGCTGGTGATGCGGGACCAGGTGGTGCGCGTGCGCCGCGGCAGCGAGCCGGTGGCGCTCATCGAGACGGCGGTGGGGGTGCGCAGCATGGCGCTGGATCCATCGTCACTGGGGGACCGCGTGGCGCGCGCCATGGGGCCGCGGGCGTTTGACCCGGCGTTCCCGCGGGTGCTGGCGCGGGCGGTGGAGATGGCGGCGTGACGGCGGTGCTGCTGCGGTGTGCCGCGCCCGGAGACGTGGCGGTGGCCGCGCGTGCGCTGGTGGTCACGGGGCTGCTGGAAGCGCGCGGCCGGTCCGGCACGGCGGCGTTGGGATTGTCCGGCGGGAGCACGCCGCGGGCGCTGTATGAGCGGATGGCCCTGGAGGGTGATCCTGCCCGGCTCACCGGTGTGCACCTGTTCTTTGGGGATGAGCGGTGCGTGCCGCCGGACCACGCGGACAGCAATGCGCGCATGGCGCACCTTGCGCTCACGCGCCACTTCCCGCCGGACATGGTCCACCGCCTGCGCGGGGAGGCGGCGGATATTGACGTGGAAGCGCGCCGCGCCTCCGCGGAACTGCAGACCTGCCTGGGGGACCGCGGGCTGGACGTCCTGTTGCTGGGCCTGGGGGATGACGCGCACACCGCAAGCCTGTTCCCGGGCAGCGGGGCGTTGACCCCCTCCGGGGAGCGCGTGGTGGCCGTTCACGAAGGCACGCCGCGGCACCGCCGGCTCACCGTGACCCCCGCGGAGATAGCCCGTGCGGCGCACGTGGTGGTGCTGGTGACCGGTGCGTCCAAGGCGGCGGTGCTGCGCCGCGCGCTGGCGGACCCGGTGGACATCCAGGCCATGCCCGTCCAGCTTGCGTTGCGGCTGCACCCGCGCTGCGTCGTCGTCTGTGATGCCGCGGCTGCGCCGTGAGGCGGTGGAAGGCGGCAGGTCCGGGGGCTACCCTGCGCGCCATGCACGCATGCCGCGCCGCGGTGCTGGGAGTGCTGGTTTCCGCCCTTGCCGCTTGTCCCGAACAGCGGACCACCGGGGGCAATGACCCCGTCGGCGCCCCTGCTTCCTCCTCGGCCGCTTCCGCCGCGTCCCCGGGACCCTCGTCCGCGCGGACCGCGTCGTCCGCCGGCGCACCCTCGTCGTCCGCCGGCGCACCGTCATCGCTCGCCGGAGCACCGTCGTCGTTCGCCGCGTCCTCGTCCGCGGGGGCCGCGTCCGCGTCCTCCGGTGGGCCGGTGCAATTCACCTACGCAACCCCGGACGCGGTCTACGTCCTGGGCAGCGTGATCGCCCCCAACACCCCGGTGGGCGCCGAGGGCGCCACAGCGTTTGCGGTGACTCCGGCGCTCCCGGTGGGCCTGGTGCTGGATGCCGCCACCGGCGTCATCACGGGCCAGCCTGCGGCGGTGTCCCCGCGTACCGAATTCGGCGTCACGGCCAGCGGCCCGTCGTTCGCGGGGCACGCCACGCTCGCCGTCACGGTGGTGGATGTGCCGCCGCTCATCGTCACCTACTCTGAGCCCATTGCCAGCTACCGGCGCGGGGA
The DNA here is from genome assembly GCA_016218805.1 of Deltaproteobacteria bacterium. Taxonomy (GTDB): domain Bacteria; phylum Myxococcota; class JACRCW01; order JACRCW01; family JACRCW01; genus JACRCW01. Next base: position 55,743 of record JACRCW010000025.1, on the reverse strand, counting down.
TCCCATCACGCCCAACGTGCCTTCGCTGACAGGGGGCACGCCGCTGGCGTTCACCGCCGCCCCGTCCCTGCCCCCCGGGCTGGTCCTGCACGCCCTTACCGGCGTGGTCTCCGGCATCCCCACCGACGTGGCCGCCCGCAGCGCATACGTGATCACGGCCGCCAACAGCGGCGGCCAGTCCGACTTCACGCTCTACCTGGCGGTGTTGGACCCGCCGGCGCCCTTTGCGTACGCGGAGCCGGAGGTGACCTGGGCCCTGGGAGTGGATGTCACGCCCAACCTTCCCGTCGGTGCGGCCGGTGCCAACTCGTTCACGGTGGACCCGCCGCTGCCCAACGGCCTGCTCATGGATGCGGTGACGGGTGCCATCTCCGGGCGGCCCAACGTCCTGTCCCCCCGAACCACCTACGTGGTCACCGCCCACAATGACGTCGGCGCCACCACCAGCACGGTGAACATTGCCGTGAAGCCTCCGTGCGGGTTCACCTGTGCTCCCGCCGTGGAGCCCGGGTGGAGTGGCCCCGTGGCGGCGCATGCGGCCACCGCCGCATCTGCCTGCCCGCCCGCCTGGCCCACGCCAGAGCTGGCGGCCTACGCCGGCATCACCGGTGCGTCCGCTTCCTGTCCGTGCAGTTGCGCGGCGGAGTGCGCACTGCGCGTGCGGCGCTACCTGGGGCGGAACTGCCTGGGGCTGCCGCTCGTCTTCTCTGAGGTGGTGACGGAGACCATGTTGCAGGCCTGCCAGGACATCTCGCTGGCCAGCAACGTGGATTCCGCCACGGTGGCGCTGGAGACCGGCGGCCAGACCTGCGCGGCCACCGGCACGTCCTCCACGGCGCCGTGGACCGCGTTGACCACGCTGTCCGCGTGCACCGGCGCCGGGCCGGTGGACCACGTGTGCGCGGCGGGTGGGACGTGCTGGCCGGATACCGCGCCATTTCCGGCGCCCTTGTGCATCCACCAGGACGGGGACCTCGCCTGCCCCGCCGCCTGGCCGGTGCGTGCGCTGTACCACCGTGACGCTTTGGACGGGCGCAGCTGCACGGCGTGTACCTGCAACCGCACCGGGAACTGCGCCATCACCAGCATTGCGGCATGGGCGGACACCCGCTGCACCCTCCGGCTGCCCGCGCCGCTGGACAACCTCACGGTGGGCCAGGAATGCGTGGACCGCGGTGCCGCCACAGGTACGGTCAGCGTGGCCATCTCGGGGAACTTCTCCGGCGCGGCGGCGTGCACCGCCACGGCGTCACCCACCGGTGAGGTCACGGCATCCGGGCCGGTGACGTTCTGCTGCCAGCCCGGGTGACCCGCGGCCCGTCAGCGGCTGCCCGTCAGATAGCCCCCGCCGTCAGCACCCGCCCGCGTCAGGCTGCGCCGCAGCAGTGACACGCGGAAGGTCCGGCCACCCTGGGCGGCCTCCACGCTCACACGCGTCTCCGGCTTGCCGCGCAGCAGCTTCACCACGTCGGCCAGCGGGCGCCCGCGCACGTCTTCGCCGGCCACCGTGCGCAACTCCATGCCCGGCGCCAGGCCCGCCATGTCCGCCGGGCTGCCGGGCACCACCTGCACCACCTGGGGCACGCCGTCCCGGACCGTGAGTTCCACCCCCACGCCAACGTATTCCTCCGGAAACGCATGCATGGTCTGCGTGCACCCCACCACCAGCAGCAGGGCGAGCCCCTCCGCCGTGCCCGCAACGAGGCGGAGCGGTCTGGCCCGTTGCGGCAACCACGCACACATCACAGCCAGTGTGGCGCAGCGGGTTTGGGAAGGCCAGAAAGGCGCCGCGGCTTCACAGGCCCAGGCCGCGCAGGTAGGCCACCCACTCGACGTAGAAACCCACGTGGTCCCACCCGCTCACCAGGTCCGGGAACAGGTCCGCCAGCTGGCCGATCTCGTCGGCGTGGTCGGCCGGGAGGCAGCCCATGAAGCGCCCCCACCGGGCGCTGGGCACGGTGACCAGCCCGTCGTTGGGCACCGGGTCCGTCAGTGAGTCCGCCAGGTACGCCCACGTTGGCAGCAGCGCCGGCTCAATGGTGTCCACCGCGTCGGGGTTGCCGCGCTCACCCGCCCCGCACTCCGCGTCCGCCTTCTGCAGGTTGCTGCGCCCGGCGAACGAAAAGTACCGCACCCGCGGGTCATCCGGGTTGGCGCGGTTGAAGGCCTCCATCCCGGCGGTGGACAACGTCTCCAGGGCGGCGCGGGAATTGGGGTCATTGACGGTGTCCCGTGACAGCTCACCGAACAGCCACGCCCAGGCGTCCGCGATGGCCACCGCCACCACGCCGCCGCCGGCGATGAGGTCCGCCACGTGGGTGCCCCGGTGCGGCGTGGAGATGGTGGTCAGGCTGGCCACGCGGTCGCCGTAGCCCAGCGTGGAGATGAGGTAGCGGCTGTCAATGCCGCCCTGGCTGTGCGCGATGATGTTCACCCGCGCGGCACCCGACTGGGCGAGGATGCGGTCAATCTCTGCCGCCAGCGCGCGCGCCCGCGCCGTGCTGCCGTCGTACGGTGCCACCGCCGTGACGTAGACCTCCACCCCGGCGTCCTGCAGCGCGCCGGGGACGCGGAAGTAGTAGTCCACCGGTCCCACGTCCCGGAAACCGTTGAGACCGTGCGCCAGCACCACCGGGTAGGGCGGGCCGCGGCGGCCATCGTGCACGCGCACCGGTTGGACCGGTTCGGGCACCAACGGCACCATCTGGGGGTCATCAAGCGACCGCGCGGTGCCGGTCCCGGCGTCGTCCGCAGTGTGCGCCGGCCCGCCGCCACCCCCGGAGTCCACCAGGCGCTCCTCGCCGCAGCCGGACAGCAGGCAGGGCAACAACAGCCGGGCCAGGAGCGGACGCGCCACCATGGGGCGGACTCATGGCCGCCGCGCGCGCGCTTTGCAACCGCGTCACGGCTCGCCGTCACCCAGGCCCAGCAGCAGGCCCCACGGCGGCAGGGACACGGATGGCAGGTAGGTGGACAGGAAGAGGAACTCCGTGGCGGCCAGCGCCAGGAACGGGCCAAATGGCAGCGACCCGGATGGCGGCGTCCACCCGTCGGGCAGGGGGACGGACTGTTCGGGCTCACCGCGCGCGGCCCTGCCGATTCTGAGGGTGATCCCGGCCGCGGCACCCTGGGCCGCACCCAGGAACAGCGTCCAGAACACGCCCGCCGGCCCCAGCACCGCGCCCACCCCCGCCAGCAGGTCTTCATCCCCGGAGCCCATGGCGTCCTCATCCGGGGCCAACCGGCCCGTGCGCCGCAGCAATGCCGTGCTGGTCACCCGCATCACCCACAGCACCAGAAACCCGGCCACGCCACCCAGGACGCTGTGGCGCAGCAGGTGGCCCGCCATCCCCGCCAGCGAGGCGTCCGCCTGCCAGCCCACCCACGCGTTGCCCAGCAGCCCCACGGGGATGAGCCCCAACGACAGGGCGGGCGGGATGATCCAGTGTTCCAGGTCAATGAGCGCCACGCACAGCAGCGCCAGCAACGCCAGGCCATGCATCACGGCTTCGGCTGAGGGCCCGTCCCGCAGCACCAAGGACCAGCCCAGCAGCGCACCCGCAAGCTCCACGACCACGTAACGCGCGGCGATGGGCGCGCCGCAGCACCGCGCCCTGCCGCGCAGTGCCAGCCAGCTGGCCACAGGGATGTTGTGCCAGGGGGCGATGGGCGTGCCGCAGTGCGGGCAGCGGCTGGGCGGGTGGACGATGCTTTCGCCCGCTGGCACGCGGGCGACCACGACGTTGGCAAAGGACCCCAGGCACGCTCCCACCGTGGCCCCGAACAGGAGCCACAGCGTCCGGATGGCGGTTGCGACGTCAAGTTCCATCCGCCCCCCATACCCCGGTGCCTGGGTGACGGCACGCGTCACTGCGTGACTGTAGGCAGTGACAAAGTTCGTCAGTGGTCAGCCGCACCTGCCCGTTTTTCGAGCGAAAACCACGGGCAAGATCCTGTTGCCGGTGGCTCGCCCCGTGCTAGAGGCACGCCTGCCGCGCTGTGCACGCGCGAACACCCAACGGAGGATCCTCATGTCCGCACTCAAGAAGATTGCCAAGGGCTTCACGCTCATCGAGCTGATGATCGTCGTCGCCATCATCGGCATCTTGGCAGCCATCGCCATTCCCAACTTCCTCAAGTTCCAGTGCAAGGCCAAGCAGACCGAGGCCAAGACGGGCCTGAAGGCCGTGTACACCACCCAGCTCGCCTACAACGGTGAGTTCGGCTCCTATCTGAACCTCGACCAGCTCACGTCGTTCGGCGGCCTGGACACCAAGACCGTCGGCAACACCAAGTACTACAACTACACCATCACGGGCGGCAGCAACTTCTCAGCTACCGCGCAGGACAACCGGGTCCGCATCAACACCTCTGGTGCCGATGACATTTGGACCATCGACCAGAACAGCGCGCAACCCGCCAACGGAACCAACGCCTGCAACTGAATCAGTGAATGACGAGAGACACCCCCGGCTGGTCTGTCGGGGGTGTCTCGTTGTCTTTGCCGGCACCGGCCCGCGCGCTGGGTCGTTGGTCGGTTCCACGCCTTCCGCGGGCTTGGTTGCGCGTTCGCCCGCCGAGTGCGTGAGACGGTCCGCAACAAGCCACCAGCCGTTCCAACAAGCTGCTGCTCCCGGGCGGGCCCCGGCGCTGGGCCGTTTCCCGGACGGGGCCGCGTCCCTTTGAAGCTCGCGCGTCCCTGCTGTGATGGACTACTTCAGCAATCCCTTGCCGGACCCGTTCCCACCCACACCCGGCAGGCTGTTGCAGGCATGAGCCGAGCATCCCCAATACCGCCGAGCACGTCTCGAGGGATGGCGGCCACGACGCGGGCCGTCCCCGCCCTGTTGCTGGTGGCTGCGGCAGGCACGCATGCGTGGCTGGACGGGCAGGTCCAGGGCGCCAGGCCGCCCGTGATGCACCCCAACGTACCCTCCTACCCGGTGGCGCTGTTCCACGGCCTGCTGCGGGGCCGGGCCGCGGCGGACATCCAATGGCTGAGGTTTGCCAGCTACGCGGGGGACAACCGCCACCAGGCCGTCCGTCCCGCGCTGCAACCCCTGTTGCGCCTGGTGCTGGACCTGGACAGCGGGTTTGCCGACGCGTGGTGGGTAGGTGCGCTGATCCTGTCGACGGAGAAGGGCGGGGAGCGTGAAGCAGCCGCGGTGGCCCACGAGGCCGGCAGCCACTTCCCCAACCAATGGCGCTTCCCGTTCCTGGAGGGGGCCCTGCAGCTCACGGCGTTGTTCAATACCACGGCCGCCGCTGCGGCGTGGGAGCGGGCGTCGGCGCTGCCAGACGCGCCGCCCTATCTGGCGCAAGCCGCGGGCCGCCTGCGGTCGCGTGACGAGGCGTGCCTCATTGCCCAGCGCACCGCGGAGCAGATCCTGGACATGAGCCCGCCAGGGCAGGGACAGGCGGCGCTGGCTGCACGCGTGCGGGACCTGAAGGTGGAGTGCACGCTGCGCAACGTGGAGGCGGCGGTGGCCAGCTACCGCCAGCGGGAGGGGCGTCTTCCGGCCACCCTGGATGAAGTGGTGGCCGCCGGGCTGCTGGGCGGGGTTCCCCGGGCGGCCGGTCAGCCTGTGGTCCTTGCAGGTGACGGCAGCGTGAATCTGGCCGCGCCGGTACCGCGCATCCACCTGCGCGGGCATGATGCTCCGCCGCCGCCCGGGAGCGCGCCGTGAGCGCGCCCCTGGCCTGCGAGGTCCAACACCTGCGCAAGGTGTTCCGCGTGGGCTTCTGGGGCCGGCGCGTGCTGGCGGTTGACGACGTCACGCTGCAGGTGCCCGCGGGGCACGTGGTGGGGCTGATTGGCCCCAACGGCGCCGGGAAGACCACCACACTGCGGATGCTGCTGGGCTTTGTCCGCCCTGACGCGGGCCGCGGCACGCTGCTGGGCGAGCCGCTCGGGAGCCTCCGGGCCCGTGCACGCCTGGGCTACCTGCCGGAGCTGCCGGTCTACCCGCGCTTCCTCACCGGTGCGGAGGTGCTGGACTTCCAGGCCGGTCTGGCCGGGGTCCGGGACGCGGGCTGGACCGGGCGCCGTGACGGGCTGCTGGAGCGCGTGGGGCTGGGCCGCGCCGCGGGCGACCGGCTGCACACGTACTCCAAGGGCATGCAGCAGCGCCTGGGTATTGCCGTGGCGCTGTGCGCGCTGCCGGACCTGCTGGTGCTGGATGAGCCCATGAGCGGGTTGGACCCGCTGGGACGCCACCATGTCCGGGAAATCATCCGTGCGGAGCACGCGCGGGGGTGCACGGTGCTGTTCTCGTCACACGTGCTGGCGGACGTGGAAGCGCTGTGCGACGACGTGGCGGTCCTGGCGCGCGGGCGCGTGTTCCGGGCCGGAACGCTGGCTGAGGTGGCCGCGGGCACCACCACCAGCGTGGAGGTCCGCCTGTCCGGCGGGCGGCCGGGGACGCTGGGGGCGCTGGAGAAGCTGGGGCCGGTCCGCACGGCGGGGCCCGTGCACGTGTGGGAGTTGCAGGACCCCGGCAGCATCAACGCCGCCCTGGAGCTGGCGCTGGCATCAGGCTGCCAGGTGCTGGGGGTCCTCCCCCGCCAGGGCGCGCTGGAGGAACTGGTCCTGCAGGCACACGCGCTGGCACCGGTGGAGGGGAGGAACTCGCCATGAGGGTCCTGGTCATTGCGCGCGCCACGTTCCGCGAAGGCGTCCGCAGCCAGGTGTTTGTCAACCTGGCGGTGTTTGCCGTGTTTGCGGTGGGCATGGCCCTGCTGCTGGAGGGGCTCACCATTGGGGAGAAAGGGCGCACGCTGCGGGACACCGCGCTGGCGCTGTTGTCCGGCGTCAACGCGCTGCTGGCGGTGATGATGGCCGTGCAGAGCATGGGCGGCGCGGATGACCGGCGGATGCTCCTGACCGTGCTGGTGCGGCCGGTCACCCGCATGCAGCTGATGGCGGGGAAGTTCCTGGGCCTGTCCGCGCTGCTGTGGGTGAACACGCTGCTGGCCGGGCTGCTGCTGCGCCTGGCCGTTGCCGTGTCGGATGCGCCCGGAGCGGGCCTGCTGGTGCCGCTGCTGGGGCTGGGGGCGGAGGCGGCGCTGGTGGTGGCGGCGACGCTGGTCTTCACGGCGTTTGCCGGCACCACGGTGGCCGCCGTGTGCGGCCTGGCGACGTGGCTGGTGGGTCTGGGGGGCGACGAACTCCGCCGCTACGCAGAAACCCAAGGCGAGGCCGCGCTGGCCTGGATGCTCCGCCTGGCCGCCTGGGCCATGCCCAACCTGCAGCGGCTGGACTTCAACGCCCACCCGCTGGATGCCTCCCGCACGGCGCTGGTGCTGGCTGACGCGGTGGTTCACGCCGTGGCGCTGGTGCTGGTGGCGGGCATTGTGTTTGAGCGCCGGGATCTCAAGTGAGCACGCCCCCCGCATCCCTGCCCACGGAAGAGCGCCCGGGGCTGCGGGGCCTCAGCGGCCGCGCCCAGCACGTGCTGCTGCTGCTGGCCGCCGCCGCGCCCGTGGTGCCCCAGGTGCTGCTGCCCGGCTTGTCCATGGCCACCGCGCCGCTGGGCCTGCTGGCCCTGGCGGTGATGGAGCGCGCACCCCGCGTGCGCCTGGAGATACCCGTGCTGGCCCTGCTGGCCTGGCAGCTGGCCAGCATGACGTGGAGCGTGGATGCCGGGCAGTCCGCGTGGACTGTGACGCTGTGGGCCGGCGGGGCCGCGCTGCTGCTGGCATCCCGCGGGCAGGAGCGGGCGCTGGAATTGGGCGCGGGCGTGGCGGTGGCAGCGTGCGCGCTGTCCGCGCTGCGGCAGCTGGGCGGGAGCCTGGAGGCCGCCGGGGAATTGGCGGCCACGGTGGAGGACGCCCAGGCGCGCGGGTTCGCGGAGCTGTGGGTGACGCGGCACCGCGCCATGGGACCGTTCAGCTCGCCGGACATGCTGGCGGGCTTTCTGCTCCCACTGCTGGGCATGCTGGCCGCCCTGGCCGCGCGCGAAGGCGGCCGCCCCGGCGTCCGCGCCACCTGGCTGGCGCTGGCGTCCCTGGGCGGCCTGGTGCTGCTGATGACCCAGTCGGTGGGGGCGGCGCTGGCGCTGGGCGGGGCGGTGGTGCTGGGGATCACGGCGGCGGGCTGGCGCAGGCGCCGGTGGGGCACGGTGCTGCTGGCGTGGCTGGCGGTGGCCGCGGCGTTGGCATTGGTGTGGTGGTTGCGGTCATGGCGGCCGGATGCGTCCGCCGCCATGAGCGGGCGCGAGCGGCTGGAGGACTGGGCCAATGCCGCGGCCATGCTGGCGCACCTGCCGCCGTGGGGCGTGGGGGCCGGTGCCTTTGAGTCCGCGTTCAACCACCTGTCACCGCCCCGCCGCTACGCCGCCTACGTGCACAGCGGGGTCCTGCAGATGATGGTGGAGCTGGGTCCGCTGGGCGGCCTGCTGGCGGTGGTGATGTACGGGGCGCTGGCGGCGTGGGCGCTGCGGTGGGCCGCGCGGGGGGAGCTGCCGGAGGTGCTGGCGGCGACGGGGGTGCTGGCGTCCATCCTGCACCACCAGGTGGATTATGACGCGCACCACGTGGCGGGCCTGGGCCTGTGGATTGCGCTGGGCTGGCTGTGCGCGCGCACGGCCTCCCCGCAGGACCTGGACGAGCTTCCCGCGCCCGCGCGGATGGCGGCGGGCGCAGGCTTCCTGGCCGCCGCGTGGGTATGCGCCGGCGTGGGGCTGGCGGACCGCGGTGTACCGCGCCTGCCGGGAGAAGAGCCCAACCTGGCGGCCACGCGGGCGGGCGCGCAGCTGCTGAGCTACGACGCGCGGGCGCAGCTCACGCTGGCCGAGGAGATCCTGCTGTCCATCCAGCGCACGCAGGACCCGGATGAGCAGGCCGCACTGTGGCGGGAGCACGACGAGGCCGCGATCCGCGCTGCCCGCCTGGCACCGTGGCTGCCCGCCGGCCCCATGGTGCTGGCCCGCGGGCGGTTTGCCCGCGGCGCGCTACCCCAGGCGCTGGAGGCGTATGACGAAGCGGTGGCCCGGGCGTGCTGTTCGCGCCGGCTGCACGAGGAGCGCCGGGTGCTGGCACAGCGCCTGGGCGCGGCCGACGTGGTGGAACAGGAGGAGCGTTGGCTGCGTGACCACCTGCTGCCCGTGTCCCCGGGCGCCGCGCCTCAGGGCAGCAGCGGGCAGTAGGACAGCGCGGGGTCCGGCACCAGGCCGTTGCGCACACACCGGAAGCCGGTGAGCTGGGCGTCATTGTACAGGCCAGCCAGGCGCGCGGTGAGCAGGGGCACGGAAGGCAGGTCCGCCGTCTGGAAGTCGCGCTGGAGTCCCGCGCGTGAGCGCGCGTGCAGGTCGCAGTCATGCTGCACCTGCGAGACGTTGGTGGAGCAGAACGCCCCCCCGCGGACGACCTTGCGCGCGGCGCTGCCGCCGTAGACCGGGTTGGCCACGACGGCGGGGGGCAGCGGCGCCTGGTCGGTGCGCGGGCACTCGCGGTGCTCCGCGCCCCCGCAGTCCGCGCCGCCGTGGGCCGCCCGTTCCTCGGCGGAGGGCGTGGTGTCCCGGCAGTAGAGCGCCGGGTCAAAGTCATCCAGGGTCCACTCGCGCACGTTGCCCGCCAGGTCATAGACGCCCTCCACGGAGCGCCCTGCCCGGCGGGCCTCGTCCCGGACGGGCGCGGGCCGGTCCTTGAGGAATCCGTCGCACCGGTCCTCGGGCGTGACCTGCGCGCGCCCTTCAAAGGACGCCTCGTCGCCCCACGGGAACTTGCGCGCGGCCTCGCCCTCTCCCCGCGGGCCCACGGCGGCCCGCTCCCACTGCGCCTCGGTGGGCAGGCTCTTGCCGCGCCATTCACAGTACCGCCGGGCGTCGTCCCAGCTCACCGCCACCACCGGCAGGTCGTCATACTGGCGCAGCTCAAACCGGCAGCCGCCGGCGGGATTGACGCGCGCCCCCAACGCCAGGAACGGCGCGCCCGGCACGCAGTCCAACGGGAGGCCGCAGGCGCCGCGGTCCACGCATTCCCGGTACTGGATGTTGCTGACCTCCGTCTGGTCCACCAGGAACGGGTCCAGGCTCACCAGGTGCTCCGGGATGGTGCGGTCACCGTCATCACCAATGGAGTTGGCGCACAGCGGGGTCCCATTCTCCGAGCACGTGGGGTCCCCGCCCACAAGGAAGGTGAGGCCGGTGGAGACGGGAATCTCCGGCGTGGCGCACGGCACGGGCAGCCCGGAGAACGGGCAGCTGCCCGCCGCGGCAAACACGGCCAGGGCCAGCACGGCCAGCGCGCGGGGCAGGCGGGAGGTCACGGCGCACCTCCGGCGGGCGCGGGTGGCTTGGCCGTCGGGGCGGGTGCGGTCTCCGCGGTGGCCGGCCCGGGGCGCACGCTGACGTCACTGCCGCTGCGGCCCACCAGGCCCAGCGCCACCCACAGTCCCACGATGCCGCCGCACACGCCCGCTCCGGTCAGCACCAGCACCACGGCGGCGGCGGCGGCCGCGCCCATCCCGCCCAGCGCGCGCTGCCAGGCCGGCGTCCCGTCAATGACGGAGCGCGCCCGGTAGAACAACGCGCCGGACAGGCCGCCCGCGGCGGCGCCCGCCAGCACCAGCGGCGTCCCCAGCAGCGGCGCCAGCACCAACGGGAGAACGGAGCGGCCCCCGGCGGACTGCAGCCGTACGCGCACGTGCGTCTCCTTGCCCTGCTTGACGTCCACCACCTGCACAAACCGCTCGTAGCCCGTGCGCTCCAGGACCACCTGGTGGCGGCCCGCGGGCAGCGCACGCCGGTCCCGGTAGGGCGTGAGCGCCAGGATGGTGCCGTCCAGGAAGATGTGGCTGCCTTCCTGGTCGCAGTCCACACTGAGCCAGCCCACGTTCTCCAGCGGCCGCAGGTCAAACGTCAGGGTCAGCGGCCGGTCCTCCGGCATGGTGAAGTCCCGCACCGCCGGCTCAAAACCGTTGCGCACCACGCGGAGCTTGTGCGGCCCGGCCACCACGCGGAGCGTGAGCGGCGTCTGACCAGCCAGGGCGGTCCCGTCGTCCAGGTAGACCTCCGCGCCGGGCGGGCTGGACTCCAGGGCCAGCTCGTTGATGGACTGGCCCAGTTTCTTCTCCAGCGCCTTGATTACAAAGTCCACGTCGGAGCGGTCCGGTGCCCGCGGCTCCATCTCCAGGTAGCGGCGGTAGTCACCCAGCGCGCCGCGCAGGTCCCCCAACCGCTCGCGCGTCTTGGCCATGTTGTAAACCAGCGTGGCGGACGGAACGAGCTCAAAAGCCGCCTGCAGCTCCTTGAGCGCGTCGGCGTAGCGGCTGGCCTGGTAGAGTTCGCGGCCCTTGCGCAGGTGTTCGGCCGCCTGCTCCTGCTTGCGCGCTTCACCCTCCTTGCTGGCCCGGGCGTCCTGCTGCTCCTGCAGGCGCGCAATGGTGGCCTCCACGCTGGGACGGTCGGGCGGGTCCTTCGCCTCGTCCAGGTAGCGGCGGTAGTTGCGGATGGCGTCCTCGGTGCGGCCCGCCTGCTCACACGCCCGCGCAATGTTGAACAGCAGCTCCGGTTTGGGTGCCCGCTCGTGCGCCGCCTGCCACTCGCGGATGGCACCGTCAAAGTCGCCCTGCGCGTACAGCTCCTTGCCGCGGAGGAAGCGCGCCTTGGCGTCGTCCTCCGTGGGCGCCTTGGGCGCGACCTTGTCGGGCGCCGGCGGGGTCTCCGCCCCGGCACCCGTGGCGACGAGGAGAACGCAGGCTCCGTAGGCGAGCCACCGCTTGTGCATGGCGAGCAAGCTAGGACTCGGGAAGGGGCGGGCACAAGGGCTGAACGCACGGCGATGCACCCGCGGCGACGCACGCGTTGGCGGCGCAGTCGGTTCGCTTGAACCCCAACCGCGGGCCACCGAGGATCCTCACGCGGAGGGATCATGATGACCATTCGCGGGCTGTGTTGTGTTGCGGTCCTTTCGGTCGGTTGCCTGCAGTCGGAAGGACCCGCACTGACACCGACACGCTGAAAGGAGGCCTTTCATGCGCCAAATTGCGCCGGGCCGGAGTTCTGGGCGTGTGGGCCTGCTGGTCTTGTGCTGCTACCTGGCGTGTGAGGGGCCGCCGTCGGGCACTGGTGCGCTCTCCCTCTATCGCATTTCAGAAATCGCGGATTGGCGGGCGCAACACGGAATCTTCCTGGTCGAGACCATCGCCGAAGAGGTCGCCTATGGACCCGTCCAGGCGTGCATGGATAGACCTCGAAATCCAACGGGCCTGTCGGAGGGGCGCTTCGTCCGCATCCGCGTGCTGGAACAACTCACCGCTCCGCTTCAGCCGCTTCCGGGCGGTCGCCCTGATTGGCGATTGGGCGATGAACACACCATCCGGACCAGGCGCTGGGTCGACGAGATGTGCGACGGGAAGGGTGCTCCCCCGGTCGGTACAAGGGTTGTCGCGGTGGTGAGCGCGGCCGGCGTTGCCCGCGCGCCCGACGGAGCCGACGCATACACGGCGAGCGGCATGTACAAGTTCTTTTGCATGGAAGGGGACCGCGTCCTCCTGCAGGACAAGGAGACCAGCGACGGACCGGGTCTTCTTGAGGAAGCGCAGGTCACGCTTGTCCAGCTGCGGCGGATGATATCCGTGGCATGGCCCAACTCAGTCACGTTGGAGGTGGCCGCACAGATCCGCGAGTCATGTGGTGCTGTCCAATGTACCGATGGCGAGACGTGCTTCTTCGGCGAAGGATGCGCACGGGTCAGTGAACGGCGCACGCGGGATGAGGCCAGCTCATCCGCCCCGCGTCCCAACGGAAGCATTCCCAGCAACTGAGCAGGGGAACTCGGTGAGGTCACAACTTCGCCGGTCTTGTTGGAAGCCGGGCCGAGCGCCGACCCCGACCCAATGGGATGACGCGTTGGGGTGTGAAGCTACTGGCAGGTGCCCTTGGCTTCGCGCGCTTCCAGCGTGAACGACTTGCGGGTGAGCTGGTTGGCGGCCACCTCCACGCTGCGCGTGACGTCAATGGTGCAACCGTCCTTGCCGTCCCGCCGCAGCCGCAGTGTGACCTTTCCTGCGGGTACCTCCACCGGGGGCGCAATGGGTGTGGCGCCCAGGTTCTTGCCGTTGAGGTACACGTAGGTCCAGTACGGCGTGGTGTCCACGACGAGCTTGCCGGTGCCCTCCGGTTCCCGGGGGCGGTCATCCCGCGGGGGGCGCGCGGCCTTCTGCAGCGTGATGGGCAGTGACTGCTTCATCCCGGCCACGCTCTTGAACGTGTCCCGGTATGGCTCGTACCCCGGCGGCGCCTCAACGACGATGGTGTGCGCGCCGTCCTTCACTTCCAGCTTGACCAGCGGCGTCCGTCCCACCGTCCTCCCGTCAATGCTCACCTTGAGATTGGACGGGTCGGAGGTGATTTCAAAGATGCCGTGCACCGGCCGGACGGTGGCGGACTGCCTGCGCAGCCGGATGACGGGCAGCGTAATGGTATCCCCGCCAACAAGCGGGACGCTCATGCGCTGGGTCTCATAGCCGTCCAGGCTGAGGACCACCTGCGCCTCAGGGTTTTCCATGCTGAGCTTGTCCACCAGGACCGCGCCGTTCTCACAGGTGCCGCGGGACACGCGGTTGACGGTGACCTCCGCCTGCGGCGGGTCCACCAGGATCCGCAGCGCGCCCAGCGTGATGTCCGGTGCGGGGGCGCCACCTGCCGCGGTGGCGGGGCTGCCCGCGCTGGCCGGCGGCGGGGTGGGGGCGGCGGAGGAGGGCGGCGCCTCGGGTTGGCCGGAACTCCCCGAGGTGGTGGTGGGGGTGACCGGCCGGAGGGTCCCCGTGGAGCTCAGCCCGCCCAGGGCAAAGAACGCCGCGGTGCCGCCCAGCGCCACCACGGCCACCACGGCGCCGGCCACCAGCGGAGCCCGGCTGGGCCCGGCCGGTTTTCCACCGGTGTCCACCGGCGTGTCGGGCGGAAGGGCCAGTCCGCCCTCGGCGGCGCCGGACGACGCGGGGGTCTCGTCCTGGGTGCCTTCGTTGAGGTGGGCGGTGCTCAGCGCGCGCGTCTCCGCGTCATTGGAGCGCGGGGGCGTGGGGGCGGTGGAGGCCATCCCCGGCCGCGAGCCGCCGGACGGGCTCTGCGCCCCCGTCCAGGACGGCGTGGGGTTCTGCACCAGCTCGCCGCTGGGGACCAGGTCGGTGGCGTTCTCGTTCATCCAGCGGGCCAGGGTGTTGCGCGTGACCGCTTCGCCGCTGCCCGCCAGGTAGGTGTCCAGCTCGTCGGACAGCGTGAGGGCGTCCGGGGTGCGCGCGTCCTTCTCCCGGCGCAGGGACTTGAGGATGAGCTCGTCCAACTCGCGCGGAATCTTGGGGTTGACCTGCGAAGGCGGCGGCACCTCCTCCGTCGTGATCTTCTGCATCACCACCAGGTCGCTCTTGTCGCGGAACAGGCGGCGGCGCGTGACCAGCTCGTACAGGACAATGCCCAGCGCAAACACGTCGGTGCGGCGGTCCACCGGGTTGGCCAGGCACTGCTCCGGGGACATGTAGCCGACCTTGCCTTTGACCACGCCGGTGCGCGTCTGCGTGGTCTGGCTGGCGGCCTTGGCCACGCCAAAGTCCATCACCTTCACGTCGCCATCACGGCTGATGAGGATGTTCTGCGGGGACACGTCCCGGTGGACAATGGACAGCGGCGTGCCGTCACGGTCCTTGAGCTCATGCGCGTGGTGCAGGCCCTCAGCGGCGCGGGCCAGCACGTAGCAGCACAGGGACACGGGCATGGGGGACTTCTTGCGCAGGCTGTGCGCGAACAGGGCGCCCAGGTGCGGCCCGTCCACGTACTCCATGGCCATGAAATAGCTGCCGTTCTTTTCACCCAGCTCATGCACCAGCACAATATTGGGGTGGTTGAACCGCGCGGCGAGCCGGGCCTCGTCGAGAAACATCTCGACAAAGTCCTTGCGGATGGCCAGCTCGGGCAGCATCCGCTTGATGACGAGCCACCGCTCGAAGCCTTCGACGCCCGTGAAACGGGCGAGGAACACCTCGGCCATGCCGCCTTGCGCAATGCGGCGCACGAGCTCGTAGTTTCCGAACTTCTCGCCCATGACTTCCCCGATCGGGTCTGCCAATCAGGCACCGTAACCCACGGGCGCCGTGGGTCAAAACTTTACCCGGGCCCCGCGCGCGGCGTTGGCCCGGGGCGCGGCACGTCCCTAGTGTGCCGGGGCAATGCAGCGCATCCGGGTGGTGCTGTGGGACATGGGGGAGGCGTGGCTCCGTCGGGCGGCGGGGTGTGCGCCGCCGCGGGTGGCGGTGGAGGGCCGGGCGGGGCCGGCCGCGGCGTGGTGGGGTGACACGGCGCCGGCGTTGGTGATCCGATGGGCCGCCCCGGGTTGCGCCGCCGACGTGGCGGCCCTGCGCGCCCTACCGGGCGGGGCGGGCGTGCCGGTGCTGGGTGTGTGGGAGACGGTGTTGCCGGGCGAGGTGGCGTCCTTGCGGGCGGCGGGGGTGGTGCGGCTTATGATGGCGGACGAACTGTCCATGGAGCTGCGGGCGGTCCTGAACGCCGCGGGATGAACGGCGCGCACACGGAGGTTGGATGATGACGGGTCGGACGCTGCACATGGATTGGGCGAGCCTGGAGAGCGCCTTTGAGAACCATTCGCCGGATGCGCGCAGTTACGTGGACCGCGCCTCCGGCGAGGTGGTGACGGTGCTGGGCGACGACACGACCGACGCGCTGGCCAAACGCGTGGCGGAGGGGCCGGAGAACTTTGCCCGGGTGGAGCCCATCCCCAGCCGCGAGCAGTACCGGATGATGGAACGCTTCATTGCCACCGTGGTGCACGCGGAGCTCAAGACGCGCCTGCAGGACAGCATTGTGGGCAAGGGCGCGTTCCGGCGCTTCAAGGACGTGGTCACGCAATACGCGGACGAGCGCAAGCGCTGGTTCACCTTCCGCGACGTGCTGGCGCACCAGTACATCCTGGACTGGATGAAGCAGCACCGGTTGGAGCCGGATGAGCCGCCGCCCTGGACGCTGGATCTGCCCATGGAGCCCGCGCCCATCACCGCCGGCGCGGAGCCGCCGGCGCCGGAGCCCGAAGAGGCCCGGCCGGAGACGGGGGATCTCAAGCGCTACCTGCAGGCGTGGGCGCGCGCGCACGGCGAGGAGTACAGCTACCTGTTCGGGCCGGCCGCGTTTGACCGCCTGGCGGATGACATGAGCGGCGAGTTCACGTTCTTCCGACGTCGCTGACCGGCGGCCGCACCCGCTGCAGCAGCCACCCGCCCGCCACCAGCGCCGCCACGCACCCGCCCAGCAGCGCGGCCGGGAGTTCGTCGTCACCGCCCTCGGCCGCCACGCCCAGCACTACCAGCGCGGTGGCCAGTCCGTTGTGCAGCGAGTGCATCAGCACGCCCGGCCAGATGGACCCCGAGCGCCACCGCAGCGCGCCCAACAGCAGCCCCACCGCAAAGGTCCCCGGGAAGCGGATGACGCTCAGGTGCGCCAGCCCAAAGGCCACCGCCTGCGCCAGCACCGCGCGCCCCGGCGTGGTCACCCTCAGCAGCACGCCCTGCAGCGCGCCGCGGAAGGCCACCTCCTCCAGGAAACCCGGCGCCAGGCCGACGAGCAGCAGCGCCATGCCGCCGTGCTGCTGGCCCTCCATGAGCGCGCGCAGCGCCTCCTCCAGCGCCTCGGCGGCCTCGTCCATGCCCATCAGGCGCACCAGCGCGCGGGTGCCCGCGGACAGCGGCAGCAACAGCGCCAGGCCCCACAGCACCGCGGCGGCCAGCGCGCCGCCGTCCGGCCGCCGTCCAAATCCCAGCAGCGGGCCCGACAGCAGCCCCAGGCCGCGCAGCAGCAGCAGCGGGCAGGCGGCCAGCAGCGCCAGCGTTCCCAGGAGGCCCAGCGGGAGGTCCGCGCCCTGCAGCGCCGGGCCCGCGTAGACCACCACGCCCAGCAGCAGCGAGGCGACGAGCGCGGCGGTCAGCGGCGTGGGTCGCCGGTCGCCGCCCAGCTCGCGCAGGACGGCGGAGGCGGACAGGTGCGCGGAGAGCATGGGTTCACTCATCAGCACGCGCGCGGCAAAGGCCACCATCAGCCACAGGGTCAGCGCGCTGGAGATCAGCACGGCCAGGCCCTGGCCCAGCGTGGCGTCGCCCATGACCAGGTCCCGCATCAGCAGCGCGGGCCCGGCAACGGGGAGCGCGTCCAGCATGAGGTTGGCGCGCACGCCGGGCACAATGCTGACGGCGGACAGGCCCAGCGCCAGGAACAGCGCGGGAGCGGTAGAGGCCTGCGCCTCCTTGGTGGTCTTCCCCAGCGCGGCCAGGCCCAGCAGCAGCGCGGCGCCGTACAACGAGGTGGGCAGCAGCGCGGCCATGGTGCCCAGCAGCAGGCGCGCGTCCAGCCCGGCGGAGAACTCGGCCGCGCCCTGGCCCAGTGACGAGGTCAGCGTGAGGGCCAGCGCCACCACGTTGACCAGCCCGCTGGCCAGCGCCACGGCGGCCACCGTGACCAGCTTGGCCGCGGCGACCTCCGCCGCGTGCACCGGCGTGGAGAGCAGCGTGAGGAGGGTGCCGCGTTCGCGTTCGCCCGCGGTGATGTCCACGGCGGTGGCCGTGGCGCCCACCAGGCTCAGCACAATGAGCAGGAAGGGCAGCATGCGGCTGGCCATGTATGAACGCATGCGCTCGCCCGACGAGACATTGCGCTGTTCCGCGGGGAGCGGCTCCACGTCCTCACGGGGGATGCCCAGCGCGGCCACGCGCGCCTGCAGCCGCGCGTCCCGGGCGCGGGCAATGGCGCGGTTCACGCGCTCCGCCGCGGCGCTGCTCTCATCACGCGAACGGTCCACGTAGACCACCAGCGCGTGGTCCCCCCGCGGGCGCGGCCGCGCACCCACGCCCGCCTCCGCCAGGCCCGCGCGGACCTCCTCCTCGGGCGCGCCGGCGCGCACGGTGACCCGTTCCGCCGCGCGCAGGGCGCGGCGCACATCCTCCGGGACCTCTGCGGCAACAACCACGCTGATGGGCCGCGCACGCAGGCTGAGCGTGGCCGCGGCGGAGATCTCGCCCAGGCCGGCGATGAACACGGGGTAGATGATGGTGGGCAGCGCCAGCGTCAGCAGGAGGGTGCGCCGGTCGCGCAGGACCTCGCGCGCCTCCTTGAGGAGGAGCGCGCGCAGGACGTGGGGGCGGAGTCGGGCCAGGGGTGCTCCCGTCGTGGAGGCGGTGCAGGATGCCCGCGTCCACGGTCCCGGCACAAGCGCCGCGGCACGGGTAGCGGGCGGTTGCGCGCGGCGGCTACAAAGGGCGCATGACTCCCACGCGCATTCTCATCCCGGTGGCTGATGCCTACGAAGACCTGGAAGCGTGGTACCCGCGCCTGCGACTGGAGGCGGCAGGTGTGCACGTGGTCGTTGCCAGTCCGGATGGCAAGGGCTGCCGCGGCAAGCACGGCTATCCCATGGACGTGCACGCGGCGCTGGGCGCGGTGGACCCGCGCGAACTGGACGGCGTGGTGGTGCCCGGCGGGTGGGCGCCGGACGTGCTGCGGCGGCACGGGCAGCTGCTGGAAGTGGTGCGGGACATGGATGCGCGCGGAAAGCTGGTGGCGGCCATCTGCCACGGCCCGTGGGTGCTGGTGTCCGCCAGGATCCTCAAGGGGCGGCGCGTGACGGGTTCCGCCGGCGTGCGTGACGACGTGGAGAACGCGGGCGCCCTGTGGCGCGACGACCCGGTGGTGGTGGACGGGAACCTGGTGACCTCCCGCCGTCCGCCGGACCTGCCGGCCTTTGGCGAGGCGCTGGTGAAGTTCCTCCACCGGGGGTGAGCCGGATGGGAAGCTGCACGGTCAGCTCGCGCGGTCCGCGCCTGGGAGCGGGGGTCCGCGTCACCGGTTGCGGCTTCTGGGGCAGCGCGCTGGTGTTCCGCGCCGAGGGCGGCGTGCACCCGGGCGTCTACGTGGAGGACGAAGGCGGCAGCCCCCGCCCGGTGTGGCTGGACCATGCCGGCGCGGTGCACGTGTTCCCCGTGGCCGCGGGACGCCTGCTGGCCGTGCACCGGTTCCGCCCCGGGTCCATCCCGCCCATTGTCGACGAGGTCGCGTTCCTGGCGGAGGGGAGGGAGGTCCTGCGCGTGCCGGGTCAATCACTGGGCGTTTCTGCGGACGGGCGGCGCGCGGCGGTGGTGGACGTGGTGCGCGGTGTCCTCCACGCGGTGGACCTGTTGGCGGCAACCTCCCGCGAAGCCTGCCCGGTGGCCACCGCCATGCATCCCATGCTGGCTCCGGTGCCGGCGTTGTCCGACGACGGCGCCCGCGCGTTGGTCATGACCGCCCGGACCGCACAGCTGGACGGGGCGCTGGAGGCCATTTCGCTTGATGACGGTGAGCGGCGGACCGTGTTGGGGCCGCTGTCCGCGCCCTCGCGGGTGAGCGGGGGCTTCCTCCCGTCCGGCCGGGTGGTGGCGCTTGTGCAGGAACTCCACGACGGGCCGCGCTGCACGCTGCGGGTCTTGGAGGCGGACGGCCCGGGCCGCGTGGTGCATCAGCGCGCGGTGAACCAGGGTGTGAGCGTGCCCGCGGTGCTGGACGAGCGGACGGTGGTGGCCGCACTGATGGTGGCCAACGCGCCGGGGGAGACCTCCGGGCCGCTGCATGCCTGCCGCGTGGGCCTGGATGACGGGAACGTGGTCCCCCTGGCGGAGCTGGGCGTGGCCCAGCCGCGGCTGCGCCGGGGTGACGGCGGGGTGCTGGTGGAGGGCCTGGCCACGGCGCTGGTGCTGCGGGTGGCGTGACGTCTGGCCCCGCTGCCGGCGGCGTCCTACAGTCCGGTCATGCGCGCGCTGGTTCCTTTCCTGGCGTGGTTGCTGGTGGCCGCCGGCTGGCTGGCGGTGACCGGTGAGGCCGTGGCAGCGGGCTGCTACAGCGTGCGGGTCCAGGGCTGCGGTCGGAAGGCGCGGGTGTGTGTGTCCACGTCGTCCTCGGCTGAAGCGGAGCGCAAGGCGGTGGAGGCGTTCCGGCGCGCGTACCACTGCGCCAATCCGAACGTGAGCAGTTACAGCGCCAGCTGCGCGGAGGCGGCCAACGACCGCTGTGATCTGAGGTTCTGAACGACGTCAGCCGGCCGTGGCGTCCGGCGGCGGCGCCGCCGCCGCTGCGCGGTCACGGTGGAGCAGGGCCGCCAGGCTGGGCAGCGCCGGGACCACCCACAGCGCCGCGGTGAGCACCAGCCCCGTGGCAACGGCGCCCACGGAAACCCAACGCGCCGCGGTGTATTGCCAGGGCTCCACGTGGAGCGGCAGGCGGCGCAGCACGGGGAACCGGTCCGGCGTGGAGGTCCACAGCAAGCCGGCGCCCAGCAGCGCCAACCCGGTGCAGGCCGCCGCCGCATACACCCAGGGCTGCGCCAGCAGGCTGCGCAACGACGACACGTCCGGCCGCCACGCCGCCGGCGCGTCCGAAGCGGAACCCGCTGCGGCCGGGCTGGTGTCCGCCAGTGGCCCGCTGCGCACGCGCACGCCGGTGGCGTCCGCCTCCACACGGACCAGCATGCCGTCATCCATGTCCACCGACCGGGCGGAATCCACGCCGCCGCCCTTGAGTTCCACGCGGTGCACTCCCGGCGCCAGGCCGGCCACCCGCACCGGTGTGCGGCCGCGCACTTCACCGTCCACGCGCACCAGCGCGCCGGGTGACGCGGTCACCACCTCCAACAGCGCCCCGGTCATGCGGGACACGTGCCGCACCGTGCCGCCGGGCAGTCCGCCCGCCGTCATGGCCACCACCAGCACGCCTGCAACAACGGACACGCGCCACCTCCGTGTCCAACCGGTAGCGCATTCTGAAAATGAAAGTCAATATCAATATCGGATCGCGCAAACCGCGCGCGGCGGGGCGGCCGTGGGCGGTCCCGGTCAGCCGCGGAACAGGATGAACTTGGAGAGGTCCACGCCCAGCTGCTTGTTCTTCTCATTCAGGTAGTCGTTGTGTTCCTTGATGCGGCTGTCCAGGTACTCCTGGAAGATGTCCACAAAGGTGCACACGCTGGTGAAGCACGTGCTCTCAATCTTCTCCATGGACTTGTTGAACAGGGACAGGCCGTCGCCCTCCATGTCGCGGTACTCGTCCTGCAGCATGCGGCGGATGGCCGGCGGGAAGCACAGCAGCGCGCGCATGACGTCAGAGACCTTGAAGGACTGCGCGGAGCGGATCTTGGCGATGTACTTGAAGAACGCGCGCAAGCCCTCGTCCTGGCCGGTGACCAGCAGGTCCGTGTAGGCCTCCAGCAGGTGTTCAATGGACTGCTTGAGCTCGTTGCGGGGGAGCCGGGAGTAGGCGGGGACCTCCTTGGGCACCTTGGCGAGCAGGTTGCTCACCAGCGCGTCGTGGTTGCCTTCCATGAAGTTGTAGAGTTCAAGCATTGGTTGTCCCGTCTGGCGGCCGGTGGCCGCGCGCGCTGAGCGTACCCTGGTCCGACGGGGAGGTACCACCCGCCACGCACGGGGTGCCACGTCACCTGCGCGGCCCGGGGGCCGCTGCCGCACAGCGCCGAACCGGGCAGGCGCGCCGCGGATCCGGACGGCCGGGAGCCCGGCGCCGCGCACCCCTCCTCGTCGTCAGGGCCCGCGGGAACGCCGTGCGCGGGTGCGGGCGGGCCCGTGGGTCCGGGGTGGCAATCTGCACGTCCATGCCGTACAGGGGGCGCCCCGATAAAGGAGAGCCATGGTGGCAACCAGCACTTCGCAGGAAGGCCGCGGGGCACTTCCATTCAGCGCCGACAGCATCATTGAGGACTACCGGTTGGGGTTCCGGTCCCGGCAGGCCAGTCTCATGGGGCGCCGGGAGGTGCTGGGGGGCAAGGCCAAGTTCGGCATCTTTGGCGACGGGAAGGAAGTGGCCCAGCTGGCCATGGCGCGCGCGTTCCGCAAGGGCGACACGCGCGCGGGCTATTACCGCGACCAGACCTTCATGTTCGCCGCCGGCATTGGGACCATGGAACGGTTCTTCCACCAGCTGTACGCAACCACCGACGTGGAACTGGAACCCGCGAGCGCTGGGCGCATGATGAACGGGCACTTTGCCACGCGCTACGTGGACGAGTTGGGACGGTGGAAGGGTGCGCGCGACATGGTGGGCACCTCCGGGGACATCTCCCCGACGGGCTCCCAGGTGCCGCGCCTGGTGGGGCTGGCGCAGGCCTCCAAGATCTACCGGGCGCTGCCGGACCTGGCGGACACGCCGTTCTCCCGCGGTGGCGACGAGGTGGCCTGGGGCACCATTGGCAATGCGTCCTGCGCGGAGGGCATGTTCTGGGAAGGCATGAACGCGGCCGGTGTGCTGGGCATCCCGCTGGTGATGTCCATCTGGGACAACGGTTACGGCATCTCCGTGCCCAGCGAACAGCAGGTCATCCGCGGCAACGTCAGCGACCTGCTCGAGGGATTCCGGCGTTCGCCGTCGGACCCGCGCGGTTTTGACATCCACGTGGTGAAGGGACACGACTATGCGGCGCTGCGTCACGTCTACCAGGCGGCGGCGCACACGGCGCGGACCGAGCACGTCCCGCAGATCATCCACGTGGTGGAGATGACCCAGCCGCAGGGGCATTCCACCTCCGGCAGCCACGAACGCTACAAGAGCAAGGAGCGGCTGGGCTGGGAGGATGAGTGGGATTGCCTGCGGCGCCTGCGTTTGTGGGTGCTGGCCGAGGGCGTGGCCACCGCCGCGCAGCTGGAGCAGTGGGAGCAGGAGGACACCCAGCTGGTGCGCGAGCTGCAGAGGAAGTGCTGGGCCGAGCACCGCGCGCCGCTGGAGGGTGAGAAGGCGGAGTTGCTGGCGCTGCTGGATGATGTGGCGGCGCAGAGCCCCGCGGGTGGCGCCCGGGTGCGGGAACACGCGGCGGCGCTGCGGGCGGAAACCGCGCCATTCCGCCGTGACTTCTTCCGGGTCATCGCCGACACGCTGCTGGCGGTGCGCGCGGAACCGTCCGACGCGCGCGCCCGCCTGGTGGCCTGGCGTGACGCCATGCAGGCCGCACAGCGTGCGCGCTACAGCGACAATCTGGTCAGCGAGGCGGCCACCAGCCCGCTGCGCGTGCCGGAGATCCCCGCGCGCTACGACGAGGGCGCGCCGCGGCTCAACGGCTTTGAGATCATCAACCGCTGCTTTGATGCGCTGCTGGCGCGCGATCCGCGCGTGCTGATCTTTGGCGAGGACGTGGGGAAGCTGGGTGACGTCAACCAGGGCTGCGCCGGCCTGCAGGACAAGCACGGCGTGCTGCGCGTGGCGGACACCGGCATCCGCGAGTGCACCATGCTGGGACAGGGCATTGGCCTGGCCATGCGGGGGCTGCGTCCCATCGTCGAGATTCAGTACCTGGACTACATCCTCTACGCGCTGCAGTTGATGAGCGACGACCTGGCCACGCTGCGTTGGCGCACCCGCGGCGGGCAGATGTCGCCGTGCATTGTCCGGACGCGCGGGCACCGGCTGGAGGGCGTGTGGCATTCGGGCAGCCCCATGGCGGCCATCATCCACCTGTGCCGCGGCATGCACGTGTGCGTCCCGCGCAACTTTGTGCAGGCAGCGGGCATGTACAACACGCTGCTGCGCGGGGATGACCCCGCCGTCGTGGTGGAGGTGCTCAACGGCTACCGCCTCAAGGAGCGCCTCCCCGCCAACCTCACTGAGTTCACCGTCCCACTGGGCGTGCCGGAGGTCATCCGCGCCGGCAGCGACGTCACGCTGGTGACCTACGGCGCTTGCTGCCGCGTGGCGCTGGAGGCAGCGGAGATGTTGCAGGAAGCGGGCGTGTCCGCCGAAGTGATCGACGTGCAGACGCTGCTGCCGTTTGATGTGCGCGGGGTGATCACCAAGAGCCTGCAGCGGACCAACCGCGTGGTGTTTGTGGACGAGGACGTGCCCGGGGGCGCCACCGCGTACATGCTGCAGGAGGTCTTGGAGAAGCAGGGCGGCTACCAGTGGCTGGACGCCGCGCCGCGCACGGTGGCCGCCGCGGAGCACCGCCCCGCGTACGGTTCCGACGGTGACTACTGGTCCAAGCCCAACCGCGAGACGATCTTTGATGCCGCGTGGGCCACGATGCACGAGACGGATCCGGCCGCGTACCCGTTGTTCTTCCGCGGCTGACTGCCCCCTTCACATGTACAAGCCGCCGTTGATGGCCAGCACCTGTCCGGTGATGTAGCGCGCGCCGTCCGAGCACAGGAACGCGACGCCGGGGGCGATGTCCTCCGGTGTGCCCAGCTCGCCCATGGGGATGGCCATCTGCGCCATCTGCACCATTTCTTCCTTCAGCGCGGCGGTCATGTCCGTCTTGATGAAGCCCGGCGCCACCGCGTTCACGGTGACCTTCCGCTTGGCCAACTCCTTGGCCAGCGTCTTGGTCATCCCAATGATGCCCGCCTTGGCCGCGGAGTACGCCACCTGGCCCGCATTGCCCATCTGCCCCACGATGGACGACACGTTCACGATGCGCCCGAACTCCTGCTTGCTCATGTACCGCGACACCGCGCGCGAGCAGTAGAACACGCCGGAGAGGTTGGTGCGCAGCACCGCATCCCAGTCCTCGTTCTTGAAGCGCATGATCAGCATGTCCCGGGAGATACCCGCGTTGTTGACCAGGATGTCCAGCCGGCCGCACGCCTCGTGGAGCTCCTTCATCGTCGCGGTCACCTGGTCCGGGTTGCCCACATCAAACTGCTTGACCATGTGCTCGCCACCGCCGGCGCCCTGGCACAGCTTGAGGGTTTCCTGCGCCGCGGCTTCGCTGCCCTGGTAGTTGACCACGACGCGCGCCCCGTGACGCGCCAGCTCCACCGCGATGGCGCGGCCGATGCCGCGCGATGCACCCGTCACCACCGCCACGCGATCCTTCAGCATCATCACGGCCTCCGTCGTGTCAGCCGGCCAGGGCGGCGCGCGCCGCGTCCAGCCCTGCCGGGTCCTCAATGTTGATGAGCTTCACGTCCTTGCGGATGCGCTTCACAATCCCCGTGAGCACCTTGCCCGGCCCCAGCTCCACAAACGTGTCCACGCCCATCCCCAGCAGCGCCTCCACGCTCTGCGTGAACCGCACGCTGGCCACCACCTGATCAATGAGCAGCCCCCGGTGCTTCATGGGATCCTGGTTGGGCTCCGCGTTGACGTTGGCCACGCACGGCACCGCCAGCGGCGCAAACGTGCACCCATCCAGGACGTGCTGCAGCTGCGCCTGCACCGGCTTCATCAGGCCGCAATGGAAGGGCGCGGACACCGGCAGCGGCAACACGCGCTTGGCCCCGGCCTCCTTGAGCGCCGCGGTGGCCTTCTCCACGCCGGCCTTGTGGCCGCTGATCACCGTCTGGTCCGGCCCGTTGTAGTTGGCCACCTCGACGAGCTCACCGGCCGCGGGGTTGGACACCTTGGCGCACACCTCGCGGATGGCGGCGGCGTCCAGGCCCAGCACCGCGCCCATGGCGCCCACGCCCTCCGGCACCGCGGTCTGCATGAACTGGCCGCGCGCGTTCACCGCCTTCACCGCGTCCCGCAGCGTGAGGCAGCCGGCGGCCACCAGCGCGGAGTACTCGCCCAGGCTGTGGCCGCACACCGCGTCCGCCGTCAGGCCCAGCTCCGCGGTGGCCACCTTCCAGACGGCAATGGACGTGGTCAGGATGGCAGGTTGCGTGACGGCGGTGCGCTTGAGCTCCGTGTCCGGGCCCTCAAAGCACAGCTTGGACAGCGGCCAGCCCAGCGCCGCGTCCGCCTGGTCAAACACCGCGCGCGCGGCGGGGTACTTGTCCGCCAGCGCCTTGCCCATGCCCACCGCCTGGCTGCCCTGACCCGGGAACAACAACGCGATCCTGCCCATGCCGGTTGCGCCTCCGTGACGTCCCCACGCGGGGACCGCGGGGCTAGCAGGCCGCGAAGCGGAGCGTCAAATCAGGCCCACGCCGTTGGCGTCGGCGCCGCGGCGAGGCTATGCCCGGTCCACCATGACGGACGAGGACGACGAGCGGCGCCCGGGCGGCGCGGTGCACATCACGCTGGAGGGCTACCGGCGGTTGGCCGCGGAACTGGAGCGGCTGACCAAGGTGGATCGGCCCAAGGTGGTGCAGGAGGTGTCTGACGCGGCCGCGCAGGGAGACCGCAGCGAGAACGCCGAGTACATCTACGGCAAGAAGAAGCTGCGCGAGATCGACAAGCGGCTGCAGTTCCTCCAGCGCCGGTTGGACAAGGTGAACGTGGTGGATCCGCGGGACCACGCGGGGAAGGCGGAGGTGTACTTTGGCGCCACGGTGACGGTGGAGGACGAGGACGGCAAGCGCGCCACGTACACCATTGTGGGCGAGGATGAACTGGGCTCCGGCGGCGGGCGCATCTCCATCAACAGCCCCATGGCGCGCGCGCTGCTGCGCAAGAAGGTGGACGACGTGGCCACGGTGCGCCGGCCCGCCGGCGAGGTGGACGTCACCATCATTACGGTGAAGTACGGCGCGTGACTCAGACCAGGCCGGGGCAGTCGCCGTAGGCGACGATGGCGACGCGTGAGGCCTCCGGCAGCGTCACCAGGCGCACGCGCCAGCGGTCCGCGTCCTGCACCGCCATGATGGCCCGCACCACTTCGCCCTTGTCTACGGACTCAATGATGCCGCTGCGGTCCGGCTTGAAGTTGAACCGGCCGCGGTCCTCCGGCCACTCAAAGAACACCACCATGCCGGGCGCGGGCTCCACGGCGCCGCCGCGCGGGTAGTACAGGTCCAGCCGCTGCAGGCAGTGGCGCACGTTGGCGTGACGACGGAGAAAGTACGCCGCGCGCGGCGTGTTGGACCCGCCGCCGATCTTCCGGTAGCCCGCCTGGTCGCGTTGGAAATCGGCCAGCATGGCCTCCCGCAGGTGCGGTTCCGCGGCAAACGGGAAGACGTCCAGTGCGCTGAGCGAACCCTTGCGCCAGTCCCAGCCGTCATCCGTGGTGGCGCCGATGAGGCCCTTGGCGCGGTCCAACAGGCGGCGCCGCGCGGCATCCCGCGTGGCCGCGGTCCCACCGGTGGCACGTGCCGGGCGCTTTTCTGGGGTTCCAACCTGCTTGGCCACGGCGGCAAGGTGGCGCGGCCAGAAGGGTTTTGGCAAGGTCTCCGGCCCTTGGCCCCCCCCGCGCGCTCCCCCGTCGTTCGCCCCGCCGGCGTCTACATCCACGTGCCGTGGTGCAAGCACCGGTGTGCGTATTGTGACTTCTATTTTGTTGTGGGGAGGCCGGACCCGCGGTTTGCGCAGGCGGTGGTGGATGAATGGCGGGAACGCCGCGGGCAGTTGGGTGAGGCGCCCGCGCTGGTGGGACTGTACTTTGGCGGCGGGACGCCGGGGCTGCTGCTGCCGGAACAGGTGCACGCGATCATCAGCGCGGTGGGACGCGAAGCGGCACTGACGCCGGGCGCGGAGGTCACGCTGGAGGTGAACCCGCGCGACGTCAGCCCCGCAAGTGTGGCCGCGTGGCGGGCGGCGGGTGTGACGCGCGTGAGCCTGGGCGTGCAGAGCTTTCACGACGCCACGCTCAAGCGGCTGGGACGGGGTCACACCGGTGCGGATGCACGGACCGCGGTGGAACGGCTGGCGGGTGCAGGGTTCCGGGAGTTGTCCATTGACCTCATCTTTGGCGCGGACACGCAGGGGGCGGATGAACTGGACCGCGACCTGGCGTTGGCCTCGTCAATGGCCGACCACGTGAGCGTGTATTGCCTGACGTACGAGGAGGGGACGCACCTCACGCGCCTGCGGTCCCGCGGGAGGCTGGCGGCACTGGACTCCGACGGGGAAGCGGACCGCTACGAGCGCGTGCAGGCGCGCCTGACGGCGTCCGGTTTCCGCCAGTACGAGCCCAGCAACTACGCGCGGCCGGGCCACGAGGCGGTGCACAACCGGTTGTACTGGCAGGGGCGGGCGTATCTGGGGTTGGGACCCGGCGCGGCGTCCTACTTGCGCTACCCCGATGGTACCGCGTGGCGCGGACGCAACGCGCCGGACCTGGAGGGGTACCTTGCCGGACGGGCGCACATTGTCGACGAGGAACACCTGGACGGCGCACACGCTTTGGCGGACCGGATGTTTGCGGGGTTGCGGGACATGGAGCGCGGCATTGCGCTGGATGCGCTGGAGGCGGAGCACCAGGTGCGGGTGCCTGGCGACGTGGAGGGGGCGCTGGAGCAGTACGCACGGGAGGGGCTGCTGGAGCGCGCGGCACCGCGCTGTTTCCGCGTGACGGCGCGCGGAGCGCTCTTGGCGGACCGCATCGCGTCGTCGGTGTTGCGGGATTGATGGGATTTCCGCGGTGTGTCACTTGCGGAAGTGTTCCCAGATGCGCTCCGCCAGCGGCCGCGGGATGCCCGGTGCCGCGGCAATGGTGTCAACGTCCGCTTCCTGCAGCGCGGTGAGGCTGCCGAAGTGCCGCAGCAGCGCCTTGCGCCGCGCGGGTCCCACGCCGTCCACCTCGTCCAGCGAAGACCGCAGCGTGTTCTTGGACCGCCGCGCGCGGTGGAACGTGATGGCGAACCGGTGCGCCTCGTCACGCAGCTGCGTCAGCAGGTGTAGTTCCGCGCTGTTGGGCTTCAGCGTCACGGGGTCCTTCGCCGTCGCCAGGAACACGCGCTCCGGGCTGTGCGCGCTGCCACCGCCTTCTCCGCCCTCTTCCCAGCGCTCCGCACCGCCGGGCGCGTCCTCCACCAGGCGCTTGCGGCCCGCCCACCCGCGGCGCCCGCCGTCCTTGAGCGTGCGTGCCTTGGCCAGGCCCACCACCTCCACCCAACGCTGCGCATCCGGCCAGGCCGGCGTTCCAGCGTCAGAAACCCATGCATTCTGTTCGGTGGCCTCCAGCGCGCTGGTGGGCACACCCGCGTCACGGAACGCCGCCAGCGCCGCGTTGAGCTGCCCGCGCCCGCCGTCAATAACCACCAGATCCGGCAGGTCCCCCTCCGTCACGCCGCGCGCCAGGCGGCGCGTGAGCACCTCGTGCATCATGGCGAAGTCGTCCGTGCCCTCCACCGTGCGCACGCCGTACTTGCGGTAGCGCTTCTTCTCCGGCGCCCCGTCAACAAACGTCACCTGGCTGGCCACCGGCGCAGAGCCCTGGAACAGCGAGATATCAAAGCACTCCATCACCGTGGGCCGCCGCCCCAGTCCCAGCCGCTGCGTGAGGCGCTCCACCGCGTCCCGCCGCGTGGCCTCCTGCTGCGCTTTCTCCTCCAGCGCGGCGCGCGCGTTGCGGTTGGCAATCTCCAGCAGCGCGCGCCGGTCCCCGCGCTGCGGGAAGTGCACCTCCACGCGCCGGCCGCGCCGCTCGGTGAGCAGCGCCTCACGCGCGGCGCGCTCGTCGTCGGGCAACTCCGCGGGTACCAGGATGGCGGCGGGCAGGTCTTCGCCGGGGACGTCCGCGTAGCGCGCATCCAGCACCTGGAGCACCAACTCGTCATCGGGCAGCTCCGCGTCCCGGTAGGTGAGGACGTCCTTCCCCAGCACGCGCCCGCCCCGCGCCTCCAGCACGCCTACCGCGGCGGTGCTGCCTTCACGCCACAGGCCCAGGATGTCCGTGTCTTCCTGGCCCGTGGCGTCCGCCATCACCTGCTTCTCCGTGGTGCGCTCCACGTCCACCAACTGGTCCCGCAGCCGCGCCGCCTCCTCAAACCGCAATCCGTCCGAAGCCTCCGTCATGCGGCGCCGCAACTCCGTGGCCAATGCACCACGGCGCCCGGACAGGAACAGCACCGCGTCGTCCACGTGCTGGCGGTACACGTCGCCGGGCACGTCGTACACGCACGGCGCCATGCAGCGGCCAATCTGGTACTCCAGGCACGGGCGCTCGCGGTTCTGCAGCACGTGGTCCGTGCAGGTGCGCAACAGGAAGTGATGGTTGAGCACCCGCAACGTGGCCCGTACCGCCGCGGCGGACGAGAACGGGCCGAAGTAGCGGTGCCCCGGCTTGGGGCCGTCCTGCTGCAGTTGGTGGGTGCGGGTGACCTCAATGCGCGGCCAGTCATGCCGCGTGTTGAGGGCCAGCGTGATGAAGCTCTTGTCGTCACGGTGAATGACGTTGAAACGCGGGCGGTGCTCCTTGATGAGCTGTTGTTCCAGCAGCAGCGCTTCCTTTTCGCTGCGCACCAGGATGACCTCAATGTCTCCCAGCAGCTTGTGCAGCAGCGCCACAAACGCGCGTCCATCCCCCCGTCCGAAGTAGCTGCGCACGCGGCTGCGCAGGTTGACCGCCTTGCCGACGTAGATCACCTCGGCGCGCCGGTTGCGCATCAGGTACACGCCGGGTTCCTGCGGCAGGTTGTCGATACGCTCGCCCAGTCCCGCGGGCAGGCCGCGGTAGCGGTCCTCCGTCTCATCCGCCGCCATGTCTCAGCACCCCTGGACGTGCACCACCAGGCGCCGCACGTGCGGGCGTGCGCGGTGTTCCGCCAGGTACAGGCCCTGCCAGGTGCCCAGCGCCAGCCGGCCCTCCACCACGGGGATCGTCTCGCTGGTGCGGGTCACCGCGCTCTTGGCGTGCGCGGGCATGTCGTCGGGCCCTTCGGCGTCATGCTCCCAGCCGCGCGTCTCCGGCGCCAGGTCATCCAGCCAGTGCAGCAGGTCACGCTGCACGGAGGGGTCCGCGTTCTCCTGGATGACCAGGCTGGCGGAGGTGTGCTGGATGAAGGCGACGCACAGTCCCGTGCGCACGCCGGAGGCGGCCACCACCTCGGCAATGCGCGGCGTGACGTTGACCAGGCCCCGGCCACGGGTAGGGACCTCCAGGAACTGCTGGTGGACGACGAGCGCGCTCATGCGCCCACACATACCCGTTCCGCTCCGGCGAGGCATCCGCCGCGGTTGCCGCCGCCGTTGGCGCCGCCTAGCTTCCAGCGCCCGCGCAATGAAGGTGCTCCCCGTCGACCCCGTGCACCCCGAGCCGGCGCGCATTGCCGAGGCGGTTGACGTCATGCGCCGCGGCGGCCTGGTGGCGTTCCCCACTGAGACGGTCTACGGCCTGGGCGCACGCGCGCTGGACGCGGCGCACGTTCGCCGCATCTACGCGGCCAAGGGCCGCCCCGGGTGGAACCCGCTCATCGTGCATGTGTCCGGCGTGGAGATGGCGCGCGCCCACGTCGTGTCGGCGTGGCCCGCCACGGCTGCCACCCTGGCCGCGGCGTTCTGGCCCGGGCCGCTGACGCTGGTGCTGCCCCGCGCTCCCGCCGTCCCGGACGAGGTCAACGCCGGCCTGCCCACCGTGGCCGTGCGCGTTCCCGCGCACCCGGTGGCCCGCGCGCTGATTGCCGCTTTGGGTGAGCCCGTGGCCGCGCCGTCCGCCAACCGCTTCATGCACGTCTCCCCCACCCGCGCGGAGCACGTGGTGCGCAGCCTGGGGGACGCGGTGGACCTGGTGCTGGACGGCGGCCGCTGTGATGTGGGCGTGGAGAGCACCGTGGTGGATCTCTCCGGCGCTGAGCCCGCGCTGCTGCGGCCCGGGGGTGTGCCGCTTGACCAGTTGCGCGCCGCGTTGCCCGGCGTGGCGTTTGTGCACGGGCCGCGGGTGGAGGACGGCGCGGCGCGCGCCTCCCCGGGGATGGCGCAGCGTCACTACGCGCCGCGGGTGCCGGTCACTCTGGTGGCGCACGGTGACACCGCCGCGTGGCAGGCGGCGCGGGGTGAAGCGGGGCCGGGGCATGGGGCGCTGGTGTTTTCGTTTGACGTGGGGGGCGCGCTGCTGGGCGTGAAGCTGCCGCCGGACCCCGGCGAGGCGCAGGCGCTGTTCTACGACGCGCTCCACCGCATGGAGGACGCCGGATGTTCCATGCTCGTCATGGAAGCGCCGCCAGAGGGCGCGGCCTGGGATGCGCTGCGGGACCGCATGGTGCGCGCCGCGTCGTGAAGGCGCGGGTGGCGGCCCGGCGGCGGGCTTGATACAAGCGCCCTCCTCGTCGAGAGAATCAGGACTCCACTCCGCCATGACCACCGCCCGCACTCTCCCCAACGTTGATGCACGCACGCTTGCGGAGCTGGACTTCCCGCGCGTGCAGGCGGCGGTGGCTGCGCGCGCGCAGACCGACGGCGGCAAGGCCCGCTGCACGGCACTGCCGCTGTTGCCGGATTCCACCGCGGTGGCGGCGCAACTGGCAGCCACCGCGGAGCTGATGGCCGTGGCGCGTGAGGACGAGGAATGGCCCGTCCTGGGCGGTGTGGTGGACGTGACGGCGGCGGTGCGCCTGGCGGAGCGCGGCGGCGTGCTGGAGCCGCGGCAGTTGCTGGATGTGGCCGCGTCGCTGGGCGCGGGCGAGCGCGTCTCCAACTGGTGCGTGGCGCGCCGGGAGCGTGCGCCGACGGTGGCGGGACGCCTGGAGGCATTTGGGGATTATTCGGGCCTGGTGCGGACGTTGGACCGCAGCATTGAGCGGACCGGACGTGTGGCGGACAGCGCGTCACCGGAGCTGGGGGAACTGCGGCGCCGCGCCGCCGGCCTGCGCGAAACGCTGGGCGTGCGGATGGAGCAGATGGTGCGTGAGTTCGACGCGCAGGGGCTGCTCCAGGACACCTTCCACACGCTGCGCGAAGACCGCTACGTGCTCCCCGTCAAGGCGCACGAACGCTGGCGCGTGCAGGGCATTGTCCACGACACCTCACAGACGCACCAGACCTACTTCATTGAGCCGCAGGAGGTGGTGGACCTGGGCAACCGTCTCAAGGCGGCCCAGGCGGACGTGGCGCAGGAGGAGCACCGGATCCTCCAGCACCTCAGCACGCTGGTCGGCGCACGCGCCCGGGAGATCGCCATTGACGTGGAGTCGCTCCACGCGTTGGACGTGGTGTGTGCCGGGGCGCGTCTGGGCGTGGACCTGGGCGGCCGCGTCCCGGCGCTGTCCGCGCCTGATGGCGGCGGCGGCCGCGCCATGGTGCTGCGCGGATTCCGGCACCCGCTGCTGGCGCTGGATGCACTGGCGGCCGGGGACGCGTCCACCGTGGTGGCCAACGACCTGCTTGTGGGTGAGCCGCGGGTGCTGGTGATCACCGGTCCCAACACGGGGGGCAAGACGGTGGCGCTCAAGGGCGCGGGGTTGTCCGCGGTCATGGTGCGCGCGGGCCTGCCGCTTCCCGTTGAGGACGGCAGCACGCTGCCGCTGTACGACCGCGTCCACGCCGTGGTGGGCGACGGGCAGTCGCTCCAGGAGGGGCTCAGCAGTTTTGCCGCGCACCTGCAGGCCATCCGGGACATGCTGCACGGTGTTCGCCGCGCCGCTGCGGAGCACCACGGTTGCCTGTGCGTTCTGGATGAGATCATGGCGGGCACCGACCCGGACCAGGGCGCGGCGCTGGGCCAGGCGGTGCTGGAAGAGCTGGCGCGCTTGGGTGCGGACGTCGTCGCCACCACGCACTTTGAGAAGCTCAAGGCCCCGGGCCTGGACCCCGCGCAACGCGCCGTGTTCCGCAACGCGGCGGTGGGGCTGGCCTCCGGCACGCTGCGCCCCACCTACCGGCTGACCTACGACACGCCCGGCTCCTCAAGCGCGCTGGACATGGCGGCCATGCTGGGGCTGCCGGGGCCCATTGTGGAGCGCGCGCGTGAGCTCTCCAGCGAGCAGGGCCGCCGCCTGGAGGAGCTGCTGCGCGCACTGGGCGCGCAGCGGGAAGCGCTGGATGAGGAACGCGCCACCGTGGCGCGGGCCCACGAAGCGGGGGTGGCGGCCCGGCAGAAGGCGGAGGAGGAGCGTGAGTCACTCCGCCTGCGCGCGCGCGAGCTTCGCACGGAGGTGCGCCGCGGCCTGCTGGATGACAGCGCGCGGCTGCGCGCGGAGCTGGAGGAGGCCGTGGCCGAGGCCCGCACCACCATCCGCGACGCCGTGCGCGCCGGGGACGCTACGCGCCTGGAGGCCGCACAGGCGCCGCTCAGGAACGTGGCCGCCCTGCAGCAGAAGCTCACCCACGAGGCGGAGGTGGAGCGGCGCCGCCAGGCCAAGGAGCGCGCCTATGATGCGCCCCTGCAGGTGGGCAGCCGCGTGCACGTGCTCACTCTGGACGTTGAGGGCGAGGTGCTGGAGCTCACCGCGCGGGATGCCCTGGTGGCGGCGGGTGCGTTGCGGCTGCGTGTTGCGCTGGGGGATCTTGCGCCGCCGCGGCCGGCCGGTCCGCCACCCGCCGCCGGCGCGGTGCCGCCGCGCCCCCGCGCCCGCCCGGATGACCCGCATCCCCGCCTGCTGGACCTGCGCGGCACGCGCGTGGATGACGCGCTGGAGCGTCTGGCCGCATTCCTGGACCACGCGGTGCCAGACGCCAGCGGCCCCCTCACCGTCCTCCACGGCCATGGCACGGGAGCCCTGCGCACCGCCATCCGTGAGGTGCTCGCGCGCCACCCCGCCGTCCAATCCCACCGCAAGGGCAATGACCGTGAAGGCGGCAACGGCGTCACCGTGGTCACGCTCAAGGACTCCTGAACGGTCGCCACATCGCTCTTGACGCCGCCGACGGCACTCCCATATGAAGCCCGCCACCGTCAGCCGTCTGTCCTGCCCAGATGGCGGAATTGGTAGACGCGCACGGTTCAGGTCCGTGTGGTTCACAGCCATGGGGGTTCGATTCCCCCTCTGGGCATCAAGCCCGGCGGCTGACGGTGCCCCTCCTTTCGCCCGGATCACCCCGCGCTGCTACAACCGGCGCATGAACCGCGCGCTCGCCTGTTTCCTCGTCCTGCTCCTGAGTGTGGCCTGCAAGCCCGGTGGGTCCGGCGCTGACGGTGGCAGCGCGGACGGCGGCGGGACCCCCATTGACGGGGACTGCGAACGCAACGCCGAGTGCGCCTCCGGCTTCTGCGCGCACGTCCCCGGTGAACGGACCGCCTGCCGCCTGCCGTGCGCGGCGGATGGAACCTGCGCGGCGGCGCATTCGTGCACCACGGTGGACGGCGTGCGCCTGTGCCTGCCGCTGGTGGCCACGCTCCCCGCCGGCTCCGCCTGCCGCGGCGGGCGGGAGTGCGCCAGCGGCGCGTGCGTGGAATCCGCCGGCTCCGGGATCTGCGTGGAGCCTTGCCTTCCCAACGGCTCCTGCACGGACACCACGCTGCGCTGCGCGGTGGAGCCCGCGCTGGCCGGCGTGCCCTATTGCATGCCGCCTACGGATGTCCTGCCCGCCGGGAACGCGTGCTCGTCCGGCCGGGAGTGCGCGGGAGGCCGCTGCGTCCCCTGGGGCGGGCGGTACCAGTGCGCCGGCGGCTGCGAAGCCGGCTGCGGGGACGCCGGCGCCATCTGTGACACCACCCACGCCTACGGGAGCGCCTGCGTGGTGCCGGTGCCGGACCTGGGCGCCTGCGGTGACCCCCGCGAGTGCGTGTCCGCCATCTGCTTCGCCGTGGACGGCGGCGCGGTGTGCGTGGGGCCGTGCGGGCCGGACCAGGAGTGCCCGCCCGCAGGCGCCTGCCTGGCGCTGCAGGGCGGGGCGCGCGCCTGCACGCCGCTGGTGGACACGCGGCCGGTGGGCACGGCGTGTGACCGCGCGGACCAGTGCGCATCCGGGCGCTGCGCGCGCTTTGGCACGGCCACGTTTGATGGCGGGGTGGTGTGCGCGGACCCGTGTGACGGCGGGGCCTGCACCGCGGGACTGCTGTGCTGGGGCGCTGATCCTGACGCGGGCCGGCGCGGCCTGTGCGGCCCGGACCCCTACTGACGCGCATGCCGCCGGTCACGCCGCTGCGCCTGTGGTACGACGACGCGCCTTCACCGTCACTGCGGGTGGCGCGCGCCGCGCTGGCGCCGCTGTCCGCGGCCTGGTGGATTGCCCGGACGGTGCACCGCGGGGCGTACGGCGCCGGCTTGCTGCACGCGCACCGCTGCCCGGCGCGGGTGGTGGGCGTGGGCAACGTGGTGACCGGTGGGGCGGGGAAGACGCCGGTGGTGCTGGCGCTGGCGGAACACGCGCGCGCGCGCGGGTTGGCCGTGGCGGTGGTGTCCCGCGGCTACGGGGTGGCCCTCCCGCCCGGCGGCGCCCGTGTATCCAACAGCCAGTCGGTGCTTCTGGACGCGGCGCACGCGGGGGACGAACCCGCGCAGCTGGCGCGCGCGCTGCCCGGCGTCAGCGTCTACGCGGGACGGGACCGGGCCATGCTGGCGGACCGCGCGGCGCGGGAAGCCGGCGCTGCGGTGGTCCTGCTGGATGACGCGCTCCAGCACCACCGCGTGCACCAGGACGCGCGCGTGGCCGTGCTGCGCGTGCCCGGGCCGTTTGGCAACGGGCGGCTGCTGCCCGCCGGCCCGCTGCGGGACCCCGCCAGCGTCCTGGCGGACGTGGACGCCGTGGTGCTGCTGGGTGACGCGTCCGCAGCCACCGATCAACCGGTTCCCGACGGCGTCCGCCCCGCGCGGGTGCTGCGGGCGGCGCTGGTGCCGGCGCGGCTGGTGCGCCTGTCCGGCCCGGAGACCCCCGGGGACCCCGCCTGGTTGCGCGGGCGGCGCGTGCTGGTGGCTGCGGCCGTGGCGCGCCCGGATGCGGTGGCCCGGACGGTGGGCGCGCTGGGGGCAGTGATCGCCGCCACCTGGGCCCGCCCGGACCATGCCGGTTGGACCGCCGGCGATGTCGCTCAGCTGGAGGCCCGGGTGCGCGCGGTGGGCGCGGAGGCCGCCGTGGTGACGGAGAAGGACGCGGCCGGCTGGCCGCTGGACGCGCGGGAGCCCCCGGTGGTGGCGCTGCAGGTGCGCGTGCGCTGGCTGTCCCCGGGCGCAGCCGGATGCCTGGACGCGTTGTTGGGGGCCGGCGGGGAGCGCGGCTAGGCTAGGCGGCCATGGTGACACGCAGGGACCGGCGGAGCTGGCGGTGGGTGGGTGGGGCATTGGTGTGCGGAGCGGTGTTGGCCGCCGGGGCGCAGGTGGCCGCCAGGGACCCGGATGCCACCTACCGGAAGCTCCGCATCTTCACGCAGGTGATGACCCACATTCAGCAGAGCTACGTGGAGCCGGTGCCTGAGGACCAGCTGGTGTACGGCGCGGTGCGCGGCATGATGGAGACCCTGGACCCGCATTCCGTCTTCATGCCCGCGGAGGAATACAAGAAGCTGCAGGAAGACACCGCGGGCGAGTTCGGCGGGCTGGGCCTGGAGATTGAAGAGAAGGACGGCGTCATTGTCATTGTTGCGCCCATGGAAGGGGCGCCGGGCGCGCGCGCGGGTCTGCTGGCGGGTGACCAGATCCTCGCCGTGGACGGGCAGGCCCTGTCCGGCCACCTGCAGGATGCCTGGCGCGTGCTGCGCGGCCTGGCGGGCACCAAGGTGGTGCTCAAGATCCGCCGCGCCTCCTGGGGCGAGCCCCGCGACGTGGCGCTGGTGCGCGAGAAGGTGAAGCTGGTGGCCGTGGAGGGCCACTGCCTGGAGCCCGGGTTCGCCCACGTGCGCATCAAGAGCTTCCAGGAGCGCGTGGCCAGGGAACTCCACCAGTCGCTGTTCCAACTGGGCGGGTCGTGCGCCGCGCCCGCCGGGCCCCGGGACCGCGGGCTGGCCGGCCTGGTGCTGGACCTGCGCAATGACCCCGGCGGTCTGCTGGACGAGGCGGTGGCCGTGGCCGACGAGTTCCTGTGGGACGGCGTCATCGTCACCACGGAGGGGCGTGGCCGCAAGGTGCTGGCCCGCCACACGGCCCAT
The DNA here is from genome assembly GCA_016218805.1 of Deltaproteobacteria bacterium. Classification (GTDB taxonomy): domain Bacteria; phylum Myxococcota; class JACRCW01; order JACRCW01; family JACRCW01; genus JACRCW01. The sequence continues at coordinate 18,159 of JACRCW010000025.1, read as the reverse complement.
CCCAAGGACACGCAGCCGGACTATCCCATCGTGGTGCTGGTCAACGAGGGGACCGCGTCCGCCTCTGAGATCGTCGCCGGCGCACTGCAGGACCACGGGCGCGCTGTGGTGATGGGGGTGCCCACGTTTGGCAAGGGCAGCGTGCAGTCCATCATGGAGCTGGAGGACGGCAGCGGCCTGAAGCTCACCATTGCCCGCTACTTCACCCCCAAGGGCCGCTCCATCCAGGAGCGCGGCATTGTCCCGGACGTCCGCCTGGACCCCGCGCTCCCTGAGGGTGACGCGCCCCCAGCCGCCCCCGCCCCCGCTCCCGCCGCCGACGGCACCTTCCGGGAGAAGGACCTCAAGCGCCACCTGCGCAACACCACGGACCCGCAGGCCAAGCCCGGGGACCAGGCCGCCGGCCCCAAGGACCCGCAGGTCCGCGCCGCCCTGGATGCGCTCAAGGCCTGGAGGATCTTCGCCGCCGCGCGCCGTCCCACCTCCGCCTCCGGTGGCCCCTGATGGAGGCGCGCTGAGCACGGCGTCCACCTTGAGGCCGCTCACGACTTTGTGTTACCCAAATCGTTCTCGGTCCCAGCGGAGCGTTCTCGCGCCATGTACAAGCTCATCATCGAGGATGACGAGGGGAAGACCACCGTCGTCCCGATCATGCGAGACGAAATCACCATTGGCCGCAAGGAAGGCAACAACATCCGTCTGACGGAGCGGAACGTCAGCCGCCACCACGCGCGCATCTCCAAGGCCAGCGCGGACGTCTTCATTGAGGACCTGGACAGCTACAACGGCATCCGCGTCAATGGTGACCGCATCCAGGTCAACACCCGCGTCTCCATCAACGAAGGCGATCTCATCGAGATCGGCGACTACCACCTGGTCATCCAGCAGGAGGGGACGGATTCGCCGGGGCTGGCTGGGGCGGGTGGCCACCCGGAGGAGTCCACGCAGCGGGTGTCCATGGCCACGGCGCTGGCTGAAGGGACGCTGCCCGGGGCCGCGCCTGACGAGGTCACCAGCCAGATGGTGGCGCCGCCCCCCGGCGGGCTGGACCCGGACCAGACCCGCACGGAGCGGGAAATGCCGGCGCCCGCCGCGGCGCTGCACGCCTCCGCGCCTCCGGAGGCCACCGCGCGCATGCCGCTGCCCGCGGCCGGCGAACCCACGCCGGACCCGGAGCCCACCCGCCGTTCCGAGCCCACCGCCATCGTCCGTACGTCGGACCTGACGGCATCCGCCGAGGAGGCCTCCGCGCGCGTGGTGGCCGTGTCCACCGGCCTGGCCGGCAACAGCTACGCCCTCACCAAGCCGGAGAACGTCATTGGCCGCACGGATGACAATGACGTGGTGTTGGACCACCGCAGCGTCAGCCGCAACCACGCCAAGATTGTCCGGGACGGCGCCCGCTACACGGTGGTGGACCTCAACTCCGCCAACGGCGTGCTGGTCAACGGGGAGGAGTACAAGCGGATTGACCTGCGCAAGGGCGACATCATTGAGCTGGGACACGTCAAGCTGCGCTTTGTGGAGCCCGGCGAGGGCTTCCAGCTGTCCGCCTCAGAAATAGAGCGCCTCAAGCGCGAGGACACCGACGCGGATGGCGGCATGGGCGGCGGCTCCACGACGGTGATGACCAGCCGCGTGAAGGCCGGCGGCTTCCCCGTCAAGATCGTCGCCGGCGCCGGCGCCGGGGTGGTGGTGCTGCTCATCGTCATCGGTTTTGCGTTTTCCGGCGGGCCCGGCGGCAAGGACCCCAAGCCCGCAACCTCCTCCGGCGGCGCCGTCACCCCGCCGGCGCCCGCCTCCGCGGCGCCCCCGGAGGACCACAAGCCGCCGGATGACCGCAAGCCCCCGCGCAACCCGCCGCGGGACCCGGCCCCCACGCCCGCTCCCACGCCCATGCCGGCACCGGTCAGGGAGGACCCGGTGGCGGAGGCGCAGCGCCAGCACAAGGCAGCACTGGACGCGCTCCGGAAGGGCAACTTTGTGGAAGCCAAGGAGATCTGCGAACGCGTGCAGGACCTGGTGCCCAAGGCGCGCGAGTGCCTGGAGCAGGTGGACCGCGAGATCCGCGCGCAGCGCCAGCTGGAGGACGCCATGGGCCTGTGCGGGACGGACCCCGTGCGGTGCTACCGCCAGCTGCTGGAGGTCATTGAGGGCACCCGCGCCCGTGACCGCGCGCTGGTGGAGGCGCGCAATACCCGCGCGCAGATCATCAAGAAGTGGCTCAAGGACGGCGAGGCCGCGCTGCAGCAGGGCGACTGGCAGAGCGCCAAGACCTACTCCGAGGACGTGCTGGACCTGGACAAAGGCAACAAGGACGCGCAGAAACTCCTGGACAAGGCGCTCCGGCTCAAGGCCCGGTCCTCCGCCCAGCCCGCCCGGCCCACCCCGCAGCCCACGCCGCGCCCGTCCCCCACGCCCGCCGACAATGCCCAGCCCGCCGGCGGCGGCAAGGCCGCCGAGGCCAAGAAGCTGCTGGAGGACGGCAACCGCGCCATCCTGCTGGGCAACTTTGATGATGCGGTGCAGAAGGGGAAGACGGCCCTCAAACTGGACCCGTCCCTGACGGATGCCCACAAGCTGCTGGGCGTGGCCTACGCGCGGCAGGCCAAGTACTGCGAGGCCAAGACGCACTACAAGAAATACGTGGAGCTCAACCCCGGCAGCCCCATGGTGGACCGCATCAAGCAGATCCTGCAGGGGCCGGAGCTGCAGAACTGCCCCTGACGCGCGCCGCAATTCCCCATCCTTCCCATCCCGGGAGCAGGGCCCCATGGCAAAACTGGTGATCGTCGACGCGGATGCGTCCTTTGCCGAATCGGTCAACCACCTGGTGCAGCCCCACGGGCTGCGGGCCCTCACCATTGGTGACGGGGATGCCGCCGTGGAGCTCATCAAGAACGAGCGGCCCGACCTGGTGCTGGTCAACGTGGAGCTGGCGCGGGGGAGCGGGTTTTCGCTGTGCAACCGGCTGCGCCGCAACGCGGAGATGCAGGGCATTCCGCTGATCCTCACCTCCGGCCAGGCCACCCCTGAGGCGTTTGCCCAGCACCAGAAGCTGGCCACGCGCGCGGACGCCTACCTGCACAAGCCCGTGGAGCTGGCGGACCTGCTGGCGCGCATGCAGCAACTGGCGCCCGGTGCGTTCCAGGGCGGCAACGGCGCGCCGGCCCCCCCGCGGTCCGGCGGTGATGACGACGTGCTGGCCGTGCAGGAGCGCGGCCAGGACGGGAGCGCGGATGCCAGCGAGGCGGGCCTGGACGCCAGCCTGGACCAGGCGTTTGGAAACGCGGCGCCGGTGTCCTCCGGCAGCGTGGATTCCCTCCCGCCCCTCTCCCGGCCGCCCCAGACGCCGCCGCCTTCCGCGGGCGGCCCGCCGCCCATTCCGCGCGCCGGCAGCCGGCTGGGCCGCTCCGCCCGCGGCGGGTCCCTGGATGAACTGCTGCGCCAGGGCCGCCCGGACGAGGGAACCGGTTCCCTGCCGCCCAACGCCGGCCCTGAGGCCCGCCAGCAGTTCCTGCGCGAGAGCCTGCGCCGCCGCGAGGCCGAGCTGGGCCGCGCCCGCGAGCTGTGGGCCGCGCGCGAGCGCGAGGTCCAGGCGATGGAGGAGGCGCTGGATGCCCGCACGCGTGACCTGGACACCGTCCGGGACGAGCTGCGGGACACCCAGGTCCGCCTGTCCGCGCTGGACGAACGGCTGGCCTCCGCCACCGCCGAGGGCGCCATCCTGGAGGAGCGCGTCCAACGCATGGAGCGCGAACGCGACGCGCTGCTGCAGGACGGTGAGAACCTGCGTGACGCCGCCGAGCGCGACCGGCAGGCCGCCGAGGAGCGGTACCGCGACCTGGAGGCGCAGAAAGCGCGTGAGCAGGAGGAGATGGAGGCCGTGGCGGCCGAACGCGTGGCCGACATCCGCACGCTGGAGCAGCGGATTGACCAGGCCCGCAAGTCCGCCGACCAGGCGGCCGAGGAGGCGCACGGCCGCGAGTTGCAGCTGCAGAAGGAGAAGGAGGGGCTGCGCACCCAGCTGGACGAGGAGATTGGCACGCGCGAAGGCGTCCAGGCCCTGCTCACGAGCGAGACCGAGGAACGCATCAAGGTCCAGACCGCACTGGCGGACCTCACGCGCGTCAAGGAGGACGGGGACAAGGCCGCCGCGCGCGACAAGAAGGACCTGCAGGAGAAGGTGGCCGGGCTCACCCGCGAGCGCACCGAGCTGGAGAACGAGCGCGACGCGCACCTGGCCGAGCTGGCCGCCCGCGCCGACCAGATTGCCCGGTTGGAAAGCCGTGGCTCCGAGCTGGAGGCACAGCTGCTGGAGGAGCAGGGCAAGGTCACCGACCTGGAACGCCTGCTGGCCGAGCGCAACGCGCATATTGAGGAGCAGAACGGTGAGCTGCAGGCCCGCGCCGCGCGCATCCAGGGCCTGGAGACGGACGTGGAGCGCGCGCGTGAACGCATCCAGAACCTGGAGCAGCGCCTGGCCGAGACGCGCGACCAGGCCGAGCGCGATGCCACCGAACGCTCCGAGACCGAACGCCAGCTGCGCGAACAGATCCTGGGTCTGGAGACCACGCTGCGGGAGCGCGACCTGCGCATCCAGACGCTGGAGTCCGACGTGGCGCGCCTCACCGCCGCGCTGGATGCCTCCCGCGCCGAGCGCGACAACCTCTCCGAGCGGCTGGGCAGCGTGGAAGCCACCCTGGCCGAGGAGCAGCGCGGCCACCAGCAGACGCGCGAGAAGCTGGAAGGCACGCTGGCCAAGGAGCGCAAGGCCGCCGCCGAACAGAAGGCCCAGGCGGACCGGCGTGACAGCGAGCAGCAGTCCCGGATCCTGTCCCTGGAGACGGAGCTGTCCACCACCACCGACCACCTGCGCCAGGCGGAGAAGGACCTCAGCGCCACCCGCGCCAAGCTGGGCGAGACCGAGCGCGCCCTGCGCCAGACGCGCGGTTCCCTGGACGAGACCACCGCCGAGCGCGACCAGCTCAAGGGCCAGGTGGCTGACCAGCAGGCCCAGCTGCGCCGCAAGACGGACAATGAGACCCGCCTCACCGCGGAGCTGTCCGCCTCCCAGGCGCGCGGCGGCCAGGTGGAGCATGAACTGGAGAGCCTGCGCGAGCAGTTTGGGATGGAGAAGGGCGAGCTGGACGCGGCGCGCGCCAAGCTGGAGGAGCGCGCCCGCCAGAAGATCACCGAGCTGTCCGAGCAGCTGTCCGAGGCCCGCAGCATGCTGGAGGACATGCGCCTGCAGTCCGAGGGCCACGAGGTCCAGGCGCAGTCCCTGGGCGGTGAACTGATGACCATGCGCGCCGAGCGCGACGCCGAGGCGCGCGCCCGCGTGGACTCCGAGGGGCGGCTGGAGACCATCCAGAAGTCACTGGCCGAGGAGAAGGACAAGCGCGACAAGAGCGAACGCGACCGCCTGGCCGTGCGCAAGAACCTGGAGAAGCTGGAGAAGCAGCGCGAGCAGATGCAGCAGGACCTGGCGGCGGCCGAGGCGCGCCACAAGGTGGAGCTGGACGCGCTGCGCGGGGAGATGCGCGTCAAGGAGCGCTCCCTGGCGGAGCTGCAGGAAGCCGCCGCGCGCGACAAGACCGCCCGCGAGCGCGAGAAGCAGGGCGTGACCCGCGCGCTGGAGGACGAGAAGCGCGGCCTGCAGGGCAAGGTGGAGGAGTTGACGCGGCGCCTGGAGCGCGCGGAGGCCCGTGCCACCACCGCCGAGACGGATGCCAACGGCGAGCGCACCGCGCGCGTCCGGGAGCGCGCCGCCTCCACGGTGGAGAAGAACGCACTGCAGACGCGCCTCACCGCACTGGAGCAGCAGGTGGCGCACGGCGGCGGCACCGCCAGCGTGCAGATGGAGAAGAACCTCAAGGACCGCGACGAGCGCATTGAGGAGCTGGAGGGCGAGCTCCAGATGATCACCGCCACCCTCCAGGACGCCTCCACCAAGAACAAGCGCCTGCAGGAGGAGATGGCCAAGAAGACCGTGGGCGGGGCGGAGGCCGCGGAGCTGCGTAAGAAGTACAATGAGCTGGTGGCCCGCTATAAGCAGCGCGAGGACGAGCGCAAGAAGCTGACCGAGGACTACCAGAAGGCGCTGGAGCAGTTGCAGCGCCTCAAGGGCGGCGTGGCCGCCGTGGCCGCGGCCCCCAAGCCCCCGCCCCCCAAGGCCTGACGGGGCCGGTCAGACGCGTCCCTCCGCGCGCGCCACCGCGCCGGGGTGCGTGCGCGCCAGCCGCTCGCGCGCCAGCGCAGCCACCGCGTCCCGCACGTGCGCCTGCTCCGCCACCAAGTCCGCAAACGCCGCCGGCGCCAGCCGCATCAGCACGCAGTCTTCCGCCGTCACCACGGTGGCCGTCGCCGGCACGCCGGCCAGCAGCGAGATCTCGCCAAACACGTCGCCCTCGCGCAGGCCGGGGAGCTCGCGCCGGCCGTGGGTCACGCGGCACCGCCCGCGCAGCACCACGTAGAAACCGTTGCCGGGCTCGCCCTCGCGCAGCAGCGTGGTACCCGGCGGCACGCGGCGCACGCGGAAGCCCGCCACCAGGCGCTCGCGGTCGCCCTCGGACAGCGGGCGGAACAGCGCCGAGGAGCGCAGCAGGTTCTCCAGCAGCCGCTGCCGGTGGAAGCGCTCAATCACCCGCGCCACCGTGGGGTGCTCCGCCGCCAGCTCGCGGATCTTCTCGCGCGTGAACTCAAACAGCAGCCCGTCCTCCGCCGCCACCACCGTCGCCAGCCGCGGCACGTCCGCCACCAGCGCCATCTCGCCAAAGAACTCGCCCTCGCCCATGCGGGCCACCGGGCGCACCACGCCGTCCGGGCCCGCCCGCCGCACCTCCACGCTCCCCTGCACCACCGCAAACATGCTCTGCCCGGTCTCCCCCTCCCGGACCACCACCTCCCCCGCCACCACCGGCCGCATGTGGATCCGGTCGCTCAACATGGCAAACGCCCGCGGCCCCAGGTCCCGGAACAACGGAATGGTGGGCAGGCGGGAGGCATCCAGCGTCCGCGGCTGGGACGGCGCTGCCGGCGCCTCCACGTCAATGTCAAACGCACCGCCGGGACCGTCCGCGGGCTCCGCGGGGACCACCAGGGCCAGTTCCTCCGTCGGTGCGGACGCCGTGGGCGCCGCGGCATCCGGCAGGGCCGCCGTCATGGACGCGGGCAGGCGCAGCGCGCCCGCCGGCGTGCGCGGGCTCCCGTACAGGCCGGCCAGCACGCGCTGCGTCTCGGTGTGCGCCGCGTCCAGCCGCAGGATCAGCTTGCACACCGCAATGGCCTTGAGCGGCTGACCGTCATGCGCGTAGCGGCCGGCCACGTGCTGGTATTCGCGGATGGCGTCCGCATGGCGGCCCACCCGCTGGTACAGCTCCCCCACGCGTTGCCGGACCGCCAGGTCATCCGGGCGGACGCGCAGCACCTCCAGGTACTCCCCCAGCGCGCGGTCCGGGCGGCCGCGCGCCAGGTGCGCCATGGCGCGGTCCTTGTGCCCGCGGATGTCCGCCGCTGGAACGGACCAGACCTTCACGCGGTACCCCCGCTCACTCCGCCAGGTCCCACTGGTAGGTGATTGTCGTGGTGGTCTGCATCCCGCCGCCGCCTCCGTCCGGCAGCGTGCCGGTCACCGCGTACGCGGTGGTGCTGCCCTGCCGCAGCTCAAACAGCGCCACGGGTGCATCCCGCGTGGCGGCAATGGGGGCGGGGAACAGGGAGAAGAAATCGTCGTCCCACAGGGCGATCTGGACCGTGGTGTTGTTGTTCAGAAACACGGTGACCGCTTCGTTCCACGCCGGGGTAAGCGTGTCGGGCTTGGCCTGCGTGCGGAGCGCCTCGGCGCCGTCCACCGTCACCGTCATGTACGGGTCGGGCGCGCTGTCATCGCTGTCCCAGGCGCCGCCGGAGGGATCCAGCGCGCTGATGTGCGCGCCCACCACGGTCAGCCGCCAGCGCCGCGCCCACGGCGTGCCGCACTTGTCATCCGCGCACACCAGGTCATCCGCGCAGTCCGCGTGTTCGCGGCACGGGTCCCCGCGGTCACCGGGCCCCAGCCGGGGGCAGGCCACCGTCACCGCCGCCAGTGCCAGCGCCACCGCCCATCCCTTCACCAGCCCGGCACTCCGCATGGTCACTCCCCGCACCGGCCGCCGCCGTGCGTTGCCTGCGCGGGTTGATACTCCATCGGCGGCGGTGGCGCCCGTCCCGGGGCGGGCTTGCGCCGTGCAGGAGTGCGGCCCCATGGTGCCGCGCCATGCGCCACCGCGTCCCAACAGCGGCCTGCTGGGTCGCCCTGGCTGTCGCCGTGTCGTCGGCAGCTTGCACACAGGGGGCGCGTCGGGAACATCTCCCCCGCCCGGAACCCCAGCCCCGGCCCGCTCCGCCGCCCCCGGCCCCGGAGCCACCCCAGGAAGCCCCTGGAAAGGAAGACCGCGTGGTCCCTCAAAGCCCGTCCGAATCCGCCCCCGTCCTGGAGAAAGGACCCGTCCGGCGCGTGTTGCCCAACGGGCTCACCGTCATCCTGGAGGAGTCCCACCAGGCCCGCGTGGTGGCTTTCCAGGTTTGGGTCAAGGTGGGCTCCGCCGACGAGTCCGAGGACGAGGCGGGGCTGGCCCACGTCCACGAGCACATGCTCTTCAAGGGCACCGAGAAGCGCGGCGTGGGTGAGATTGCCCAGGCGGTGGAAGCGGCCGGTGGCGACATCAACGCGTGGACCAGCTTTGACCAGACCGTCTACCACGTGGTCATGGCCAGCCGGTTCTTTGACCAGGGGCTGGAGGTCCTGGCGGACGCGGTGCAGCACAGCAGCTTTGACCCGGCGGAACTGGCCAAGGAACTGGAGGTGGTCATTGAGGAGGTCAAGCGCAGCCGTGACATGCCGGCGCGCGTCATCAGCGAGCTGACCTTTGAGACCGCCTACCAGAAGCACACCTACCGCCGCCCGGTGATCGGCTACGAGAGGACGGTGCGCGCGTTCACGCGCGAGAAGATCCTCGGGTTCTACAAGCGCCACTACCGCCCGGACCGCATGGTGCTGGTGATCACCGGTGACTTTGACACCACCGAGGCGCTGCGCAAGGTGGAGGCCAACTTTGGCGCGTTTGCCGGCGCTTCCGAGCCGCTGCCGCCACGCCAGTCCGAACCCACCCAGCAGGGCCTGCGCGTGCGCGTGGGCAAGGACAAGATCCAGGAGACGCACCTCAGCCTGGCCTGGCACATCCCGGACATGCTCAACCCGGACATCCACGCGCTGGACGTGCTGTCCATCCTGCTGGGCCACGGTGATTCGTCCCGGTTGTCCCGCGGCGTCAAACACGGCCGCCGGCTGGTCAATGACGTCTACGCCTACAGCTACACGCCGCGGGACCCGGGCCTGCTGATGGTGGGCGCATCCCTGCACCACGGTGACCTGCACGCGGCGCTGCAGGCCATGCTGGTGGAGACCTACCGCCTGCGTGACGGGCAGGTGACCGCGGAGGAACTGGAGAAGGCCAAGACCATCATTGAGTCTGACACGGTCTACCAGAAGGAGACCGTGCAGGGCCTGGCGCGCAAGCTGGGCTACTACGAGGCGGTTGCCGGCAGCGTGGACTTTGAGCGCCAGTACATGGCGGGCATCCGCGCGGTCACCGCGCAGGACGTCAAGCGCGTGGCGGCCAAGTACCTCATGGATGACCGGCTCACGCTGGTGGCGCTGCTCCCCGAGCAGGCCCCGCCGGTTGCCGAGGCGCAGCTCAAGGAGACCGTGGCCGCCGCCGCCGACGAGCTGGGGAAGATCCGCCAGCGCATGCTGCTCAGCCGCGGCGAGCTGGGCGTGTGGCGCGGCCAGCTGCAGAGCGGCGTCACGCTGCTGGTGCTGCCGGATCCCAAGGTGCCCGTGGTCAGCATGCGCGCGGTGTGGCTGGGCGGCCTGCGCGACGAGGACGACAAGACCAACGGCATCCACAACCTCATGGCGGAGCTGGTCACCCGGGGCATTGAAGGCGGACCCAGCGCGCTGGAGGTGGCGCACGAGGTGGAAAGCGCGGCGGGCACGCTGGAGGGCTTCACCGGCCGCAACAGCTTTGGCGTGCGCGGTGAGTTCCTGGCCCGGCACTTTGAGCACGGGTTCAGCCTGATGGCGGACAGCATCATCCGCCCCGCGTTTGCTGCCGACGAGCTGGAGAGGCAGCGCAAGCTGGTGTTGGAGGAGATCCGCAACAAGGAGGACAACCCCAGCGGGCTGGCGTTCGAGCAGTTTGGCCGCACGCTGTACAAGCACCACCCCTACCGCATGGACACGCTGGGCACGCGTGACACGGTGACCGCCTTCAAGCGGGACGACCTGGTGCGCTACTACCGCGAGCACTTCACCCCGGACCGCATGGTGCTTTCCGTCGTGGGGGACGTGGACCCCGAGCGGGTGGCCGAGCTGGTGGAGGATTCGTTCAACGACCTGCCGCGCAGCCGCCCCTTCCCCGCGCCGCGCGTGTTCCCCGCCGAGCCGGAGATCACCGCGCCGCTGATTGCGCGGCTCAAGAAGGACAAGGAGCAGACGCACCTGGTGCTGGGCTTCCGCGGCGCCACGCTGGGCAGCCCGGACCGCTACGGCCTGGAGGTGCTCACGACGATCCTGGCGGGGCAGGGCGGGCGCCTGTTCATTGAGCTGCGTGACAAGCAGTCCCTGGCGTACTCCATCACGGCGTTTTCGCTGGAGGGCGTGGATCCCGGGTACGTGGCCGTCTACATGGGCACGTCCCCGGACAAGGTGGACCAGGCGCTCAGCGGCATCCTGGCAGAGCTCACCCGCGTCTGCGAAGAGCCCGTGAGCCAGAAGGAACTGGACCGCGCGCAGCGCTATCTGGTCGGTACGCATGAGATTGGCCTGCAGAAGATGGGTGCGCGGGCCGCCACGCTGTCCTTCAACGAAGTGTACGGCCTGGGCTACGCCGAGCACGCCCGGTATGCGGACCGCATCATGGCGGTGACCGCCGCGGATGTGCGGGCACTGGCGCGCAAGTACATGGACACCGGCCGGTACGTCCTGTCCGTGGTGGGGCCGGACCCGGCCACGGTGGTGCCGCGCGCGCCGTGAGCGGCCAAGGGGTACAACCGCGGGTGCGCGGAGGAGCCCATGCGCATCGGAGTGGATCTCGGGGGCACCAAGATTGAAGCGGTGGTGATGGACGTCCGCGGCCGCGTGCGGGCCCGGCGGCGCGTTCCCACGCCGGCGGGGGACTACCCCGCCACGCTGCGCGAGATCGCCTCCATCGTCGAGGAACTGGAAGCGGAGGTGGCCGCGCAGTGCACGGTGGGCATCGGCACGCCCGGCGCGCGCTCGCCGGCGACGGGGCGGATGAAGAACTGCAACTCCACCTGCCTCAACGGCCAACCCTTGCTGGAGGACCTGCAGCAGGCGCTGCGGCGCCCGGTGCGGATGGCCAATGACGCGGACTGCTTTGCGCTGTCCGAAGCCACCGATGGTGCGGGCGCCGGGGCGGGGGTGGTGTTTGCCGCCATTCTGGGGACGGGGGTGGGCGGCGGCCTGGTGGTGGGACGCCAGTTGGTGCAGGGGCCCAACGCCATTGCGGGCGAATGGGGCCACAACCCGCTCCCCTGGCCCGCCGCCGACGAGCGCCCGGGCCCCGCCTGCTACTGCGGCAGGGCGGGGTGCGTTGAGACGTTTCTGTCCGGCCCCGGCTTCCGGCATGACTTCGCGCGCCACGGCGGCCAGGACGCGCCTGCGGAGGAGATCATGGCGCTGTGCCACGCGGGAGTGGCCGCCGCGCGGGACGCGTACGGCCGCTACGTGGACCGGCTGGCGCGCTCGCTGGCCAGCGTCATCAACGTGGTGGACCCGCACGTCATTGTGCTGGGCGGTGGGCTGTCCAACATCCATGAGTTGTACCGGGATATCCCGGCGCGCTGGAGTGCGTACGTGTTCAGCGACCGCGTGGACACGCGCCTGGCACCCGCCGCCCACGGCGACGCCAGCGGCGTGCGTGGCGCGGCGTGGCTGTGGCCCGCGGAGGCGTGAAGCGCGGTGAGGCGCGGGAGGCCCGGCGCACCGGTGCGGCGCCGCCGCTCTCGGGACACGCTCGCGCACCATGACTGCCTGCTGCAGCCGCTCCACCGCAACCAGCAACGGTGGGGCCGGCGTCCCCGCCGGCCACCGGCCCGGCCCTCCTCCACGACGTCCAACCGGCGCAGCCGGTCCTCGCCCAGGCTTAGCCCGGCTCAGTGCGCGCATCCGCGCCGTTGGGTCCCGGAGGCGCGGCGGCGGGTTTCTCCTCCGGTTTGGCGGTCACGGGGGGCAGCGGGTCGGTCTCAAACAGGATGAGGTTGCCGCGCGCCAGCACCTCGTCGCGCGGGAAGGCCGCGTACAACCCCGCCAACACGTCGTCAAACGTCTTGACCCGCTCCTCCGGCTTGTCGCGCGTCATCTCGTCAAACAGCGTGTCCAGGCTCTTGGGGTAGCCCGGGTTCACTTCGCTGGGCATGGGGCTGCGGCGGCCGGGCAGCTGACCAGTGGCCACCTGATACAGCAGGATCCCAAACGAGTAGATATCCGACAGCACCGTCACATCCCCGCTGTTGTGCAGCTGTTCCGGGGACAGGTAGCTCGGGTTGCCCACGCCCACGTACACCGGCGGGCCCTGGCCCGGCGCTTTCTCCACCACGCGCGCCACGCCAAAGTCGGACACCTTCACGTTGCCGGCGCCGTCAAACAGCACGTTCTCCGGCTTGAGGTCACCGTGGACCACGCCGTGCGCGTGTGCGTGCTGCAGCGCGTAGGCCGCCTGGAACAGGATCCGTGCGCCCAGGTTGACCGGCAGGCGGCCGCCGTCCGGCGCGCGCGCCAGCCGGTCCTTCAGGTTGCCGCCGGCGGCCAGGGAAAGCACCACGTACGGCGGGTCCCGGTCAAAGTTGAGGTCCAGCACCTCCAGCACAAACGGGTGGCCCAGCCCCGCCTGCGCCATCACCGCGGCGCGCAGGCGGCGCAGCACCTCGTCACGCTGCAGGAACGCCAGGTAGTCAAACAGGTGCCGGAACTCCTTCACCGCCACGTCGCGGTTCAGGTAGATGTTGCGGCCCTTGAACACGCCGCCCAGGCCGCCCTGGCCCAGCAGCTCGCCGCGCGTGTAGCGGCCGTCCTTGAGGTCATCCGCCGCCGCCGCGTGGTGGTGCCCGTCCCGGTGCCCCAGTGACGCGCCCGGCAGCGCCGAGCTGGCGGACCGCGTGGGCGGCGTGGACGCGCCGGTGCGCGGCAGCGTGCTGGACAGGGGCGGCAGCGAACCGCCCGGGGACGCCCCCGCCAGCCGGGAGGCAAAATGCCCGGCCAGCTCGCGGTGGAACTCCGCGTCGTCCATCCCGTCTGCGATGAGGCGGCCCTTGGAGGTGACCTTCACGGTGTTGCGCGTGCGGTCAATGACCACGTACTCGCGCTTCTTGAGGAACGCCGCGTAGTCCACAAACCCCAGGCTCAGGCTCGCCTCCAGCAGCTTTTCCGCTTCGGTGACGCTGACCTCTTCGCCGAACAGGTCATCCCGCAGCAGCGTCTTGAGGAGGAACCGGGTCTCCTCCACCAGCATGTCCTTGGTCAGCGGTCCCTCCAGCGGCTTGGGCATGGCGTGCTCTCCCTCTCGCCGGGGCGGGCTTGGCGCCCCGGCCGCGTGGGCTGCTTAGGCCACGGCCGGTGCGGGCCGTCAACGGACGTCCGGCGGACCGCCCGGAGGCGCCCTGCGGCCGCAGGCCCGCTGCGCTAAGTGCCCCAGCGCCATGCGAACGCCCTACAGCCACGAGGTGGAGACCTTCATGCGCGCCCTGCAGGACCGCATCACCGCCGGCCTGGAGGCCGCGGATGGACGCGGGCGCTTCCGCGAGGACCCCTGGGAGCGCCCCGGTGGCGGCGGCGGGCGGGCGCGCGTGATTGAGGAGGGGCGCGTGTTTGAGAAGGGCGGGGTGAACTTCTCCGCCGTGGAAGGGGAGCTGCCGCCGGAGTTTGCGCGCCGGGTGGGCGGGGAGGGGACGCAGTTCTTTGCCACCGGCGTGAGCCTGGTGCTGCACCCGCGCAACCCGCATTGCCCCACCGTGCACGCCAACTTCCGCTACTTTGAGCAGGGCGCCGCGCGCTGGTGGGGCGGCGGCGCGGACCTCACACCCAGCTACCTGTACGTGTCGGACGCCGCGCACTTCCACCGCACGCTGCAGGCCGCCTGTGACCGGCATGACCGCGCCTACTACCCGTGCTTCAAGGCCGCCTGTGACCAGTACTTCTTCCTCAAGCACCGCGGCGAGACGCGCGGGCTGGGCGGCATCTTCTTTGACCACCTGGGCCGCGGCGAGGCCGACCCCACGCGCCACTTCCCGCTGGTGCGCGATACGGCGCACGCGTTCCTCCCTGCCTACCTGCCCATCGTCGAGCGCCGCGCCAGCCTGTGTTACGGCGCGCGCGAACGCCGCCACCAGTTGTGGCGCCGCGGCCGCTACGCGGAGTTCAACCTCCTGTATGACCGCGGCACGGTGTTCGGGTTGGAGACGCAGGGGCGCGTGGAGTCCATCCTGATGTCGCTGCCGCCGCTGTGCCGCTGGGGTTACAACGAGTCCCCCGCGCCCGGCACACCCGAAGCGCGCCTGGTGGAACACCTGCGCGCGTGCGACTGGGCGTCACGGGACTGACGGTTGCGCGCGGCGGGCTGCCGGTGTGATAAGGGCCCCCCTCATGAAGCGCGTCCCGCTGCTCACCGTCACGGCGTTGCTTGCGGTCACCGGGCAAGTGACCGGCTGCCGGGAGCTGTTGTGCTCCACGGATTTTGACTGCGGCGAACGGGAGGTGTGTGGCCCGCTCAAGCGCTGCGTGGAGCGCGAGCAACCGGCCATCCCCACCTGCAGCACGACGGCCGACTGCGCGGACCGCCGCATCTGCGTGGGGGGCACCTGCCGGTTTGTGCCGCCCTGCCTCAACGTTTCCGGGCGCTACGCCGCCTACCGCACGGGTTCCGCTGCGGACCCGGTGGTGCTGGTGCTGCAGCAGGCGCAGGGAAGCTGCGCGGTGGCGTCGGTGGGGATAGATGGGGGTCCTGCGCCGTTGCTGCTGGGTGGAACGCTGGACCCGCACAGCGCGTTCACCCCCACCACGGACGGCGGCTGCTCCGCCGTCATTGCGGGGGATGAGACGCTCAAGCTCAGCTGTCCGGGCGCCGGTGGCACCAGCATCCACCACCTGTACGCCATTCCGGAGCAGGCCGTGCACCCGGACCGCTTCCTGCCCACGCGCTGCGGTTCCGGTGTGGCGCCGTGTGACGGACGCCGCTGTGTGCCCGGTGACGGTGGGCCGTGCGCCACCACCGTGGCATGCCCCATCAACAGCGCGGGCATCCCGCAGTGCAGCGAGGTGCCCTGATGCGCCAGCGCGCACTGCGCTTTGCCCTGGTGCTGGGCCTGGCCGGCGTGGCCGGCAGTGCGCTGGCCGGCGGCGGCGCCTACCTGCAACAGGCCCGCGAGAAATACCGGGACCTGGACTACCAGGCGCTGCCCGCCATCCTGGCGGAAGCGTTGTTGCAGCCGGATCTCAAGCGCGAGGAATACCTGGAAATCTACAAGCTCCAGGGGTTCACCTACACCGCGCTGGGTGACGCGCCCAAGGCGCGCGAGGCGTTCGTCAAGTTGCTCATCATTGACGCCGCGTTTGAGATGGACGCGTCCGTCAGCCCGCGCTTCCGCACGGTCTTCTCTGACGTGAAGAAGGAGTTCCAGAAGCGCGGCGAGGTGGGCCTCACCCACGAGGCGCCGTCCACGGCCCCCCCCGGCGAGGGGGTGGGTATTGAGCTGTCCGTGAAAGACGCGTTCGCGCGGGTGAGCAACGCGCGCGCGCGGGTGCGCGCGGTGCTGTGCGGCAAGGAGGGCGCCTGGGTGGACGTGCCGCTGCAGGGCTCCGCCGGCAAGGAGGGCGAGCGCAGCTTCAAGGGGCGCCTTGCCGACCCCGCCGCCAGCATGCCGGGGGACAAGCCCGCCGGGTACTTCCTGGACTACGCGCTGGAGTTCATGAACGTCATTGGTGACAAGGTGGAGGTCAAGGGCGGCAAGCCCACCTACCGGGTCACCGTGGGGGACGCGGCGGCTGCCGCCCGCCCGTGCAAGTCCGCGGCCGCCGCCACCGAGGGCTCAGAAGGTGGTGGTGGTGGCGGGGTGCCCGTCATTCCGGTGATCCTCACCGCGGGACTCGCCGGCGGCGGCGTGCTGCTGGTGGTGGGGCTGCTGGCGGTGGGCGGGGCCGGCGCCACCGCTGGCGGCGGGGTCCTGTATTGCCTGCAAACCGGCGCGTGCTCCAGCGCCCAGCCCTCCAGGAACGGCAAGGTGGAGGTCACCACCACGCGGGGGAATCCATGACGCGCGGCCGGCTGCTTGCCCTGTTGTTGGCCCTGGCGCCGCTGGCCTCCTGCTGGCAGCCGCCGTTCGGGCGGCAGGTGCGCGTGGGCCCCGGCACCACCCTGGACCTCTCCCTGCTCTCGGACGAGCGGTTTGCGCTGGTGAAGGCCATTGACGTGCTGGTGTTCCCCCGCGCCATGGACGGCGGCGGCGAGCGCGACTGCCTGGCGCTGATGACCGCGCGCCTGGCGGACACCACCATGCGCAGCCAGAGCACCGAACACGTGCGCCTGTGCGAGGGCCGCGACAAGGGCACGCTGGGCAAGGTGGAGATGGGCAGCAAGGTGGTGCTGGTCACCGCCAGCTACGTGGACGCCTGCAACGACCGCGACCAGGACGAGATCACGCTGCCGGGGCAGGTGCTCGCCGTGGGCTGCGAACCCATTGACGTGGCGCCCGCCAAGACGCACGACATTGACGTGATGCTGGTCCCCGCGAGGGACGCCATCCCATGAATCCCGCGGCCGCCCGGTGGCGGCCGCGCGTGGGCATCACGCTGGGGTGCCCGTGCGGCATTGGCGCCGAGGTTGTGGCGCGCGCGCTGGCGTCCCCCGCACTGCGCCGCCGCGCCCGCTGGGTCATCCTGGGTTCCGCAAGCGCGTGGGAGGCGGTGGCGCCGCGCGAACTGCGCGCGCCGGTGGTGTCCGCCGCCGCCGTGGACACCACCATGGATGCACCCCTGGTGCGGGTGGACACCGCCGGCCCGCGTGATGACTTCCAGCCGGGCCGGCCGGGTCCCCGCGCTGACGCCGCCGCGCGGCGGGCGCTGGAGACCGCGGTGGACCTGGCGGCGCGCGGCGTCCTGCAGGCGGTGGCCACCGGGCCCGCACGCAAGCAGGCGTTCCGCGCGCTGCGCGGCGGCCCGTTCCCCGGTCACACCGAGTTCTTCCACGCCCGCCTGGGCAGCGCGCCGCGCCCCGTGATGCTGTTTGTGGCGCCGGGCATGCGCGTGGCGCTGCTCACCATCCACCTGCCCCTGCGCGAGGTGCCCACCCGGATCACGCGGTCCACCGTCGAGGAAACGCTGCGCGTGCTGCGGGACGGCCTGCGGGATGACCTGGGCATCCCTGACCCGCGCATTGAACTGCTGGGCCTCAACCCCCACGCGTCTGAGGGCGGCCTGCTCGGGCGCGAAGATGGGGAAGTGCTAGCGCCCGCGGTGCGCGCGCTGCAGGCGGAGGGCCTGCGCGTGCGCGGCCCCCTGCCCGCGGATGGCGTGTTCGCGGCTTGGCACTCGCGCGCGGACCGCCCGGACGCGGTGCTGGCCGCCTACCATGACCAGGGACTGGGGCCGTTCAAGCTCTGGGAGCGCCGCCGCGGCTGCCAACTCACCCTGGGCCTGCGCGTGCCGCGTACCGCCTGCGACCACGGCACTGCTTACGACGCCGCCGGTCGCGGCGTTGCGGACCCGCGCTCCATGGCCGCCGCGCTTGCCCTTGCTGCGACCCTGGCGCACCGCCGGGCCGCACGCACAACGTGACTCGGGTTGGCGCGCCCCCGTCCCCAGGTGACTGCATTCCGGTCAGTTGTCCGAAAAACGCGTGTGCCCCGGCGGCGTCCAGCACGTGGAATCAGTGTGGTTCGGTTGGCGCGAGGGTTGCTCCGGCGCCCGCCGTGCCGGGCCACATCAGTACCCGGGCGGGGGCGCGGCCGCGTCTCAAGTACGCCCGTGGGGTGGGAATCCGAGCTGCCCCGGCCAGCCGATGAGGAGACCAGTGTTCGTCTAGATCGAACCTTGACGGGTGACGC
>JACRCW010000170.1 GCA_016218805.1 Deltaproteobacteria bacterium | reverse complement strand
GACGTGCCCACGCCCTTGATCACCGCGTAGACGTGGTCGCCGTCGCGTTCGGCGTCCGCCAGGCGCTTGAGCGCCACCATGCCCAGGCCCTCGCCCAGCATGGTGCCGTCGGCGTCGGCGGCAAATGGACGGCAGTCACCGGTGAGTGACAGCGCGGGCGTCTTGGAAAAGCACATGAACATGAACACGTCGTTCATCGTGTCCGCGCCGCCGGTGATGACCACGTCGGAGTCACCCAGGCGCAGTTCATTGACCGCCATGGACACCGCGGAGAACGTGCTGGCGCAGGCCGCATCCGTGATGCAGTTGGTCCCGCCCAGGTCCAGGCGGTTGGCAATGCGCCCGGCCACCACGTTGCCCAGCAGGCCGGGGAACGTGTTCTCCTGCCAGCCCACGTAGTGCGAGGCCATGCGCTTGCACGCGTCCTCCACCTGCGTCTCCGGCAGCCCCATCTCCAGCAGCGCCTTGCGCCAGATGGGACGCTGCAGGCGCCCCACCATGGCGCCCATCAGCTCCTGCGCGCCGGTGACGCCGAGAATCACGCTGGTGCGGTCCCGCGGGATGCGGTCCGGGTTGCCGCGGCATGCGTCCTCCAGCACCCGCTGCGCCACCACCAGCGCCAGCAGCTGGCAGGTGTCCGTGGCCGGGACCACGGACGGGGGGATGCCCCACTCCACCGGGTCAAACGGGACGTCCTTGAGGAACGCGCCACGCCGCGCGTACGTGCGGTCGGGGGCCCGGGGATCTGCGCTGTAGTAGTCGTCGAGCAGCCAATGGCTCGGCGGGATGTCCTGCATGAGGTCCGTGCCGCGCAGGATGTCCCGCCAGAAGCCGGTGGCGTCCAGCGATCCGGGAAACAGGGCGCTGACGCCGATGACGGCGATGGGTTCGTGCCGCGCGTGGGTGTTGCTCATGACTGGCTTGCTCCGTGGCTGTGCAGGGTGGGGCCGGCCAATCCGGGGTGTGCGCCGCCCGCGGCAACACCGCCGCGCACGACGACAACGACACCGGGAACACGTGGCCGGCCCATGGGGGGCGCGGACCCTACCGCACGGGACCCCTCCCGGGAAGCCGGTTTTCACGCCGTCCGCGCTCGCGGCGGACTGGCAGACCGGACGCGCGCATGGGCCGTTGGAGCCGGCACGCAACCACCTGGAGCCTGCCGTGCACCTTGCCCCGCTGCTGCTCGCCCTCGCCGCCGCCCCCGCGCCTGATTTCCGGCTTGCCCCGCCGTGGGAGCGTGATGACACGTCGCTGCGCTTGTCTGTGGAAACCGCGGCGGGCACCAGTGAGCCGGTGTCCAACCGCAACACCGTCCGGGGCACGCTCGTCGTGGACGGGGTGCGCACCGGCGTCACGCTGGACGGCGGGTCCCTGCGGAACCGCCCGCTGCCAGACGGAAGCCAGCTGTTCTCCTACTGGAACCGCAGCCTGTTCCGCTGGGACCCCGTGCGCCGCACGCTGGACCCCGTGGGAGACGCAATGCAGCTGCCGCTGCACGCGGTGTTCCCGGAGCGCTCACCGGGCGCGCTTCTGGTGGTGGACCGGGACGGCGGCCAGACGTGCGTGGCGGGCCTGGCGCCGGACTACCGGTCCGTGGTTCGCCTGTGGTGCACGGGCCCCGGCGAACGCCCGCTGGTGCAGGCCGCCACACGGCACGGCGCGGGCTTTTGCGCGCTGGTGGTGCGCTCCGGGAGCCACCGCTCCGTCATCACGGTGGAGCCGGGCCGTGACGTCGTGGAAGTGCCGCTGCCGGACGCGCTGGATGGGCTGATACCCATTGGGCTGGACGCGGTGCGCGGCAGCCGCGTGGCCCTGGTGGACCAGCGCGCGGACCCCGCGCGCAAGGCGGGCGACCCGTTCCGCGCGGAGGTGCGGGTGTTTGATGCGGACACGGGCCGCGTCGTCGTCGTGGGTGGCGCGCTGGGAGCCTGGCGCAACGGGAACCCGCACGTGCACGTGGAGTGGATCGGCGCGGCGGAACTCGCCCGTCGGCGGTACCGGAGCCATGACGGTGACATGAACCGCGCCATGAACCTCCTCGTGGACGAATCCCTGCAGCTGCTCACGGTGGTTCCCCAGTGACGCGAGGCACCTGACGCCGCCGCGCGGCCGTGGCATCGTTCGCCCGACGATGCGACCACTCCATGCCTTCCCATGCATTCTGGCCGCCTGCGCCGCCTGTCTCCCCGCCGCGGTGTGCACGGAGGACGGCGACTGCGTGGAAGGACGCGTCTGTTCCCCGGATGGCACGTGCCAATCCCCCGACGGCCTGGCGTCCTCGTCCTCCTCTGGCGGCGCCTCCGCAGCGTCCAGCGCGTCCGCCGGCGCTTCCTCCGCCACCGGCAGCTCCCGCTTGTCGGGATCGCTCACATCCCGGCCCGCGTCGTCATCTGCGGCATCGTCCTCCGCCACCACGGCGCAGTCCCGGTCCTCCGGCGGTGCCACCAGCATCCCCGTTTCCGGTCCCGGTGCCTCTTCGTCAGGACCGCTGTCCGGCTCTGCCATGACGTCGTCTTCCGCGGGCCCGCCATCCTCATCCGCGGCACCGCGCTCCAGTTCCGGCCCGCCTCCGGTGGGCTGCCAGGGTGTTGCCGCCGGGCAGGACCCGGTGGGCGCGTGCGCCGCCGGCGCATGCACCACCGGCGAATGCGACGGCCAGGGCGGCTGCCAGCTCCGCACCGCCGGCACGCGCTGTGGCGTGTGCGCCGTGTGCTCCGCCGCGGGTGCATGTGACGACGTGGGCGCCGGCGCCGATCCGCACGGTGACTGCGCTCCCAACGCGTGCGCGGCCACCGGCGCCTGCGACGGCAGCGGCGGCTGCGAGGTGGTAGCGGCGGGAACGGATCCCAACGGCGTGTGCACCGCCACCAACTGCTCGTCCGGTGAATGCAACGGCAGCGGCGGCTGCCAGCATGACGGCAACGGCACCGGCTGTGGCACCTGCCGCGAATGCGACGGCAACGGCGGCTGCAACAGCGTGGGCGCGGCGGTGACCTGCTACGCGGACAATGACGGTGACGGCCACGGCAACCCCGCGGACTCCGGCCGCACGGACTGCGGCGGGTGCGGCGGGGGCCGGGTCACCAACACGGACGACTGCAACGACGACCGCCCCGACATGTACCCGGGCAACGGGGACTGGTACGGCGACAACACGGACCACAACTGCTCATCCGGTCTGGAGAAGCTGTACACGGACTCCACCGCGTCCACCTGCTCCGGGGACTGCGGCACCGGCGGATGCAACCTGACGGGGTCCATCAACTGGGGAAGCGTCGGATGCGGCACGTCGTACACGTTTGACACCTCGTGCTCCTGCTCGCCGGACTGCAACAGCGGTGCGTCCGAGACGCGCACGCAGTTGTGCCATTGAGTGGCGCGCAGGAAACGCGCCTGACCCGTACGCCCCTGCGACCACGCTTCGCGCGCAACCGGTACTTGACGACGACACGCGCTGGGGTTC
This sequence comes from Deltaproteobacteria bacterium, assembly GCA_016218805.1. GTDB lineage: Bacteria > Myxococcota > JACRCW01 > JACRCW01 > JACRCW01 > JACRCW01. The sequence goes on along the minus strand of JACRCW010000170.1, from coordinate 32,455 downwards.
GGCTCCCGGGCGGAGGTGGATCATGCACCGTGGAGCCTGCGCCTGCCCGCTGTTTGTCGTCGTCGCGCTTGCCGGGCCCGCGTGCAAGGACCAGGACACCGGGCCGTCCGGTGTGAAGCGCTGGCTGCCAGGCGGCGAGTCGGCGGAGGACCCGCGGGCCAACCTGCTGGTGGCCTCCACCGGCCTGGCACGGCCGCCGCGGGTTGAAGGGGACTGCCCGGACGTTGCCGCCGCCGCCAGGCAACTGACGCCGCCACCGCCCGCGGTGGCGCAGGGACTCCACGGCGGCGGCGCCCTCACTGCGGATGATCTTGCGTTCATGGACCAGGCGCGCCAGTGCCGCGAGGGCGACACCTGCCTTTCCGTTGACGAGGCGTGCAACTGCGGCTTTGCCGTCATCGCCGCGCAGGCGGACGCGTGGGTGCGGGACGTGCGCGGCAAGTTCACGTGTGACGCGGACCCGTGCTGCACGTGGGGCACCGGCAAGGGCGCCGCGGTATGCCGCGCCGGGCGCTGCGTCTTTGTGGACCCGGCGGCGGAGATCCTGGAGGCCACGCTGGGAAGTGGCCCGCCCCCGTCCTGCCCGGACCGGGACGACGAGCAGGCCAAGGCGAAGGCACGCCGCGAAGTGGCCGGCATGGCGGGCATCCGCGGCGGCGCGGGACTCACCGCGGGCGACGTGATCATCCTGAAGAACTCCGCCGGCTGCGGCGGACCGGACCGCTGCGTGCGCGTCCCAGACCCGTGCAACTGCGGGTGGACGGTCAACGCCGGCAAGGCGGACTCCGTGCGCAGGGTGGTGGCCAACATCAAGTGCGCCAAGCGCGCGTGCTGCCAGTGGAAGGGCCCGCCGGAGTGCCGGTCCGGGACCTGCCAGGACACGTGGTGACGCGGCGGCCCCGTTGTGACCCGGCGCGCGCGCGCGCTAGCTTGCCGGACATCCATGCCGCACGGCACCACGTCTTTCCCAGGCACTCCGCGCGTGCGCGCCGCGGCCTGGCTCGCGTGCGCCGCGCTCGTCGGGAGTGATGTGCCTGCGTCGGGAGACCCCATCGTGACGCCACCGGGTATCACCCCCGCCTCAGCCGAAGCCCGCGCGCTGGTGGCACGGCCCGGCGAGCGCTTCACCTTCTCCGTTGGCTACCTGGGCATCATCGGCGCGCGCGCGCGCATTGCGGTGGCCGCCGGCCCCGCCGGCACGCTGGAGTTCACCGGTGACGTGGAGAACACCGCGCTGCTGCGGTTTGTGTTCCGCGTGCGGGACCGCTTCCAGTCCGTGTTCTCCGCCGCGGAGGCGCGGACGGTGCGCACACAGCTCTGGCAGCAGGAGAACAGTTTCCGCCGCTACCGTGAGGAGGCGTTCTTTGATGACCGCGTGGTCACGCTGGAACGCCGCAATGACAACGAGCGCACGCAGCTGGTGGCCACGCAGGGACGGCCGTGGGACCCGCTGGCGGTGCTGTTCTGGATCCGCGGCCAGCGGTTGGAGGTGGGTGACGCCGTGGGCGCACCCATGTTTGCCAACAACCGGCAGTTTGAGGTGCGCGCGCAGGTGACCGGGCGGGAAGCGGTGCGGGCGGCGGGGCGGAGCTGGCCCGCCCTGCGCCTGGATGCGCACGTGTTCCGTGATGGCAAGCCCATCTCCGGCGCGGACGGTACCTTCTGGGTCAGCGACGACGAGCAGCGCCTCCCGCTGCGCGGCGAGGCCAACACCGGCTACGGGCGCGTGACGGCCGCGTTGGACAAGGTTGACCGCTGAGCAGCTTTCCCCCTGCCCGCAGCCATGCTTCAATGACGCACGCGGATTCCATGACGCTTCCCATCCTCACCGCCGGTGACCTTGCCATCACGCTCATTGCGCTGGTCACGGCCGTCTACGAGGGCTGGCTCCTCCTCCAACGCCGGGCGCAGCGCTTCCATCTGTGGGCCGCGCTGGTGGCGTTGGGGTGTGCTGCGTACAGCGGGGCCGCGGCCGTCCAGTACACGCTGACGGACCCGGCCCAGGTTCCCGCCGTGCAGCGCGTTGAGTTCGTGGCGCTGCTCGTCATTGCCTCGGCCCTGACGGGGTTCGCCGCGGCCGCCACGGGCCGCGCGCTCCCGGTTCCCCCGGCCGTGGCGGGCGTGCTGGCCGCCGTGGCGCTGTTCCTCGTCGTGGGAACGGACCTGGTGGTATCCACGCAGCCCTTTTTCATTGACGTGTGGTGGCTGGGGCATCCGTTCCCACAGATGCGGCCGGCCGTCCTGACCGGCCCGTTCCTCGCGGTGCTGCTGCTGCTGGCCGGGGTGGCCACCGCACGCACGGCGTGGAGCGCGCGCGAGCGTGACGAGCGCATCCTCCACGGCACCGCGTTGGCCGGCTGGCTGGCGGCGGCCACGTGGGACACGCTGTTGAGCACTGGCATCCTGCCGTCCACGCCGGTGTTCTTCCTGGAGTACGGCTTCTGCCTGGTGGCGCTGAGCCTGGTGGCCGTGGACGTGCGCCGCTACGGCCAGCTGTTGCGCCGCACGGAGGCGTCCCAGGCCCAGTCCGAGGAGAGCTTCCGCGTCCTCATCGAGCGCTCGCCCATTGCCACGCTGGTCCACCGCGACGGCATCATCATCTACGCCAACGACGCCGCCGTCCGCGCGCTGGGCCATGACCGGCGCGAGGACCTGCTGGGTGCGCAGTCCTCGGAGTTGTTCCACCCGGATGACCGCGCCGCCGCGGAAGAGCGCTTGCGCGCCGTGCTGGCCACCGCGCAGGCCGCCCCCCCGCATGAGGTGCGCATCCGCCGGCGTGATGGGGACTGGGCCCACCTGGACATGGCCGTGGTGCCCATTGTGTTCCACGGCGGGCCGGCGCTGGTTTCCATGGGCGTGGACGTCACCCAGCGCCGTTCGCTCACCGCGGAGATGATGCGGATGGACCGCATGGTTGCCGTCGGCACGCTGGCCGCGGGCGTGGCGCATGAAATCAACAATCCCATGCAATTCGTCATTGCCAACGTGGACCACGCCGCCGCGGAACTGCAGGCGGTGGCCGCGTTCCTGGAGGCCCTGCAGGGGCGCACAGCGGACGCCGCCGCGGCGGCGGAGATTGGCGAACAGGTGCGCCAGGTGGACAACCTGCGGACCGCGCTGTCTGAGGCGCTGGAGGGCGCCGGCCGCGTCCGCAACATTGTCCGGGACCTGCGCACCTTCTCCCGGGGACACGAGGACCGGCTGGAGCCGCTCCAACTGGCGCCCATCCTGGAGTCCTCCATCAACATGGCGTTCACGGAGATCCGCCACCGCGCGCGCCTGGTGAAGGACCTGCAGCCCACGCCCACCGTGCGCGCCAATGACTCGCGCCTGGGGCAGGTGTTCCTCAACCTGCTGGTCAACGCCGCGCACGCCATCCCGGAAGGCCGCGCAGGGGAGAACGAGGTCCGCGTCCGCACCTTCACCGCGCCCGACGGGGCGGCCATTGTCGAGGTGGAGGACACCGGCACGGGCATCCCCGCTGAGTTGCGTGACCGCGTGTTTGACCCGTTCTTCACCACCAAGCCCCCGGGCCAGGGTACCGGGCTGGGCCTGTCCATCTGCCAGGGCATTGTGCGCGAGCTGGGCGGAGACATCCGGTTCACCACCGAGGTGGGGCAGGGCACCACCTTCCGCGTCACCCTCCCCGCCGCACCGGCGCCCACCGCGCAGACCGCCGCGCTGGCAGTGCCCGCCGCTCCGGTCACCCGCGCACGCGTGCTGGTGGTGGATGACGAGGAAAAGGTGGGCCTGGCCGTGGGACGCATGCTGGGCCGCGAGCACGACGTGGTGGCGCTGACCAGCGCGCGCGCGGCGCTGGACTGCCTGCGGCGCGGTGAGACGTTTGACGTCATCCTGTGTGACCTGATGATGCCGGACATCACCGGCATGGAGTTCCACGCGCTGCTGCAGGAGGAGTACCCCGCGCTGGCGGAGCGCGTGGTGTTTGTCACCGGCGGGGCGTTCACGCCGCAGGCGCGGGACCTGTTTGAGCGGACGCGGGCGCGGCGCCTGGAGAAGCCATTTGAACGTGCCGCGTTGCGCCGGCTGGTGCAGGAGATGGTGGCCTAGTCACGCACGCGCGCGTCCAGGAACCCGGGAACCAGCGCCAGCCAACCCCGCGCGTCTCCGCCGCCATCCAGGTGTTCCACCGCTGCGCGCGCCATGCGGGCGCAGTGGTCCAGGTTGCAGTGGAGGAACAGCCCCTGCCGGCCCAGCGGCAGCACGCCCAGTCCGGCCGCGTGCTCCAGCGCGGACGCCAGCTCCCGCCGCCACCCGCGCCGGTGCAGCGGGTAGACGCCGTCCACCCACACGTGGTGGTGGTCCAGCACGCGGCAGCGCGCCGGCAGGATCCCCGCCCGGCGCAGCTGCGCCGTCACGTCGTCCACGTGGGGCACCCGCGCCGGGTCCCCGCGGCCCTGCGGGACCTCCACGCACAGCACCGCACGCGCCCGCCCGCGGCGCTCGGTGCCAAAGTTCCCCACCTCAGACACGCGGCCCATCGTCCACTCGGTCCCGGGGAGGTACCAGGTGTCCACGGCCGACACGCGCGCCGTGTCCAGCGCCAGGAACACCAGGTGCAGCCCGCGGTGCTCCAGGCCCACCTGGCCAGTCAGCGCGCCCAGGCCGCCCGTGAACAGCGTGGGCACGCGCGGGTCCACGTCCGCCGCCGTGAAGCGCGCACCGTAGCGGACCTCCACGCCGGCCTGCGCCGCGCGCCGCACCAGGGCATCCAGCAGCGCGGCCATGCCCCCCGCGGGGTACAGGAAACTCTGCGGCCGGCGCGCCGCCGTCCACCCGCGCAGGGGTGCCGCCGTGGACACGCGCTGCTTGGCCACGCTGCGTGACAGCTCCGCGGGCGGCACACCCCACACCTTCTCCGCGTACGGCCGGTAGAACGCCTCGTACGCGCGCGTTCCCGCGCGGCCGCGCACAAACGCCTCAAAGCCTTCGTCCGCGCCGTCCGCCGGCCGCGCGGACTCCCAGCGGCGGAACGCCGCCAGCATCCCGGGCCGCAGCAGGAACCCCGCCGCCATCTCCACCGTGGCCCGCGCCCCCACCCCCCGCGCAAACGACCACGGCGCCAGCGGGTAGGGCACGTGGCGCCCACCCAGCACCATCATCCCGCGCCGCGGCCGGCTGACCCAGCGCACGCCCGCCGCGTCCCGCAACCATGCATACGCCTCCGCGTGCACCCGGTGGGACCCGCGGTCACACGCCACACCATGGAACGGCACCGGCCGCAGCAGCCCCCCGGCACCGTCCGCCGCCTCCAGTACCTCCACGCGCCAGCCGCGCTCGCCCAGCATGGCGGCCGCACACAGCCCCGTCATGCCCGCGCCCACCACGCGCGCCCGCCGCTTGCCCGCCTCCGCCCAATTGATATTGACTTTCATTTTCAAAATCGGCTAGCACGGTGAATACGGGTCCACAAGCGGCGGGTCCGCGGCGGAGGCAGGGTGCACACGCGTGGCAGGAGTGCCTGGCTGGTGGCGGGGCTGGGCCTGGCCGCCGCACCCGCGGCGGCGGACGGCGTGCTCACGCGCCCGCCCGCGCTCACCGCGCAGCCCGTGGTGGACCTGCCCGCCACGCTGCAGCCCGCGCAGGACACCACCGTGACGCTGCGCCTGACCGTGGACCAGGCCGGCGACGTGGTGCGCGTCGACGTCGTCAACAGCGCCGGCGAGGCGCTGGACTGGATCGCCATGGGGGCCGCATGCGCGTTGGTGTTTGAACCCGCCGAGGTGGACGGAGCGCCCGCCGCAGTCCAGCTGGAATACCGCTACACGTTTGGCGGGCGGCCGCCCGCGGCGCCGCTCCCCGCCGTCACCGCCAGCGCCCCCCCGCACAGCACCCCGCCCGCCCTCCCCGCGGCCTTCACCGGTCGCATCGTGGACGACGCGCTTGGCCACGGCATCCCGGACGTGGAGGTCTACGTCCAGGCGAACGACGGCGAGGCGCTCATCACCACCACGGACGCGGACGGCCGCTTTGCGCTGGAGGGCGTGCCGCCGGGCGCCCGCGTGGTGGGCCTCACCGCCACCACGTATGAACAGTTCTCCATTGTGGAGGAGTTCCGCGCGGGGGAAACACTGTCCGGGACCTACCCGCTGCGGCGCCTGGGCAGCGGTGCGTTTGAGACCGTGGTGCGCGACCGGCTCCGCCGCGCGGCGCGCGTCTCCATGGTGGCAGGCTCCGTGTCCAGCGTGGACGAGCAGAAGCTGCTGCGGGCCGCTCCGCAAAGCGCCAACGAGGTCCTGCGGAGCGTCCCCGGTGTCAACGTTGTCGACGAGGAGGGTATCGGCCTGCGGCCCAACGTGGGCTTCCGCGGCACTGATCCCAACCGCAGCCGCAAGGTGCTGGTCCTGGAGGACGGCGCGCCCATCGCCCTGCAGCCCTACGGCGAGCCGGAGCTGTACTACGCACCGGCCATCGAACGGATGCGCCGCATCGACGTCGCCAAGGGCTCCGATTCCATCCTGCAGGGACCCCAGACCATTGGCGGCGTGCTCAACTATCTCAGCGCAGACCCGCCCCGCCGCCTCACCGTCACCACGGACGTGCGCGCGGGCACGTTCGGCTACTGGATGGGCCACTTCTCCGCCGGGGACACATTGGGGCCGGCCGGCTGGCGGCTGGACGTTGTGCACCGCCGCTTTGACGGCCCGCGCGCGCTGGGCCTGCAGATGGTGGATGTCACCGGCAAGGTGCGGCTGCTGCCGGCGCCCGGGCACCAACTCACCCTCAAGGTGGGCGCGTATGACGAGTACTCCAACTCCACCTACCTGGGACTCACCACGGCGCAGTACCGGCATGACCCGTCGGACAACTTCGCGCGGCATGACCGCTTCTGGGTGCGCCGCGCGGCCGCCCAGGTGAACCACGAAGTCCTCCTCATCCCCTCGCTGCGGCTGCAGACCATCGCCTACGCCTTCGTCATCCAGCGCAACTGGCGGCGCCAGGAATTCGACCGCCAGGACGTTGGCCTGCGCTACGAGCGCGTGGTCACCGGCGCTCCGGGTGAACCGGCCCGGCCCGGCGACACGCTGTGGTTCCGCGACTCCAACGTGCACCGCAACCGCCGCTTCACCGTCGGCGGCGTGGAACCGCGGTTCGTGTTTGAGAAGCGGTGGTGGTTCACGGAGCACCAGCTCATCGCCGGCGCACGCCTGCATTTCGAACGGGCCGAGGAGCAGCGCCTGGATGGCGCCACGGCCGCCGCCGCCTCCGGCGCGCTCACCGAAGACGAAATCCGCTCCGGCCTGGCGCTCGCCCTCTACGGGCAGTACCGCTTCACGCTGTTTGACACGCTGCGCATCACGCCGGGCCTGCGGCTGGAGAACCTCCTGGCTGACCGGCACACGCTGCGCACGCGCGTTCCCAGCGCGGGCGGCCTCGTCGCTGCGGACGTCAACAACCTCGAACACTCACCGGTGTTTGCCGTCATCCCGGGCCTGGGCGTTTCCTACCTGCTGTGGGACGGGCTGATGTTCTTTGCGGGTATCCACCGCGGGTTTGCACCGCCGCGGACCAAGGACGCCATCACCCCGTCCGGTGAGAACCTGCGCCTGGAAGCCGAGCGGTCCTGGAACATGGAGGCCGGCAGCCGGCTGGCCGTGGGTGACTGGTTGCAGGCCGAGGTGGCCGCGTTCCACCTGGACTATCAGAACCAGGTCGTGCCCCCGTCGGAAGCCGGCGGCGCCACCGCGCGGCTGCCCGGTGACACCGGGCCGCGGCTCATCAACGGCGGGCGCACACGCCACACCGGGGTGGAGGCCATGGTGCAGTTTGACCTCGCTGCGCTTTCCGGCCGGTCGTTCCGCGTGCCGTACACGCTCACGTACACGTACGTGGACGCGCGGTGGGTCGGCGGCATGTTCGCCGGCAAGCTGCTGCCCTACGCCCCGCAGCACTCCGCGGGCGCCTCCGTCGGCTTCTCCCATCCGTTGGGGTTCGATGGGGACGTGTCGTTGTCGTATGTGTCGCCGCAGTTCACAGACAACGCCGCCACCAAGCTGCCCAGTGCGGACGGTACCGTCGGCGTCATCGGGCGGCGCCTGCTCGTCGACGCGCGCATCGCGTGGACGCTGGCGCCGGGTCTCACCTTCTCCGTCGCCGGCAAGAACCTGGCCGACGAGCGCTACATCGCGAGCCGCGCACCCCAGGGCATCCAGCCGGGAGCACCCCGGCAGATTGTCTTTGGGGTCCGCGCGCGCATCTAGAGGCCGCACACCATGCACACCCGCCTTTGCCGCCGTCCCATCGCCGTCGTCATCACCGTGCTGCTGGGCCCGGGCGCCCACGCCGCGCCCCGGTCACCACGCGCCACCGCGCTGCCCGCTCCCGTCACCGTGGCGCAGGTCCTGGCCCCCGGCGGCACGCTGCGCACCGTCGTGACCGTCACGGACGTCGCCGCGGACCACCCGGTCGTCGTCAACGGCGTCGTCGGTGAGGCGGAGGCGGACGCCAAGCTGCGGGTGTTGTTGGAAACCGCAGCCCCGGGCCTCCACGGCCTGGGACCGGCCGGCGCGCCCGTCCCCTACCAGCGCGTGCACGCGCGCATTGAGAACCTGCAGCACCCCGGCCCGGATGGCGTCGTCGAATTCGACCTGCGGCCCCACGTTGGAACGCGCGCGGGAAACACCTACGCCAGCCACGTGCGCCTGCCGCCGGTCGCGTCATCCGGGGACCCGGCGGGCTACGAGTACCGGCTGCTGCTCACGGCGACGCCCGCCCCGGAGTTGCCCCTGCTGGCAGATGCGCTCCCGGCCTCCCCGGTGTGGCGCGCGGCCGCGCCCGTCCTCCTGGTTGACGTGCGGATGCGCCTGGGGCCACTGCAACACCTGCCGCGCCGGCCCGCGCCGGAAGCACTGGCGCTGGCTGCGTCCGCGGACCGCGTTTCCGGGCTGTTCCTCGCGGACCAGGCCGCCGCCGCGCGGGACGAATACCGCGCCAACCTGCGTCCCTGGGTGCGCGCCTCGGAACCCGCCGGCCCGTGGACGGACGTGGACGCGGGGATCGTCGCCGCGCTGGCCGGCCAGGTGCACCGCGGTGACTGCGGCGCGCAGCGCGGCGAATGCCTGCGCCTGCTGGAGGGATCGCTGCTGCGCGCGTTCCTGGCCGGCGCCCTCCGCGAACTGGACGCGGCCCAGGCGGCGCTGGCCACCGCGCCCGACGACGCATCCGCCGCGTGGGACCGGGCCTACGTGCTGCACCACGCCGCGCTGGCCCCCTTCCATGGGGCCATGGAGCAGGCCTGCCTGGCCGGCCCGCCCGGCGCGCCGCCGCTGCCCACCTGCGCACTGCTGGCGCCGCTGGAGCGCGCTTTCCTGGACGGCGCCAACGCCATTCTGGACGGGGTCGCGCCCGCCCTGGGCGCCGCGCGGCACGCGGCTGAGGCGCTCCTGTACAAGGCCGCCGCCTATGCCACCTGCGCGGCCAGTTGGGACGCCCTGGGGGCCGGCGCGGATGCCGCGTTCCAGGCGGACCGCGTCCGGGCCCGCATCCACGCGCGCGCCCTGGCCCACGTCGTGGGCGCGCCCGCGGACACGGTGGACGGGGTGCTCGCCGCGCGTGACCGCGCCGCCTTCACGCCCACGGCCGCCGCGCGCGTGCTGGCCCAGCAGCGCGCCGGCCTGGTGCCCACCTGGCTGTCCCAAGACGACACGTGCGACCCCACGGTCCTCGCCGGGGTGACCCCATGATCGGCCGCCACCTGTGGGCCACCGCCGCGCTGCTCGGCGCCACCCTCGCGGCCGCCGGCTGCGATGACGAGTTCGCCTGCCAGGACGACTGCGATGCCTCCGTGCCGGATGCGGGCCGGGACGCGGGCGCACCGGCCACACTTGTGGTCGCCGCACCGTTGGTCCTCGTGGAGCGGCCCATCGCCGGTGGTTCCGTCACGGCGCGCCTGGTGTTGGAGCCCGCCCACGGCGTGGACGCCCCGGCCACCCTCCCCGGCGGCTTCTTCCTGCCCCCCGCCGCGGACCTGTTCCTCGCGCTGGACCTCCGCTCCACCTCCGCCGTCGTGGGGGCCCGCGTTCCCGGCGAGTTCGCCGCCTGGCTGCGGGTCGACGCGGTGGTGACCGGCCTGGACCAGCACGGCGCCCTCCGCGTGCCGCTCAGTCCCGTCGTGGGCATCGCAGACGGCATGCGCTACGCGCGCAACCTGCGCATCCGTGAGGACCTGGGCCTGTCCGGCGCCGGCTATGACGTGCGCGTCGCCATCCGGCGGCCGGCGTGGGCGGGAGACCCGGACACGGAGGCGTCTTCGCCCGGCCTGGTGCGTGAAGCGGACATCCTGGGCGGTGAAACCGGCACCCTGCTGGGCGAGGTGGCCACCACGCTCACCACGCACTTCACGCTGGAGGACCTTGCCACGCCCCCGTCAGCGGGCGGCGGCGCGCCGGGGACGCCGTCGGGTGGCGCCACCGCGGGCGGCGGGCAGGGCTACATCGCGCCGTGACGGCCGCGCCTGCTCCGTCCTCCCGCACCCATGCCGCGGTAGCCATCGCGCTGTGCGCGCTGTCCGCTGTGGTGCTGCGCTGGGCCGGCCGCGCCCCGGACGTGGAGGGGTTTGACTCGGTCGGCTTCCTGCTCGCGGTGGACCACTACGATCTGGCCGCGCGGACCCCGCACTTCCCCGGCTACCCGCTCTACCTGCTGGCAGCCCGCGCCTTCCGCGCGCTGGGCGCCTCGCCCGTGGACGCGCTGTGCTGGCCCGGCATCCTGGGCGCGGCCGGGCTGGTGCTGTGCGCGGCGGCCACCGCGGCCCGCCTGCACTCCCCGCGCGCCGCCGTGGGCGCGGCGCTGCTGGCCCTGGTCCTCCCCGGCCTGCAGCTTGCCGGCTCACGCCCCCTCACCGAAGGCCTGGGCGCCGCCCTCCTCTCCGCCGCGCTTCTGCTCGCCGTGGACGCGTGGCGCACGCCGGCGCCGCCGCACCCGCTGTGGCGGACGTTTGCGCTGGGACTGCTGTTGGGCGCGCTGTGGGGCGTCCGCCCCGCCTGGGTGGCCGCACCCGCCGGCCTGGCGGCCCCCTTCCTCGTCGCCCGCCGCCGTGAGGCCGCCGCCATCTTCGGCGGCGCGCTGCTGGCCTGCGTGGGGTGGCTGGGGGCCCTGGTCCTGCTCACCGGCCCGGCGGAGCTCGCGGAAGCGGCGCGCAAGGTCCTTGTTGGACACTTCACGTCCTGGGGCGGCACCGCGCTCACCGACGGACTGGGCGCCTCACGCGTGGACCGCCTGGGCTGGTGCGTGCTGGCCTGGGGGCTGGGCCTCCCGTGGCACGCAGCGGATGGGGTGGCGCCCGCCGCCGCGGTGGCCGGCGGGTTGCTCGTGCTGGCCGCGGTGACCGCATTGCCGCCCGTGCCGCACCGCGCGCCCCTGGTGGGCGCTGCCGGCGCCGCGGCGCTCTACCTGCTGGTGGGCGCCAACCCGGAGAACCCGCGCCACGCCGTGCAGCTGCTGGTCCCGCTGGTGCCGCTGCTGGCGGTGGGCGCCGCGCGCTGGCGCTGGCTCGCGCCCGCGCTGGCGGTCGCGCTGGGGCTGGGCACGGTGCCGCTGGCCGCCGAACAAGCGTCCGCCGCCGCACCCGCCGTGGAGCTGGCGCGGATGCTGGCCACCCTGGACCCGCCCCCGCGCTTCTACGGCTTCACCACCACGCGCACGGTGGCGCTGCGCGCTCCCGCCGTAACCTCCGTGCTGGTGGACCACCTGGATGAGGTGGCGCGCGCGGAGCGCGGCGCCGCCCCCGGCATGGTCCTGTTTGAGAGCCGCGTGCCCGGCAAGAGCCAGCGCCGCCACAAGTTCATCCCCGTGGCCACCTTCCAGCGCAACCACCGCATTGACCCGGCCGGCGCGTCCATCACGCTGTACCTCTACCGCGGACCGCAGTGAGAGCCCCACCAAAGCAAACCGCCGCCTCCCCCTCGCGGGAAAGGCGGCGGTCGCCCAGCGTCAGCCGGGCTCAGTAGGCGAAGCCGTACCCGTCGCCGTAGTTGTACAGGTGCAGCATCGCCCGGGCGATGTCCCACATCCGGATGTCGTTCCGCAGCGCGGTGATGCTGGCGCCGGGCTTCATCGCCTTGCCGTCCGGCGTCATGTACATGTCACGCGTGCGCTTCACCCACTCGTACCCGGCTGAGAAGTACGGGTTCTCGTCCAGGAACCACGCCTTGTCCGGCACCATCTTCACGGCGAAGTAGATCGCGCCATTGGTCGGGTCCGTGATTTCCACGTAGCGGTTGGGGTCGTTCTTGATCTCCGGCGGCACCGTGATGTCCACCGTGGTCCCCGCCTTGCCAATCATCATGGACTGATTGAAGTCCTGATCGTCGGTCAGCTGCGAGTAGTACATGATGGAGATGAACAGCGCCTGCAGCTGCGTGGTGTAGGGCACGTCGGGGTTCAGGCCAATGGCCCCCGCCGGCACGCGCGGGGCCGGGAACTGGGACAGCGCGTCGCCCTGGTTGATGATCATGTCACGGAAGCGGACCTGCGGCTGGTTGTTCTGCATCACCACGTACGGGCTGAACGCGTTGTACTGCTCGGTGATGAACCCACCCACCGCCGTTGAAATGTCATTGCGGTACAGGTTCAGGTAGCTGATGAGGTAGCTGCGCGCGTCCCCGCGGCTGTCCACGCCAATGAAGTCCGTGTACGGGTCACCCAGCGCTTCCATGGCCAGCCAGGTGTCCCACCAGGACCCAATGGTGACCGGCTTCCAGTAGAAGCTGTAGCCGTACGCATCACGGTTGTATTTGTCCAGGTGGAAGCGGCCCACGCCCAGCGGCAGCTCCACGGACGGCTCCCAGATGTCATTGCCACCCGCCGTCAGCAGCGGACGCCACGCGGAGCAGTCAAAGCTGTTCTCAATGAGCGTGTAGGGGTCGTCCGCCTTGACCAGCGTGAGCCCATCACCACCCGCCGCGCACGCGGCGTCATCCATCTTCTGGATGGACGCCGGCAGACCCAGGTAGTCCTCGGAGCTGTCCTGGTAGCAGCCGGGCTTGCGCCGCACGTAGCAGCCGGGTTCCGGCGTCTGGATGGCGCGACCCAATGCGTTGGCGGACTCAATGGCCGCGGCAAAGCGGTCCAACCCGCAGGTGGAGTCCGCAAAGTGCACGCCGCCCTGCTCGGTGCAGCCCGCATCCCAGAAGCGGTTGACCAGGTTGTCATTGAGGAAGTGCTTGTTCTGCGCGGACAGGAAGCTGAAGTACCGGTCGTAGATGCGGCTGAGGTAGCCCATCACGTTCATGCCAAACCCGACGCGGTTGCGACGCATGCCGTTGAACACGTAGTAGTTCTCATACATGGCCGCGTTGTTCTTGACCTGCTCGTACGCATCCGCGCCCTGGTCAAACCGGTAGCAGTAGTACACGCCATCCACGTACTCGTCCGAGCAGAAGCGGTACGGCACCTCCACCAGGGTGGAGCTGGCCTGCACCATGGACTCGGGCATCACCTTGCGGGCGTACATGGTGTTGATCTTGGCCAGCAGGTTGAGGCTGTCATCATTGGCAATGATGTTGGGGTACTGCAGGTAATGACGCGCAATGGGCTGCAGCAGCTGCGCGCGCTCCTTGGTCACCTTGGCCACCGCCGGATCAAACACCTCCACCATCTGGCCGTAGCCGTACAGGATGGCCGCGCGGTCATATTTGCCCAGCCCCTGGAAGTCGCTGTTGGCCTTGGAGCCGTAGTCCATGATGGATGAGTACTGGTACTCGCGCATGCCCTGGTCCAGGGCCGCCTGCTGCTTCTGCTTCTCCGTTGCGCTGGACAGCGCAAACTCCGGATGCAGCTCCTGCTGACCCTGCGCCCGCACCGAGGAGCGCAGCTCCCAATACCGCGGGAAGAAGTTGATGGCGTCCGTGGAGCCCGCAAAGTTGTGCCGCAGGCCCATGTTGTGCCCAACCTCGTGCAGCGTCACACCAACGTGGATCTCCTCCAGCAGGTAGTTGTAGGCCAGTTCCTCGTTCAGCTGCTCCCCGTTGCACAGGTGGCGCAGCACCGGGTCCGCGGACCCGTCCTCCGGGACGGGCAGCGCGCAGTTCAACCGGCGCGCCAGGCCCTGCGTGCCGTCATCCTCAAAGAACTCCGTCATCTCCACGCCCGCGCGGGACAGGCGGTACAGGCGGTCGCGGTTCATCTGGCTGAACGCCGGGTCCGCAAACACCGTGGGAGACATCATGGGACGGAACTGCGGCGGCACGTCCGCCGCGCTTTCAAACTGCGGCAGCAGCGCGCGGCGCATGTCCTCGTTGAAGAACACGCTCTCCAGCTCCGTGCCCTTCACCTTCTGCAGGCGGCCCGGGATGAGGTCCGTCTTGAGCTGGTTGCGGTTGAGCTGCTCGCGGATGGTGGCCGCCTTCTCCTTGATGCCCAAGCGGGACGCCGTCGCCACCCAATCCTCCACGGGGCGCGCGCGGTCATTGAGCGCGCGCTGCTCCGTCATGCGCTGGTAGTGCTGGACAATGTTCTGGCCGTTGTACAGGTCGTTGACGGACAGGTCCCCGTTCTGCAGCTTGATGAAGTCCAACACGTACTGCGCGTACGTCTCCTCGGCGCCGCCGTAGATGAACGCGTTGGCGCTGATGACCTCACCGGTCTCCGGGTCCGGGGCGTGCGGCCCGTAGCCCAGCGGCGAGCTCTTCTGCATGCCGCGGATGTAATAGATGAAGTTGTAGCGCAGGTCCCCAATCTGGGGGTTGAGGCCGGGCGCGCCGCAGGCCACCGGGTCACCGTCCTGCACCGGGTTGTGCGGGCACCACACCCACACATCCGGCAGGTCCGCCACCGGGCGGCCGGTCATCTCGGACACCGCCTCCTTCATGACGCGGTTCCACTCATCCCCAATGCGCTTGTTGCCATTGGCCAGATAGGCGGGCATGTCCTCATTGGCGTAGTACACCACCGGCTGGATGCGGTCATTGGTGCAGTTCTGCCAGGGGTGCACCAGCGAATCATCCCTGCAGGACGCCTCGCCCGGGCGCTGGCGCCACAGGTTGAAGCGCTCAATGAGGTAGTCCACCGCGGTGTCCACCACGCCGTACCGCCGGTCATAGCCGTAGCGGTCCACGCGGAAGTAGCCAAACTTGGCAAACTTGTGGTCATCAAACGTCAGCGGCTCATACGCGTGGTCCTTGTCCACCTTCAGGAAGCTGCTGCGCACCTTGACGCGGCTGCCAAGGCACTCCGTGTAGATGTTCTGGTACAGCCAGCAGTCCAGGATGGGAAACCCAAACCACGCGGTGTACTGCTCGTTCACCTCGGGCTGCGTGATCATCTCGTGCACAATGTCCACGTACCCGTCGGTGATCTTTGCCGCGTCCTTGGACGCCTCGCCCTCGCGGACGTAGCGGCCCACCGGCTGCTGGTTCACCGACGCGCCCACAAACCGGAAGTCCGTGACCAGGTTGGTGCTCCAGTCCACGCGCATGTACTCGCGCTCGTACCAGGGCCGGTCCGTCGTGTTCTCGCTGATGACGTTGGTCTGCTCACCGGTCTGCGGGTTGTATTCCCGCTGCACGTCAAAGTGGCTGCTGATGGCAAATGCCGCCACCGGGGTCCCTTCCCACGGCACGCCCGGGCGCTGCTGCCATTCCTCGCCGCCCTTGAGCTGCTCGTACGCGCGGTACGCGTAGAGGAATCCCTCGTCAATCCTCCACACCACCTTGGTGGTGTCGCCCTGCTCGCCAATGAACGACACGTCGCTCGTGGCTGGCAGGTCAATCACGGTCTGGCGGAAGTACCAGGGCTCGCCATCCTGGAAGACGGTCTTCTTGACCTTGTCCGGTTGCGTCCGGTCAATGTCTCCCACGTTGAATCCGCAGCCAGCTGCCAAAAGCCCCACGGCCACCCACAGGGCTCCGCGTGCACGCGCATCAAAGACCATCCGGCCTCTCCTTCGCCACCCCGGCCGTCATTCGGCCGGAAAAAAAGTGGCACACCCTGCCCCGGTGAGTGTGGCTTGTCAAAGGCCACGGGCAGGGATCTCCCACACGCCCCTACCGCAACAAGCGTGCCTCAAAATAGTAAAATGTTTTCATGCGTCTTTGTCCGTATTCGCGTCGGCAACCCCGGGTCCGTTAGCCCCCTGACGATCACCCTCCCGGTGGGATCCCGCGGCCCTGGGAGCGCAACACGTGCACCCCACGGCCGCCGTCTGCATCTCATTCCAGCGGTGGGGGCGGCCCTGTAGGTGCGCCCGCCCACCTCAACGCTGCCGGCCGTGCCGGCAACCCTTGGGTTCCCGGGCAGGGAACGCGGAGACAGACAATGAACAAGAAGCTGGTCGTGGCCTTGGTGGCGGGTTTCGCCTTCTCTTCCGTGGGCGCGCTCGCCGCGGCTCCCTCCTCCGTGGCGGAGAAGAAGGAAGACAAGAAGGATGACAAGAAGAAGAAGGATGACAAGAAGGGCGGCGAAAAGTCCTGCGGTGGCGAGAAGTCCTGTGGCGGCGAGAAGTCCTGTGGCGGCGGCGACAAGAAGTGAACCCCCGCGCCTGGCGCGCGGACGGTAGTCAAACGACGGCGCCCCCCGGTGGTCCCAGTTGGACCGCGGGGGGCGCCGGAGTTTCCGGGTCGTGCCGGAGGGGGCGGCGCGGTTGAACGGCCCCATGTCTCATTCGGGCGGGGGACAAGCCCCCGCGCTACGACGACCACGCGGGGAACCGTCCGCGAACCACGCGCAGAATCGAAACCGCGTTTGGGTCAGAACTCATCCATGGGATTGGGGCCCATGGGGCGCGCTTCGTAGCTGACCACCACCGGGTTGACCTTCACGCCGGTGCCGGACGCATCCCGCTGCTCCTTCACAAAGTCCTGCACCACCCGCGCGCGGTTGACGGTCTTCAGCTGCTCCTCAATGCGCTCTTTGTCCTCGTCAAACTTGCTGGGGTCCGCCTGTTCGCGCTCCCGCACGTTGACCACGTAGAAGCGGCCGTTCACGTCATACGCCTTGTCCAGCGGCCCGGGCTTGCCCACCGCAAACACCGCCGTCACCACCTCCGGCGCCACACCCAGGCGCGGCACGTAGCGGCTGCCCTTGTTGAACCACCCGGTCACTTCCACCTTGGGGGCCAGCGCGTCGGGCTTCACGCCTTCGGCCGGCGCGGGAAACTGCGCCTCCAGCGCCTTGCCCGCCTTGAGGTCCGCCGCCGCCTTGTCCGCCGCCGCCTGCGCCAGCGCCTTGAGCGCCCGCTCCTCAACGACGATCTTCGCGATCTCAGACTCCACGTCCTTGAGCTCGCGCTTGGTGGCGTCCTTGATCTCCTCCACCTTGATGATGTGGAACCCGAACCGCGACCGGATGATGCCGCCGGTCTCGCCCGCCTTGAGCCGGTTGGCCTCGTCCTCAAACGGCTTCACCCACACGCCGGGGCCCTGCATCCCCAGGTCGCCGCCATTGGGCGCGGAGCTGTCTTCGCTGACTTCCTTGGCCACCGCAGCAAAGTCCTCACCCTTGTCCAGGCGCGCCTTGGCCGCCTCCAGCTTGGCGCGCGCCTTGGCCACCTCCGCCTCGGGCGCGTTTTCACCCACCTTGGCCAGGATGTGACGGGCGCGCACGCGCCGCGGCTCGTTGTAGCGCTGCGCGTGCGTGGTGAAGTACTCCTCCACCGCTTTCTTGTCGTCGGTGAGCAGCTTCTGCGCCGCCGCGTCATCCGCCTTGTAGTCCTTCTTGAAGAAGGCCGGATCAAACTTCACAAACTCCACGTCCGCGCGGTTGTTCTGCCGGTCGTATTCGGCGCGCACCTCCACGGGGGAGACGGTGACCAGGTCCTCCAGGGCGGAGCGCATCTTCTGGCTGAGCAGCAGCCGCGCGTACTCCAGCTCAAAGTTGGCCTCCGTGATGTACTGGTAGCGCGTGTATTGCCGGTACTTGGTGAAATCGAACTTGCCGTCCGTCTGGAAGCCCGGGATCTTCCGGATGTGCTCCTTGAGCTCGTCGGGGCCCACCGCCAGACCGCGGCGCTCGGCCTCCTGCGCCAGCAGTTCACGGCCAATCATGGCGTCCAGCACCTGGGTCTTGAGCCCTTCCGCCTTGGCCTGGTCCACCGTGTACCCGGGCCGGTACATGGTCATCTCCTGGAAGCGGTTGGAGTACTCCTTGGTGAACTCCGCTTCAGAGATGTTGCGCCCGTTGACGCGGGCGGCCACCGGGTCCGTCCCGGTCCCGCACTGTGACGCGCTCCCCGGTCCGAAGTTCAGCGCAAACACCACAATGATGGCGCCGAAGATCAACGTGGTCAGTCCCTGGTGGACCGTATCCCTCATGCCCGTGAACATGCGACAGCCTCCTGCACACCCGGAGCCCGCACGCGCGCGGCGCGGGGGCCCGAGGGGGGCGGCACCCTAAACACAAAGCCCCGCGCATGTCATCTGCCCTTGCGGGGCCGCGGGTCACTTCGCTGGGACCCGGTAGGTGTCCGCAATGAGGTCCACGCCGCAGTCGGTCTCCTCACACCAGGCCAGGAACTCCGCCACCAGCGCGGGGCCGCGGAATACCGCGCCGTGCTGCGGTGCCATCACCTCCACGTGCAGCGTGCGCACCATGCGGACCCAGGCCTGCGCCGCCTTGCGTGAGGCCATGTACCGCCGGTGGAACGCCTCCAGCTGCGGCACGTGCGCGGCAAAGTCCGCCACCTCGCGGGCCTGCGCGCCTGGGGAGGCACCCAGGTCACCGGAGTACAGAATCCGGGACACCGGGTCATAGACGTGGAAGTTGCCCGGCGAATGGAGGAAATGCGCCGGCAGGATGCACAGTTCACACTGTCCCAGCATCAGGCGCATGCCCTCATCCGGGATGCCCTTGAGCCGCTGCGCCACAAAGCGGTCCATCCCAAAGTGCGGCATGAACCGCGTCCACAGCACGGAGGCCCACGCGGTGGCCTCGGTGGTGGTCAGCCACCCGTTGAGGGCGCTGGCCACGTCCGGGTCCTGGTGGGACAGGAAGATGTGCGTGAGCTTGCCGCCCTTGAGCGCGGACATGGTGGCGGACATCACCTGGCGGTAGAAGCGGTGACCGCCCGGGTCCAGGATCATTGCGTCGGTGCCATCAATGATGAGGTGCTGGCTGGACTGCACCACGCTGTCCTCGCTGAAATCCTCCAGCAGGATGTTGCGGTGGTGGCCATTGTCAAACAACGTCAGCGCGGTCACGTGCGTTCCCAGGCTCCCGCCCCGTCCCCGCGACCGCTCGCTCGTACCACCGCCACTCCCACCCCACAAACGCCATTGGGAGTCTGCGGTGCGCACCCTATTCGTCACCGCCCTCTGGGGCGCCCAGACGCTGCAGGCCGTCCTGCGCCAGGCGCCGCACCTCGGCGGAACTGTCCCGGGTGGCGTTGAGCAGCGCCCGCCGGAAACCGCGCTCATTGAGCGCCACCATGGCCCACACGCTCAGCGCGCGGAGGTCCTCGTCATCAGAGCGGCTGTCCTCAATGAGGCGGCGGGCCACGCGCTCACGCGCCTTGCGGTCCGGCGCGCCGCGGAAGCGCTCCACCAGGTCCTCGTAGAACTTCTGCAGCTGGTCGGGGTCATCGCCCTGGGGGGGCGCGCCCAGTTCGCCCTCCTCTGGCGCGGGCAGCACCTGCGTGGACACACCCGCCGCGGGCGCGGGCCGCGGAGCCGGGCGCGGCGGGCCGGAGGCGCGCGCGGCGTGCAGCGCGGCGTCCTGCGTGGCGTCCGTGACAATGGGCTCCTGGAACGCGCCGGCTTCATGCCGCGGGGGCGGCACCTGGGAGGACACGGGCCGCGGCGCGCGGGATGGGGGCCCGGACGCGGAGGGCGGCCGGGACAGCCGCGCCGGCGCCGGCGCGCGTGACAGGTTCATCCCCGCCACGGAGGACACGTCCAGCGGGGGCAGCTCTTCATGGATCTTGGTGCTGAGCACCTGCCCTTCCTTGCGCGCGCTGGCCAGCAGTTCCTCCACCGTGCGCGGCAGCGCCTGGGACGCGCTCATCACCAACAGCGTGGTCTCCTTGGTGCGCGTGGCGTACACGCCCATGTAGACCGCGCCGCCGCCCGTCTTGGACTTGAGGTTGCCCTCCAGCTCATCCAGCGCCTTGTTGCGCGTCTCCTTGAGCACCTCTTCCGGAGCCACCAGCACCACCGCCAGCAGGGACACCTTCTGCAGCGGCATCCCCGGCGCAAACGCATGCCCGCCGTCCACCGCCCCCAGCACGGCTGCCTCCATGGCCTTGGCGCTCAGTGACGTCTCATCCAGCTGCGACACGCACGGCACCACCACGCCGCCGGAGAGGAACACCTTGCGGAAGTCTTCGCCGTCAAAGCTGCGGATGCTGCGGATGTCCGCGCGGCTGTTGAGGCGGTTGAGCTCATCCAGCGGGTCCAGCACCGCCCGGTTGGCCGTGGGGTAGTACGACAGCACGTCCGCGTCCGGGTACATCCCCGCCAGCCGCCCGTTGTCCACAACCAGGCGCGCGTTGAGCCGCGCATCCACCACGTCCTGCGCGGCCTTGACCGCGTTCACTTTCACCACGGCGCTTTCGCTGGCGGAGGGAAGCGTCACCAGCGCGGCCAGCGGCAACCCCGCGGGCTCCAACATCCGCTGCAGGTCCCCCACGCAGCTCCCCGTCCCGCCACCCAGCCCGGCGCACAACACCACCACATCCACGCCTTCCATCCGCGCGCGAACCTCCTCCACCACGCGCTCCTTGTGCTGCTCCAGGCACGCCCGCCCGTAGTCCGGGTCCTTGCCGGCTCCGTCGCTGCCCTCCACGCCAATGTAGAGCCGCGCCTCCTCGGGCAGTCCGTCCGTCCCGCCCAGCGCGCGCAGGTCCGTGGACGCCGTGTTCACCGCCAAGGCGCGGTAGCCCCGCCGGTGGAACTCCTGCGCCAGGTTCCCGCCCGCCTGGCCCAGCCCCACCGCGCCCATGCGCAGCGACAGCTTGTCGGTCTTGCCCGGTCCCGCCACGGTGAGACCCTCCACGGCGGTACGCCGCGCAAAGGGCACGCTACCTCCCATCTGGCTGGCCGTTCCAGAAAACGGCCCGGGAGCAAAAGGCGGGCGGATGCCTCCCAGGAACCGGGACACATCCCCGCATGCGCCCAGGCCGGCAGGAGATCAACCCTGATGAGAATCGAGGTCCCGTTTGGTGACCGAAGGTCGTGTGCCGCGCGGGATGACACCCCTCCTGCCGCGGAAGGTGTCTCACAAAACGAGACACCTTCTGGGCTGAACACCCTGCCCTGCCGCCCGCTGCCTGGTGTACTCACTGACCATCCCCCTACCCAGCCCTGGGCTCAGCGCGCCCGCGGGCTCTGCAAGACGCGCCGTCCGCTTCCCGCCTTGACGAGCCCTCCCCACGCTTCCACCCGTCTCGGGATGCCGCCGCCCCGCGCGAGCCTTCCGCGGGCCATGCAGGCGCCCTGGCGCCCGCCTTTGTGCTAGCAAGGGCCTGAGGAGGGTTCCCGCCCCCCCCGGGAAAACCAGCGTCGGAGCCGCATGTACATCCAGCGTCTCAACATCCAGAGCGTCCGCCTCATCCGGAGCATGCAGCTTGACTTCATGCGTGAGAGCGGGCCCCGGATGTGGACTGTCCTGCTGGCGGAAAACGGCTGCTGCAAATCAACGGTTCTTCAGTTGGTTGCCCTGGCAGCGGCCGGCCCCACATTGGGGGCGGCGCTCATAGAGGATGCGCAGAACCTTGTGCCGGCCAAGAAGTGGAGACCCCGCGCGGGCCAGGTCAATGGCCAGCGCACCCAGTGGGAAGCGGACTTCGCACCAGCCGTCACGGGCCCAGGCTACTCGCCAACCGTGTCTGTGAAACCGGGGTTTCACGAGTTCACGTTCGAGGAGCGGGCCTCCCCAGGCACCCCGCTGATTGACCTGCGTGCGAAACGCCTCCCCGGGTTCTTTGTGGTGGGCTACGGCGTCGGCAGGTTCCTTCCGCGGCCGGGCGAGGTGGCGCTGCCCCGGAATCCCCCCCATGACCGGGTTGAAGGACTGTTCTCCAAGCACCACAAGGTCCTGGGCACGGACTTCTATGGAGCGCTGCTGGAGGACTCGTCGGGCGCCGCGCTGGCGTTCTCCAAGGCCCTCAAAGAGGCATTGCTGGCCACGGGCCCAGGTGATGAGCGCCTGTTCCCTTTCCTGGAGGATGTGGAAATCCGTGGCCGGGACGGAGTCAAAGCGCTCCGCCGCCTGCTCGAAACGCGGCGCTTCACCGTCACCGCGGGTGGCCGGACCATGAAGCTTCCAGCGACCTCACTGTCGGATGGCTACCAGTCCATGTTGGCCTGGATCGCGGACCTGCTCGGGCATGCCTATCTTGAAAAAGGGGAGATCCGACCTGCTCGCGAGATTGAGGGAATCGCGCTCATTGATGAGTTGGACCTGCACCTCCATCCGGCGTGGCAACGCACGGTGGCTCCGATACTGAGGAGGCTGTTCCCGAAGGTGCAGTTCGTCGTCACCACCCATTCGCCCCTGTTGGTGGCGTCCATGGAGGCGGACGAGGTCATCCGGCTCGAACTTGGAAAGGACGGCGTGGCAGTCGCTCCCCGCGTTGGACCGCCGGGGCTCCTGAACACAACCGAACTATTGACCAGCTATTTTGGGATTCCCTATGCAGGCCGGGTAGATCTCCGGAAGAAGCTGGACGAGTACTTGGACCTGTCAGTTGAAAAGGACCTGCCGCCAGGACGGCGCACCAGGCTTGAAGCGCTGGAGGAGGAACTCGGCCCGTACCTGACGACAAGAGGGGTCTGAGTTGCGGCGGGTCAGTAAGGCCAGCGCGGCCAGGGACTGGGAGAAACGGGCTACCCAGGCGTCGCGCCGGCTGCGTGGACCATCAAAGTTCCTGCCCAACATCTGGTCGGAAGTGAAGGGTGGCCTTTACGAGGCGCAAGGGCGCAAGTGCTGCTACTGCGAGTCGCGCGTGGAGGAGCGGTACAACGACGTCGAGCATTTTCGGCCCAAGTCTACGTACTGGTGGTTGGCGTACGAGCTGAAGAACCTGTTCTTCTCATGCGCGAACTGCAACCGCGGGAAGGGCGACAACTTCCCCGTCAGCGGCAGACGTCTCGCCAAGCGAAGACTGCCCTGGTTCCGATCCGCGTGGCGCCAGGAAGCCGCGCTCATCATCTGCCCGGACGGTTTGGAGGGCGCGCTGCCAGAAGACCATGTGACCTTCCGCCAGGTCGGCGGGCGATGGTTGATAGTCGGGCTTTCGCCCCGCGGCAAAGCAACGATCAAGGCATGCCAGCTTGACCGGGATGACTTGAACCTGTTGCGACAGGAACACGTGAGCGATGTGCTTGAACCGGCTCTGCTGCGCTGGAAGGTGGCGAGGCCAAGTGAGCGCCGCCGGCGGGAAAAGGAGCTATGTGACCACGCTCATCCTCAACGGAGATTCTCCGGGTTGGCGCTGGCGTTCCTCCGACATCATGGGGTTCTTCTGGCTCAAGACGGCACTGCAGCAACCCTTGCCTCCCCGCTGGGCAGCCGATAAAGGCGCCACCCAGGAGGGAACAACAACCATGTCTATCGGACCCATTCCCGAGTTCGGGCTGCCACCGGCCATTCCGCTGGAAAGCCCCACCCAGGACAGCCTGCTCGCCGAAGCGGCCGCGCTGGGAGACCACTTCAGCGAAGTCACCTCACATCCCGCGGATGTCATCGCGGACGCGGAGGAGATGCTGGGGGCCCGCCAGGACCTGGCGGACCTCATCGCCCGCGAATACCCCGTCAGCGAGGGCATGCTGAAACGCATTGAATTGCTCAAAGACCTGCTTTCGCCGCACGCGGCGGAGCTGGTCCGCAGCGCCGCGGCCAGCACGCTCAAGACGCAGGACGCGGACGCGGCATGCGACCGCCTGGTGGCCATTCGCGGTGAACTGGGCAAGATCGGCGACGCGGCCGGCATCCCGGCGGACCTGTTCTCCCTGCAGAGCCGCAAGACGCAGCGCCTGAATGTGGTGATGATGCGGATGGACGTGGTCCTGGAGAACGTGGCCGCCGTCAGGGCGCACCTTCCGGACAAGGCCCGCGTGGACCGCCTGGTGGTGGAGGCACGGGACCTGATTGACCAGCAGAAGGCAGCCCGGCGCGCGGCGCGGCTGATGCGCGCGGACCGCGGGCAGGGATCGCTGCAGCAGGAACGGCTGGAGCGCCTGCTGATGGACGTGATGATGCACGTCTCCAAGCAGGGTCTGGCGGCCTACCCCAATGACCCAACCCGCGAAGCCCGCTACCGGTTGGACAACGTGTACGGCGCCAAGAAGTCCGCCGTGGGCGACCCCGGCGCCGGCGGCACGGGCGGCACGCCCCGTTAGCGGCCGTCCCCCCTGTGCCGAATTTTCACCACCAGCCCGGTTCCGGGCTTCACCACCCCCGTTCCGGGCTTCACCACCCCGGCTGCGGGCCTCACCATGTAGGTGTGCGGGGTTCACCACCCCGGTTCCGGGCTTCACCAGGCGTGTTCCGGGCTTCACCCACATAGATTGCGGGGTTGGGGACACCGAAGAGCGTTGTTGTGGGGGCCTGCGCCCCGCCAGGTCACCCGGCGGAGGGCCGCCGTGGGTGCGCCAGGCCAAAGGCGGCTTGGAGCGGGAGGATCTCAGGGTGTTCCAAGGGCTTGCGGTCAGCGTGGTGACCTTTGGGCGCTGCGCCTTCCCTGGCGGCACCTTCTGCGGTCCACACCTTCAGCGCCTCCACGGAAGGCGTCCTGGGGACCCGCATCGCATCGAGAACATTGGTCTTGGGCATCCGTCGCACCTGGGGGGCTGAGGTGAGAGAGGCGCGCACCTTGCCCGACCTTTGAGCGGCTGTCCAATGTCCGGCACACCCTGGCGGCCCGCCTTGCCGCGCTGCGGCATGCGGCGGTCAGCCGCCCAGGGCGCCATTGTCAATGAGGCGGACGTTCCCCAGGTGCGCGGCCACCAGCACGCGCGCCGGGCGGTCCACGCTGCGCAGCGGCTGGATGCTCTCCGCGTCAACAATCTCCACGTACTGGAGCTTCACGCCGCGGGCGGTCTTCACTTCGTCCATGACGGTGCGGCACAGCGCGCCCGCGTCCACCACGCCCTGCGCGTACGCCTGCTGCGCCCGGGTGATGGCCCGCGCCAGGACGGGCGCCTGTTCACGGTCCCGCGGGGACAGGCGGCGGTTGCGGCTGGAAAGCGCCAGGCCGTCCGGTTCGCGGGCCGTGGGGACGCCCACCACTTCCACGGGGAAGTTGAAGTCACGGACCAGGCGCCGAACCACGGCCAGCTGCTGCCAGTCCTTTTCGCCAAACACCGCAATGTGCGGCTGGCAGACCTGGAACAGCTTGAGGACAATGGTGGCCACCCCGCCAAAGTGCCCCGGGCGGTAGCGGCCGCACGCGCCCGCGGCGACAGGACCCGGGGTGACGGAGGTCTGGAACCCGTCCGGATACATGGCGGCGGCGGTGGGCATGAACACCAGGTCAGCGCCGGCGCTGCGGCACTTCATCAGGTCACCGTCACGGTCCCGCGGGTAGTTGTCAAAGTCCTCCGCCGGCCCAAACTGCGTGGGATTGACAAAGATGCTCACCACCACCACGTCCGCCAGGCGCCGCGCCTGCTGGATGAGGGTGATGTGGCCTTCATGCAGCGCACCCATGGTGGGCACAAACCCCACGGAGACGCCGCGCTGCCGCAGCGCCAGGCAGGCCGCCTGCGTCAGGGGCACGCTCTCCAGGACCTTGGGCGGGCCGCTGCCGGGCAGCTTGCGCGACAGCTCCTCGCCCTTGCGGACATCCACGGCGGACAGTCCCGGCACGCTGCCCTTGGGTGGCCGGGCAACCTGCGGCTTGGCGGATTTGCCCACCTTCTGCGGAGGTTTCTTCGCCATGACCGACACCCTGAGCACACCCCCCGGGGGCGGTGCAACACGTGGCGGCTGCGCGGGGCGGGGGGCGTCTGGTAGTGGCGCGGCATGGCCTCATTCGCTCCGGTGGAAGAACAGCTGGCCACGCTGCTGCGCGGCGTGGTGGACGTGAAGGTGGAAAGCGAGCTGCGCGACAAGCTCACCCGCAGCGCCCGCGACGGCCGGCCGCTGATTGTGAAAGCGGGGTTTGACCCCACGGCGCCGGACCTGCACCTGGGTCACACGGTGCTGCTGCACAAGATGCGGCAGTTCCAGCGGCTGGGGCACCAGGTGGTGTTCCTCATCGGTGATTTCACGGCGCTCATTGGTGACCCCACGGGCCGCTCCGCCACCCGCCCGGCGCTCACCCCTGAGGAGGTGCAGAAGAACGCGGTCACCTACAAGGAGCAGGTCTTCAAGGTGCTGGACCCGGAGCGGACCGTCATCCGCTTCAACAGCGAATGGCTGCAGCCCCTCACGTTTGCGGACATCATCCGGCTGTGCGGCCAGGTGACCGTGGCGCAGATGCTGGAGCGGGAGGACTTCAAGACGCGCCTGGCGGAACAGCGCCCATTGTCACTGCACGAGATTCTCTACCCGCTCAGCCAGGCGTACGACTCGGTGGCGCTGAAGGCGGACGTGGAGCTGGGCGGGAAGGACCAGTTGTTCAACCTCATGCTCGGCCGCGACTTGATGCGCACGCGGGGCATGGAGCCGCAGGTGATTCTCACCGGTCCCATCCTGGAGGGCACGGACGCGGACCCGGGCGGCCGCAAGATGAGCAAGAGCTACGGCAACTACGTGGGCGTGTCGGAACCGCCGGATGCGCAGGTGCTCAAGCTGATGGGGATTTCTGACGCGCTGATGTGGCGCTACTACGAACTGCTGTCCGACCTGTCCACGGCGGAGATTGCGGCGCTGCGCGCGCGCGTGGAGGGCGGCCAGGAACACCCGCGCGCCGCCAAACTGGCGTTGTGCCGGGAGCTGGTGACGCGCTTCCACGGCGCACCCGGCGCCACGGCGGCGCTGGAGGCGTATGAGGGGCTGGCCCGCGGGGACGCGCTGCCGCCGGACGCGCCGGTGAAGACGGTGCACGTGCCGGACGGCGGGATTGCGCCCGCGCAGCTGGTGGTGGAGTTGGGGTTTGCGCGCAGCAAGCGCGAGGCCGGCGAGCGCATCCGCCAGGGCGCACTGCGGTGGCGCACCGGGGATTCCGGGGAATTCAAGGCGGCCGATGAGCGCACGCCCATGGAGTGGGCGGCGGGGACGGAACTGCAGGTGCGCTACGGGAAGCGGGACTACGCGCGTGTGCGGCGGGGGTGAGGGGTCACTCGGCGCGGAACGTCACCGACAAGCCGCCCAGCGTCACGTTGTCGCCATCTTTGAGCACGTGGACGGCCACGGGCTTGTCGCCCACCTGGCAGAACCGGCGGTCGCCCACGCTGGTCACCAGCCACCCGCCCGGTGTGGGCGCGAACATCAGGTACCCCACCGGCGCGTAGCTCACCCCGTCCGGCGGGCCGTCGTCGCTACCGTCCTCCGCCAGGCACAGCACTTCCCCCTTGAGCCGCACCGACCGTGACGGACCATCCGCGTGGCTCACCTCCAGGCTGGCCTCCGGCGTCTTGGCGGCCGGCGCCGGCTTGGCCGCCGCGGCGGAGGGCGCCGAACCACCCTTGGGTGCCTTGGCTGCCTTGGGTGCCGGCGGCGGCGGCGGCGGAGCCGGGGCCGGCTCTTCCTTCTTCTTGGCCGCGGCGGCGGCGGCACCCGGTTGCATGGGCGGCCGGATGACGCCCACCGTGTCCGCCCCGCCCTCTTCCGCCTCCAGGCCACCGGCGGCCGCGCCGCCTTCCACGGAAAACGTGAGGCGGTTTTCGTGCGTCACCTGCACCTGGAAGTCGCCGCCCATGTCGGCGGCGGCCGCCAGGCGGGAGCGGTCCAGCAGCATGGTGCGGTTGGGCGGGTGCACGCCGGAGGGCGGTCCCTCCTCCAGCGCCTGGTCCAGGTAGCTCACGCGGATGAGGTACTCGCTGACGCGGATTTCGTCGTCCACGCCCACCTCGGTGATGCCGCGGATCTTGTCACCGTTCACCCGGGTGCCGTTCTGGCTGCCCATGTCCTCACAGAAGAACTTCCCGTCCTTCAGTGACACCTTGAGGTGCCGGCGTGAAATGGACTTGCGCCCAATGGAGATGTCACAGTCCGGGCTGCGGCCGAGGATGATCTCGTCGCCAACCATGGCAAACCGGTGCGTGCCTTCAGGGCCGGTGAGCGTGAGGACCGGCGTGGTGGTCTTGGCTTCTTCCACACCTTCCAACCGCAGCTGGAACTTGCCCCCCAGGCTGATGACGTCACCGCTCTGGATGGGGCGCGCGCCTTCCAGCCGCTCGCCGTTCATGAACGTGCCGTTCTGGCTGCCCAGGTCCCTTATCCAGATGCCGGCGCCGCGCACCTCCAGCTGCGCATGCTTGCGCGACAAGGCTCGGTTTTCCAGCCGGATATCGTTGGATTCATCACGACCGATGGTCATGATCGGGCCCTTGAGCTCCGAACGGAGCACCTGGTTGCCCTTTTCCTCGACCACCACGAACGCCACGGTGCGCGCCCTCGCTGCTCTGGCTGGTGCGTCACCCTACCGCCCCTTCCCCGCCACTGTCCAAAGGACGGCCTGGGTGGCGGTGCTTGGGCTGCTGCTGCTGTGGCCCGCTCCCGCCGCCGCGCAGGAGACGCCACCCGCCCCCGCGCCCGCCCAGGCGCCCGCGGACGCCGCGCGCGCGGTGCGCGTGCACATTGGCGCGTTTGGCGCGGCCACGCCGTCCGCGCGGTCCGTGGCGGGGGACGTGGCGCTGCTGGCGCAGAAGCTGGCGCGTGACCGCCCGGGCCTGCGCGTGACCGCGGACCCGCCGCAGGCCTGGCTCAACAAGGACCTGCTCCGCCACGAAGGCGCGCTGCTCAAGTGCATGAACCCGTGGTCCACCAAGCCGCAGGTGCTGGCGTGCCTGGACGCGCTGCCCTGGCCGGACCTGCCGCCCGTCACGCCGCCGGACGCCACCTACCTGGTGGAGGGCACGGTGACGCCGTCGGACGCGGGGCAGGTGGTGTCCATGACGCTGTACCCCATGCTGGATGGCAAGACCGGTCCGCCCATGGCGTCACGGCAATACGTGTTGACGGGGCGGGTGCGCCGGCCGCAGCGGGACAAGGCGCTGGGGAGGATGATGCAGGAACTGTGGGACGCGGCTGAAGGCAAGGTGACGCGCCCGCCACGCCGAGGGGGTGCACCGTGACCGCCGTGCCGCTGCTGTGCCTGCTGGCGCTGGGCGCCGGCCCGGAGGAGGGCGTCCCGCTGGTGGAGATCTCCAGTTCCGACGAGGGCGAGGGGGTCACGCCGCGCGAAATTGCCCAATTGGAGGACGCCATTGCCATGGCGTTCCACTCTGAACGCCTGCACGTGGAGACCCGGCGGCAGCGGCTGTCCCGCACGCCGCCGCAGGTGTTCTGG
Source organism: Deltaproteobacteria bacterium (assembly GCA_016218805.1). Classification (GTDB taxonomy): domain Bacteria; phylum Myxococcota; class JACRCW01; order JACRCW01; family JACRCW01; genus JACRCW01. The sequence goes on along the minus strand of JACRCW010000170.1, from coordinate 3,105 downwards.
CAGGCGCAGGCGCTGCAGGCGTGCGCCAACCCGCGCTGGGCCAAGGCGCGCGTGCTGCGGTGCGTGCAGGCCATCACCGTCCCCCACCCGCCGCTCCGGGCGGTGCGGCTGACGCGCGCCACCCACCAGCTGCGCATTTCGCGCGCGGTCAACGCGGAGGGCGAACTGATTGCCATGAGCCTCACCACGCTGGGCCGCAACGCGGATGACGTGGTGGCCCGGCGGCAGCTCCCGCCCGGCGCCACGCCCACGGACCGGCGGGCCACCGCGCTGGAGCTGGCCAGCGAGGTGCTGGGCCCGCTGCGCACCCCGTGAGGCTCAGCCCTCCGCGGCGGCGGGCGGCTCCGCGGCGGGCGTGACCTCGCGCTCAATGAGCACCTTGGTGATCCGCCGGTCATCCGCTTCCTTGACGCTGAACACCAGGCCGTTCCACCGCAGCTGCGTGCCGGTGGGGGGCAGGCGTCCCAGGCGCGTGATGAGGAACCCGCCCACCGTCTCGTAGGCGCCGTCCGCGGGGAAGCTCACGCCCAGCGCCTGCGCCGCGGCATCCACGCTCACCCGCCCGTCCAGCAGCCAGCTGCCGGGTGTGACCTGCCGCACGGACGGGTCCTGCACGTCCTCCTCGTCACGCACGTCCCCCACCAGCTCCTCAATCACGTCCTGCAGCGTCACCAGCCCGCTGGTGGTCCCAAACTCATCCACCACAACCGCCAGGTGCGTGCGCCGCTTCTGGAACTCGCGCAGCAGGTCACCCACCTTCATGAGTTCCGGCACAAAGTACGGCCGCCGCAGCAGCTGCCGAACCACGGCCGGCTGGCCGGAGGTCTGCGCGCGGATGAGGTCGGAGAGGAACAGCACGCCCACCACGCGTTCGCTGCCCGCTTCCGTGACGGGCATGCGCGTGTGTGCGTGCTGCGCAAACCGCCGCAGCACCTCGTCCGCGGTGATGTCCGCGTCCACCACGAGCATGCGCGTGCGCGGCACCATGACCTCGCGCACCACGGCGTCCCGGAACTCCAGCACGCCGCGGAGCAGGCGCTTCTCTTGCGGTTCGGCGGGGTGGCCGCGCGGGTCAGGCGCCAGGCCCCACAGCCGCGCCATGTCTTCCTCCAGCAGGAACGGGCCGGTCTCCATGGCCTGCCGGTCCCCGCCGCTCACCAGCAACGCCACGCGGCGGGCCAGCAGCGCCAGCGGCGCGCTCAGCGGCCACAGGACCAGGTCCACGGGCCGGAACGCGGCCACCGCCAACTCCGCCACGCGCGCGGCCCGGTGCTTGGCCAAAGTGGCCAGCAGCACCTCCGCCACCAGCACGTGCAGCAGCGGCACCGCCAGGCCCGCGCGCCAGCCCAGGTCCGCCGCGGGGTCCCAGTTGTCCACCGCCTCCGCCGTCAGCCAGGTGGCCAGGCCCGGCAGCGCAATGCGCGCCAGCACGCTGGACAGCAGCATGCGCAGCGGGTTCTCCAGCCACGCGCGCAGGCCGCGCCCCGCCTGGCCGGACTCAAACAGCTGTTGCTGGCGTTCGCGCCCCAGCGCGCGCACGCTGAGCTGGGCCACCGCGCCCAGCGTGGCACCCACCAGGCACAGCGCGGCGCCCGCCAGCAGCCACACAGGCGGCCAGTCGCCCGGCTGCGGGACGGGCGGGTGGGTCACGGACGGGTGGCGGGCGCGGCGGGTGCGGGGCCCCCGTCCTCGCCCGGCTGCAGGTACACGCGCTCGCCCAGGTGCAGGCGGCGCTCCTTGTCCGGCAGCGCCGCCTGCGCGGCCTCCGCGGCGGCCAGCTGGGCACGCGCAGCGGTCAGGTCCTTCTCCTTGCCCGGCGCCTGCCAGGCCGCCTGCGGCCGCCCCAGGATCTGGTCATCCCGGCGCGCATCCAAGAGGGCCTGTTCCGCGCGCGCCACGTCGTTCCGGCGCGCCGGCACGGCCTCCTCCAGCTGGCGCCGCTCATCAAAGTAGCTGTTCCACTGGAAGCGGAAATCTCCCTGCAGGGCGCGCTGGACGGCGCGGTCATCCTCCAGCAGCTTGAGCCGCCCCGCGTCCGTTTCCAGCTCCTTGCTGCGCAGCGCCGGCGGCCGGATGAGCTGCAGGGGAGGCCAATCGCCCGCCTCCTTGAGCTCGCGGATTTCAGCGGGCTTGTACTTGCGGCGGGCCTCCTCCTCTATGAGCTCCAGGTACCGCACGCGCATGGGCGCGGGGACCTCCCAGAGGTTGTCCGTGTAGTGCGGCGTGCCGGCCTTGTCCGTCCACTCAAACACGCGTCCGGCCAGCGCCGGACCGGGCCCCAGCACCGTCGCCGCGGCCACGGCCAGAGCGGCCAGACGAGCCGTGCCCATCATTCCTCCACGTGCGTCAGCAGCGTCGCCCCTTCGTGGGCGATGTAGTTGAGCACGTCCACTTCCTGGGGTTGGTAGCTGCTGGCGCCTACGCGGTTGATGAGCTGGATGGCGCCCCACAACCGGCCGTCCTTGTACAGCGGGCTGCAGATCATGGTGCGGCACGCGTAGCCGATTTTCTCGGAGATGGCCGCAGAGAAGCGCGCGTCCTTCTGCACGTCACTGACGGCCAGGGATACGCCCTCCTGCGCGCAGAACCCGACAATGCCCTGCCCCACCGGGACCTTGATGCCGCTCTTGAGCAGCTCCTTGGCGGCCGGGCCGCGCACCGCGGTGAATTCCAGGGATTCCTCGCTGAGGCTGGACGTGTAGAAGGTCCCGGCGTCGCTTTTCACGTACTTCAGGGCCAGGTCCAGCAGGAAGTTGGCAATCCCCTCCTTGGTCATCTTTTCCGTGTAGATGTCCTGCATCTTCTCAAACAGTTCGGCCAGGACATCCTCAGCGTTGAACGCGGGCTTGGCGGCCTCCGTGCGGCCAATGGGTGCCGCCGGCTTCTCCTTGGTCTCCTTGCGCTCAATGGGCGCGGGAGCGGTCTGGAACTGTCCGGTCACCTTCCGCGCCGCTGCCACATCCGGCATGGCCTTGGGCTTGGGAGCCGCCGCCTTGGGTGCCGGGGCGGGCACGGCGGCGGGCCTGGGCGCCGGGGCGGGGGCGGGCACGGCAGCGGGCCTGGGCGCCGCTGCGGCGACGGGTGCCGGCGCGGGAGCGGCCGGCG
>JACRCW010000169.1 GCA_016218805.1 Deltaproteobacteria bacterium | reverse complement strand
GGCTTGTGGGCGGTGTAGCGGACGGGGATGGCCGCTTCCATGGTGGCTTCGCCGTTGAGGCCGTGCAGCATGAGGGTGACGGTGGTGCCCTGGCCGCGTTCGCTCTCCACCAGCACGTCGCCACCCACCTTCCGGGCGCGCTCGCGCATGTTCACCAGGCCGTAGTGGTGCTGCGGCGTGTTGCGGATATCAAACCCCTTGCCGTCATCCGCCACCGTCATGGTGAGGCCGTCCACCGTGAAGTTGACGGACACGGTCACCTTCCGCGCGTTGGCGTGCTTGGAGATGTTGGTGAGGCTCTCCTGCAGGATGCGGAAGATGGTGAGTTGCGCCTCGTTGGAGAGGCGCGGGGGGTTGCCGCGCAGGGATAGGTCACACGGCAGCTTGTGACGCGCCTTGAACGTGGAGCACACGTTCTCCAGGGCGGGGACCAGCTGGAAGTCGTTGCGCATCATCACCAGCGCGCGGCGCAACTCATCAATGGCTTCCTCCGCGGCGCCTTTGAGTTCCTTGAGTTCGGCCTTCACGGCGGGTTCGCGGCTGATGGACCCCGCGTACTCCGCCTGGATGATGAGGCCGGACAGTGCGGCACCCAGGCCGTCGTGGATTTCGCGCGCCAGGCGGTTGCGCTCCTCCACCACCGCCAGCGCCTTGAGTTCCTGTTCCAGGCGGGCAATCTCGGTGGTCTGCTGTTCCTCGCGGCCGGTGAGGTACACCATGACGTACACCAGCACGGCGTCCAGCGCGGCGTACCAGAACAGGTAGAAGAAGTCCGTCCACCCATCCGCCTTGAACATGAGGTCCACGCGCGCGGCCACCGGGAGCGCCAGCAGCGGGGGGATGAGCGCCGTGGTGGACGGGAACAGCAGCGCAAAGAAGATGGTGAACACCAGTTGCGCCGCCATCACGGGGCTGCGCACGCCGCCGGAGTGCGAAATCAGATACACCAGCAGCACCAGGTCCAGGCACAGCGTGGCAAACGTGAAGGTCTGCCCGTACTTCTGGTTACGGACGAGCAGGTAGTTGGTGACGCTGTACCCCAAAGCAACCACCGCCCACGCCGCGGTCCCCAGCCCTGTGGCGCCCACGGCCACGCGCCACTCAGCCACCAGCAACACCCCGAAGCCCAGCACCAGGAACGCCACGCGCGCAAAGAACAGCGCCTGCGCGCGGACGACGAAGCGTTCGTGGCGGCGGGTGGATTCGCGGGGGTCACGCCGCACGGCGTTGGCGGGGTTGGAGGGCCTGGCTTGCAACGTGTCCACGGTGTCCTCGCTGCCCGGCTCCTTGGCGCGGGCGAGCGCGGGATGTTAGCGGAAGACCGTGCGGTTGCAGAGCCTGCGCGTGACGATGTGTGTCCTGTGCCTCGCCGCCGGCGCGTGTTCGTACAAGGTCGTGACCGATCACCGGCTCAACGCCGCGGGCGCGGAGAAGCTGCTGTCCGACGTGGAGCGCATCCGCGGCCTGAAGGCGACGGCGCCGTTGCGGATGTCCATGGAGGGGCGCGCGCGCCTCAAGTCCGGTGCCCAGTCTGACCTGCACCGCGTGTCCTACCTGCAGCACATGGAGGACCTGGCGGTGGCGTGGACCAAGGTGGGCCTGGTGCCGCCGGGCACGGACCTGGCGGGCGCGTTTGCGTCCGTGGGGACGGAAGCCCCGGCGGGCTACTACGAAACCACCGACGGGATCCTCCGCATCATTGACCGGCAGAACCCGCGCAGCGAGATCATTGAGTTGACGGGCATGGTGCGGCAGCGCGACCTGGTGGACGGGGAGGTCCTCAGCCACGAGATGACGCACGCGCTGCAGGACATGCACTTTGGCCTGGACCGCTTCTTGTCCAGCGCGCCCAACGACGACGCGGCGCTGGCGCGGCGCTGCCTGGCGGAGGGTGACGCGAGCTTTGTGGGGTACGCGTATTCCAGCGTGTTCACGCCCTCCATGGAGAGCTGGCTGCGGTTTGTGGAGTCACGCACCGGCGCGCTGGATGTGGCGGGCGCGCCGGACTTTGTGAACCGCCGGTTCCAGATGCCGTACCTGCAAGGCGCGCGGTTTGTGGGGTTGGTGCACAAGAAGGGCGGCTGGGCGGCGGTGAACGCGGCCTACCGGGACCCGCCGGCCTCCACCGAGGAGATCCTGCACCCGGAGCGCTACCTGCGCGGGCGTGACCGGCCGCGGGACATCCGGTTGCCGCCGCTCATGAGCTTCCTGGGCGAGGGCTGGCGGGAGATCTGGCAGGAGGCGGTGGGGGAGCTGGGGTTGCGCACCGTGTGGCAGCGCGAGCAGCAGCAGGCGGGCCTGCGCGGACCCAGCGCGGTGAAAGCGGCGGAAGGCTGGGACGGAGACCGCGCCGCCGTGTACGTGCGCAATGGCGTGGCGGTGCTGGCGTGGAAGATGGGCTTTGATTCCGACGAGGACGCGCGCGAGGGCCACGCCGCCTACCGCGCCATGGCGGGCCGGTACCCGGGGTTCACGGTGGTGTGCGAGACGCCGGAGCGCGTGGTGGCGCGCACGGGGGACGCCGGGGTGATGGTGGAGCGGCGGGGGTTGTCACTGCTGGTGCTGGAGGGTTTCCCCCCGGAGACGCAGGAGGCGGCCGCGGAAGCCGCGTGGGCGGCGTCCGACGGCAACGCGTTTGATCCGCCCGCGCAGGAGCCCAAGTGAACCGCCCCGCTGTGCTGGCGCTGTGGCTGGTGGGTGCCGTGGCGTGGGCGGCGGACCGCGTGGTGATTGTCAGTGAGCAGCCGGACCAGCCCGAGCCGGGCCGCGTGGAGACGGCCAGCGAGCTGTACCGCCTGCGGCTGGGCGGGATGCTGGAGGGCGCGCTGGGGCGCGACCAGTTTGGCAACAGCGTGGGGTTGCCGCGCCTGCGGTTGCGCGCGGAGGCGCTGGTGTCCGCAGTGCTGGAGGTGGGGATCGTCGCCGAGGCGGAGCTGTCCCCGTGGGCCAGCCCGCGCCTCAAGGAGGATGGGCCGGGCCTGGTGCGGGACCTGTACGGGCGCATGGCGCTGGGCAACAAGAAGATCCTGGACCTGGGCGAAGCGCGCCTGGGGTACTTCACGGTTCCCGTGGTGGCGGAGCAGTGGATGCCGCAGCAGGAGGCGCTGTTCCTCACCGGGTCGCTGGGCCGCGAGGCGTGGCTGCCCGGCCGTGAGCTTGCCGCCAGCTACGAGATTGACGCGTACCGCTGGAACGTGCCGGTGCGGGGGCTGTTTGGGCTGGGGTCCGGGGTGAACTGGGCGACCGGGCTGCCCACGACGACGGAACCGCACGCGGGCGCGGCGGGAGGCGGCGCGCAGGGCGTGCCGCTGACGGCGGGCAACACCGGGGCCCCGGTGAACAACCCCGCGCTGACCGGGCGGGTGGAACTGGAGCCGCTGGTGCGCTGGACGCGGTCCCCGTCGTTGCGGGTGGGCGTGGGGCTGCTGGGCCGGCCGCTGGCCATGGGGGATGACGCGCGCGGCGCGCTCACCGCGGATGCGCAGATGCGCACGCGGCTGTTCCTGGCGCGCGCGGTGGCCGTGCTGGCGGATACCGAGCGTGCGCCGTTCTTTGATTCGCGGGCGCTGTCCGTGGAGGGCGCGCTGCAGTTCATCCCGGACTTTGCGGACGTGCGCGCCCGTTACGACATTGCCTACGGCCCCCGCGGCGTGGAGGCGCACCGGCTGCACGTGGGCATGGCGCTGTTCTACCTGGACGGCGCGCCCGCGGGGCCGCTGACCGGGTCACCGTTGCCCATCACGCCCGCGTTTGGCCGCGCGTTCACCATCCTGTGGGTGCGGTCCTATGACCTGATGCATTACGCCACCGGCTACGGGCACGAGCGCCCCGCCGACGACGGGGCACGGTTTGAGTACGGTGTCCGCCAGGCGCGCTGGCTGTTGGGGGGCGACACCGACCAGGTGGCCGTGAGGATTGCATTCTGATTTGACCCGCTGACTCGAGTTTCGCCATTCTTGGAGGGCTTTGGCGCGGTTCCTCGCGGTGTTGCGGAGTTTCTGATCCGCGCCAGACGGGGCACCCAACCGTCAAGAGCAGCCCACTCCCAAACCAACATCAACGCCGACAGAGATGAACATCAAGCCGGTAAGACCCGAGTCTGAGCCCAGCACTCATGCCCGGTGCCCACTCAGATGTTTGTGGGGCCGGCGTCCCCGCCGGCCGCAGGCGCATGCCAGCGCGCCGCCCCGACCCCGCACCACCCTCAACTGCGGTACAGCGCCATGGCGCTCAATGCCGCCGGAAACCACCCCGGTTTGTGGCGGGCTGTTGCGGTGTGCAGCCTTGGGTCGGCGGCCGGCAGAGGCGCCAGCCCCACAAAACACGTGCAATCTGCCCCCGCGGACTGCCGCAAGCCGGCCCGGAACGTCCGCGCTTCAGAAAAGGCGAAAGTCGAGTCGAAGAAGATTGGCGGAACTCGAGGCTGAAGGTCCGCCGGGGCTTGACAGAACCGCCGGCCTGCAAGGAAGCCTCTTGCCTCCACCCCGAGGAGGAGAACAGGAATGGAAAAGCCGACTTCCAAGACGCCGGTTTCCCGCTGCGAGGAACTGTCGCTGTTCAGCCAGACCGCCATGCGCAGCTTCACGGAGCAACCCGCGCTCATCCCGTACGCAGACGCGCTGGCGCTGGCCACCGCGCCGCTGGTTGCCGCCCACGCGGAGGTCACGGTGGCCGTCCGGGGCCTGTTGCCCGTGCGGGTGAAGGTGCGTTTCACGGAGTACTTTGCGGAGGTGGGGGTGCGGGCGCTGCACAAACGCGCCGAAGCCGCCGACGGGAAGAAGGACGGGAAGATAGCCAAAGCGCTGTTCCCAAATGGCTTGGGGCCGGTGGTGGCGCCGACGGGACCCGCGCAGGTCAAGGCCATGGAGGAGTTGGAGGGCCGGCTGAAGGCGGCGGGCGCGCTGTGGCCGCAGGCGGCGGACGAACTGGTGAAGGTCATGGCGCTGCGCACCGAGTACGCGACGGCGGTGGACGCCCGGCGGGCGGGCGTGCTGGCCGCAGTGGCGGCCCGGGCGCAGCGCACGCTGAACAAAGAGGACTTCCTGGACGCGTACGCCAAGGCGTGCGCGGGCGTGGCCGGTCTGTTCCCGCGGGACCGCCGGTTGCAGAACCTGTTCTTTGATGACCTGAACACGGATTCAGCCACCGGCGGCGGCGGCGGGGAGGAAGAGCCGGAAGGCGGCGGTCCGCCCGAGCCCAACGTCCCGGGGTGAACCGGGCGGTTTCCCTGCGCGCCCCTCCACGCGCGCTGAGGGTCTCCCCCGGTTTCCGGCGAGGCACTTCGCGCGGCACGGGTGACCCGCCGGCAATCCTGCAACCCACCCAGCGGCCGGCGGACCGGTTCGCCGGAATCCCGGCATGCCCGTGCGCGCGGCCAGACCGGCGCGCCGGCGTTCCGGCGAGCCCCCCAACGCACCCCAGGGGGCTCCCCGGGAATCCGGCAAGGCACTCCGTGCGCCCAGGGGGGCTTGCCGGCGTGCGCGGGCATCCCGGGCCGGGCTTGTTCCTCACCCCTACCCACATGCACCCCGCGCTGCGCGGTTCCAGTGCTGACGCGGCGTGCCCGCGCGGGAGTTTGCCTCTACCGTCCGGCGCATGCGCCGCTGCGCCGCACCAAACCCAGGATCCCGGGCTGCGGTGGCGTGCCGGCAGGCGGGTTTGACCCTGCCGCAGCCTGAGGAAGTGCGTGATGACGTTCCTTGATACTGGCCCGGGGCTGTGGAGCTTTGTGCTGCTGTGCCTGCCCAGCGTGTTCATCATTGTGGACCCGCCGGGCGCGGTGCCCGTGTTCCTGGCCATGACGGCGCAGGACACGCCCGGCCAGCAGCGCGCCATGGCACGGCGGGCGTCGCTCATTGCGGCGGGCGTGCTGGGGTTCTTCGCGCTCACCGGGAACCTGCTGTTCACGTTCTTTGGGTTCACCGTGGCCGCGCTGCGCATTGCCGGCGGGGTGATCCTGTTCACCGTGGGGACGGAGATGGTGTCCGCGCGCCCCTCCCGCGCCAAGCAGACAGACGAGGAAGTGCAAGAGGGAATTGAAAAGCCGGACGTGGCCCTGGTCCCGCTGGCCATCCCCATCCTGTCCGGCCCGGGCGCCATTGCCACGGTGGTTTCACTGGGCGTGCAGGCGGTGACGCCGGTGCACACCGCGGTCCTGCTGGTGTCCATTGTGGTGACGTGCTTCACCGCGTTTGTGGTCCTGGCGCACAGCAACGCCGTCAAGAAGGTGCTGGGAGACACCGGCCTGCGCATCCTGGGCCGGATCATGGGATTGATCCTCGCCGCCATCGCTGTGCAGTTTGTGTTGGACGGCTTGAAGGATGCGCTTCCACCGCTGGCGCAGGGCTGGCGAAACAGCGCGCACTGAGGCGCGCCATGTTGAAAGGGGCGGTCATGGCGGGATGCCGGGTCGGATTTGGGATGGTGGCGCTGGTGTGCGGCGCGCTGGCGTGCGGCGACAACGATGGCAACGGGACTGGCGGGTCGTCATCATCCAGCAGCAGCTCCGGGGGTGGCGCGCTCCTGCTCCCCGGTGCCGCCTGCACGGCGGGTGCCCAGTGCCAGAGCGGATTCTGCGTGGATGGTGCGTGCTGTGACACCGCGTGCACCGGGACCTGCCTGAGCTGTGCGCGCGGCATGGACGGGGCAGGGCGCTGCAGTCCGGTGCACGACGGGGAAGACCCGCGGGAAGACTGCGCCGGCGAATGCAGCGCCTGCTACGGCGCCGCGTGTGCCCCCGTGCTCGTCGGTACGGACCCGGGTGGGGCCTGCGGTGCCGGGCGGACATGCAGCGCGGCCTCCCAGTGCGCGGCCGCGTACGGCGCGGCGTGTGGCAACGGTGGCGACTGCGCACTCGGCGAATGCGTGGACCTGGGGGGCGGCCACTGCCTGGGGGAGTACGCGGTGGACACCCTGATCGCGCCGTTGGACCCGGTGTCCCATGAGCGGCGCGTGATGGCCGTGGCCCTCACCGCGGCGGAGGAGCCCGTGGTGCTCCTGCATGAGGAAACCCGCGAGCAGAACACCATCACCTCGCAGAAGTGGGTGCTGTGGGGCCGGCACGCCGGCGTGGAGTGGCACACGTTGCTGGCGGACGGGAGCTTTGCGGCTGACGTGGCGGCGCTGGGCAGCCAGCCGGTGGTGGTCATGGCCGGCATTCTGGGAGCGGACGCCTGTCCCGCGGATGACCACCTGGGCGGGGGGCGCAGGTGTGAGGTGCACGCGCTGTTCCGCGGTCCCGCCGGGGAGCCCGGCGCCGTGGAGTCCATCTGGGATCCCACCACGGTCACTGACCGCAGGGCGTGCCAGGTGCGTGCGGCCGCCTCCAGCGACGGGCGGCTGTTGGTGGCGGTGGCCACCGTGACGGGCTTCAGCTGCTTCGGCTCGGCGGACTGGGAGGTGAGCGCGTTTGAACGCTCCGCGGCAGGGACGTGGTCGCGGCTGGGGGAAAACCCGCTGCTCACGCTGGTGAACCACCTGGTGACCGTGGGTTACGTGGGCGGCGAACCCTACGTGATGGACGTGCCCAGCACGCCCGCAGACGCATTCCGCGGGCAGCGCGCGGCGGCGGGCTCCAGCGCCCAGGTCTACATCTCACCGGCGGGCTGCGGCGCCGTCAGGGGCCTCCCCCTGGTGCTGGCTGACGAGGTCCGCATCGGTGGCTCCTGCAGCGCGGCCAACGGCGCGGCGCTCCTGCGTTACCGGCCGGCTGACGCCACGCCGTGGACGCGCGTGGACAACCTGTGGACGGACCAGGCCGCGGCACTCCCGCTGGGGGAGGCGGCGGGCCTGCACCGGCTGGTGCGCACTGGATACGCCGGACCCGCCCTGGCGTTCGCGGATGGTACGGCCACGGCGGCCGGGCCCCTGCTGCACCAGGTGGACGCCGCCGCCAGCTACACCACGTCAGCCGTCAGCGTCCGCGGTGGCCGGGCCCTGCTGGGCGCCGCGGAAACCCGCGAGGTGGACGTCGGCGGGAGCACTCCGGAGACGTTGCTGCACCAGCCCTTCATTGTGGAACTCCGGCACTGACAACGCCGCTTGACCGCGTGCGGGCGCCCGGGTTTGTGTGCGCCCTCATGCGCGCCGGGTGGTCTTCTGCCGTCGTGGGAGCGGTGGCCGTTGCGGGCCTCGCCGCCGGGGCGCCCAAGGCCACCAGCGTGATGGTGCTGCCCGTGGCCGCCAAGGCCGGCGTGAACCAGGACCTGGCGGACCTCACGTCGGCGGCCATCACCAACCACGTCAGCAAGGTGAAGGGTGTCCGCGCCATCTCCATCGCGGAGGTGGAAGGCCTCATGAGCCAGGAGCAGCTCAAGCAGGCGGCCGGGTGTGACTCGGTGAGTTGCGCCGTGGAGCTGGCCGGTGCGCTGAATGCCGACGAGATCATCATGGGCAACCTGGGCAAGTTCGGCGCGAGCTACCTGCTCACGCTGTCGCGCATCCGCGCGCGGGACGCCACCATCGTCGGGCGCAGCATGCAGCGCATTGCCGGCCTCAACGAGGACACGCTGCTGGACCGCCTCCCGGTGGCGGTGGGTGAGCTGTTCGAGGTTGGCGCACACGATGAGACGGCGGCGCCCGTTGCCGTGGCGGACGCCGGGACCGCCGCCCCCGCTCCCGTGGCGGCGAACCGGGACCCCGGAGTGCCGCCCGGGTGCGCGCGCAAGTTTGTCAGCGTGCTGGAGGCGCTGCGGTTTGAGAAGGCGGATGCCACCGGTGCGGTGCGCGAACGGCTGCCCATTGGCACCGAGCTCATTGTCACCGACACGCCGTTGCACACCAAGGCCGGCAACTTCTGGGCGGTGGTCTCCGGCGGGCAGGGCGTGGGCGGGTTCATTGCCGAGGACGTGCTGGCCTCCACGGCGCCGTCGTTTGACCTGACGCTGCAGGCCGCGCGCGCGGCGCTGGGCAATGCGGACCTGGTGGGGGCGGCCATTGACGGGGAGCGCGCTGCTGCGCTCAGCCCGCTGCAGCGTGAACCGCTGGAACTGCTGGGCGCCATCTACGACGCGGAGGCCAATGAGCGCCGGGCGCGGCGCGTGCGCGCGCGCCTTAAAGACATCCGCAAGGTGGAGGAGCCCCGCCGCGCAGACGAGGGCGAGGCACCCGCGCCCGCGGCCACTGAGGCCGCCGCGCCGCCACCCACGGTGGGCAGCGTGGTGTTTGTGGCCGCCACGCGCCTGCGGCTGCGGGAGCGGCCAGACACGGGTTCGCGCGTGTTGGCGGAACTGCGGGTCAACACCGGCGTCAAGGTGCTGGCCATTGAGGGGACCTGGGCGCGCGTGGCGTGGACGCGCAGCGCCGGCCGCGCGGACGTGGCCTCATCCGCCATCCTGGAGCTGGGCAGCCAGTCCGCCGCTGCGCCCGCCCCCGTGCCGTCCGGCGCCGCGGCCAACGGCGCGGACGTGGTGGAGGGCTGGGTGTCCACCGGGTTTCTGGTGTTTGCGGCGGTCTCCGCCGACGCGTTGGTGAAGGAAGCGGCCGCGCTGGAGAAGGCCGGCAAGCGCCTGGACGCGGTCAAGCGCCTGGCGCGCGCGGTGATCCTGCTGCCCACCGACGCGGCGCTCCTCAAGCGGCTGGTGAAGCTGGCCGCGGACGAACGGCAGTATGCGACGGCGGCGTTCACCGCGGTGGCGTTGCGCAACCTGGGCCTGGGAACGCTGGCGGAGCTGCGGCTGGCGTACGGGTGCCGCGGGCAGCTGGACCGGGTGGTGTGGTCCTGGGAAGGCGGCGCGGCGGGTGGTGACACGCCGGACGCGTGCCTGGAGCGCGTGGACCCCGTGGGGCGCTGCCCGCCGTGCGCGCCCCGGAAGCCGCGCGAAGACCCCAATGCGGAGCGGCTGGCCGCGGCCATTGCGTCCTGGCAGAAGGCCACCAAGACGTATGACGCCGCGCAGAAGCGCCACCAGAAGTGGGCCGCGGAGCATGACAAGGAACTGGGCCGCCTGCGCGAGGCGTTCCCCTACGGGCCCTGGCTGCGCGCCGAGGTGACCGGCCCCACCGACGGGAAACTGCGCGCGCAGAAGCTGTTTGCGTACGCGCTGCCCATCACGCTGCAGGTGGAGCGCAACAATGCGCCCGGGCTGGAACTGGGCAAGCTGATGGTGTCCGCCCGGGATGCGCCGTGGCCTCCCGCGGGCAAGCGCGGGCTGGTGTGGGTGCACCTGCCGGACTACGGCGCGTCCGTGTACGGGTTGGTGGCGGCGGCGGACGCAGCCGCCGCGCGCAAGGCCATTGTGTCCCGGTTTGACGGGAAATCCCCGGAGACGGAAGGCGCCGTGGCGGCGCTGGCGCCGCAACCCAACGTGCTGGGGCCCATGATGCAGTGTGGTTGCAGTGGGGAGTGAGCAGATGCGCGCAGTGCACCCCCAGCAGAGCGAGTTGCGACGCGATCCGTTCCGGCCCGGCTGGGTGATCCTGGCTCCCGGGCGCGCGGCGCGTCCGCAACCGCCCGTGACCCACCCCCTGCTGGATGATGACGTGCCCGGTCCGTTTGCCGAGGGCAACGAAATCATGACGCCGCCCGAGGTGTTTGCGCTGCGCGCGCCGGAAAGCTTGCCCAACGGGCCCGGGTGGCGCGTGCGCGTGGTGCCCAACCTGTACCCGGCGTTGCGCGTGGAGCACGCCGCGTTGGGGTGGGCCCAGGGGCCCTCAGACGCCATGGGCGGCGCCGGCGCGCACGAAGTCATCATTGAGGACCCGGACCGCAACGCGGACTTTGGGAACATGCCCGTGGCCCGCGTCATGGACGTGCTGCTGACCTGGCGCGCGCGGCTGGCGGATCTGCGCCGGGATGACCGCCTGCAGTGCGGCGTCATCTTCCGCCACCGCGGCGTGGAGGCGGGGGCCACCCAGGCGCACCCGCACAGCCAACTCATTGCGCTGCCGTTCATCCCGCCCGTCGTGGCGGATGAGCTGGCGGCGTTCACCGCGTACCGCGCGGCGCATGGCCGCTGCCCGTTGTGTGACGTGTTGCGGCACGAGCGGCAGGAGCAGGCTCGCCTGGTGGCGGACTTTGGCGGCGCGCTGGTGTTTGCGCCGTTTGCGGCGCGCGCGCCGGGGGAGATCATTGCGGCGCCGGTGGACCACCCGGGCCCGTTTGAGGACGCCCCGGATGCCGTGCTGGGTCTGCTGGCCCAGGCCCTGCGGGATGGGCTCAAGCGCGTGGCGTTTGCGCTGGGCTCACCGCCCTACCGGATGTGGCTGCGCACCGCCCCGTGGCGCGGTGATGGGCCGGAGAAGGCGGGGCACCATTGGTACGTGGACGTGGCGCCCGTGACCAACCCCACCGGCGCGTTTGAGGACGCGGCGGGCGTGCGCATCAACACGCTGACCCCGGAGGACGCCGCCGCCGCCCTGCGCGGCGCACCCGGGTGAGCGCCCCGGAGGCCGGGACGGCCGCGCCGCTCAGGGCGACGGGTGGCGGCCGGGTGTCGTCTGGGGGCAACGCAGGGTGACGGCGGTGTTGCGGTTGACGGCGTCGTCAACGCGCGGCGGAGCTACCTGGGCGGCGCGGGACTCCGGTGTCTCAGGTGCGAGATATGCCTTGATGAAACAATCATATGTTTTTCATGCAAAACACGTCAATCATGTCCATCGCGTGCGGCCGACTCCATTGCGGACTGCGCGGCGCCTCTCGTCGACAAAGTGCTCCTCCAGGTCCCCACGCGGCAATACTTGCTGTCCCTGCCGTTCGAAACGTGGGGCGTACTCGCGTTCCGCCCAAAGCTGACGAACGCGGTACAGAAAGCGTTCATTGACTGTGCGCAGGCCGCTACACCCGTCGTGCGAAGGAGTACGGCGTTCCCGGCGGCAGGACCGGCGGCGTGATGGTACTGCACAGGTCTTCCTCGGCGTTGACGCTCATGCCGCACTGCCACGCCCGCGTCGTCGATGGCATGTACGCGTCGGAAGGTACGCTCCACCCCTTCCAACCGCCCGATGAGGCGCACCTGCGGGATCTCGCGCAGTGCATCGCGCGGCGCGTGCTGGGGATCCTTGAGCGGGCCGCCCTGGACGTCGACGACAACGAGCAAGGGAGGGCCGCCGGCCACGGAGGGCGACCAGATCGGGTGCCAGTACGAGCAGCTCTCGTTCCCACCACCCACCCATCCAACCCTCCGATTCCGCCGCGCAGACACAGAGCCTGATCTCCGCATCCTGTCTGCCTGGTCCCGGTTTCACTTGCTAATCGGACTTCAGTCCGTTTAATGTCGGGACCGGTGGGGCACTCTGGCCCCTCGTTCAAGGAGACCGTTCATGTCCTGGCAACTCGACCCCACGCATTCATCCGTCGCCTTCTCTGTCCGCCACATGGTGGTGGCCAGGGTGAAGGGCCGTTTCAAGGAGTTCTCGGTTTCGCTCGCCGCCGACGAGAAGGACCTCACCGCTTCCAGACTGAAGGCGGAGATCCGCGCGGACAGCGTGGACACCGGCGTGGAGCAGCGCGACGGACACCTCAAGTCGCCCGACTTCTTCGACGTGGCGAAGTTCCCGACGATCACCTTCGAATCCTCGCGCGTGGAGAAGCACGGGGACGGCCACCGGGTGGCGGGGAGTCTCTCGATGCACGGCGTCACCCGGCCCGTGACGCTGGAGGTAGAGGGCGGCTTCGGCAAGGATCCGTGGGGCAACCGGCGGGCGATGTTCAGCGCGCGCACCAGCGTGGAGCGGAAGGACTTCGGGCTCACGTGGAACCAGGCGCTGGAGACGGGCGGCGTGCTCGTCGGTGACAAGGTGGAGATCGAACTGGATGTCGAGTTGGTCGACAAGCAGTGAGCCGGGACGGCGTGCGAGCATGCCCAGGCTGTCGCGAAGGACGCTGGGCATGATGCTCGGCGGGGCCGTCGCGTGCGCACGCCCGCGCCACGCCGGGTTGAAGGAGAAGATGGAGAAGTCGTCGAACGGCCGGATGCCGGTGCTCCTCGTCGGGCACGGCTCGCTCTGCGTGCACAGGCCCTGCGGGGTGGAAGGCGGGGCACCACTGGTAGGTGGACGTGGCGCCCGTGACCAACCCCGCCGGCGCGTTTGAGGACGCGGCGGGGGTGCGCATCAACACGCTGACCCCGGAGGACGCCGCCGCCGCCCTGCGCGGCGCGCCCGGGCGAGCGCCCCCGCGGGGGGCTGCGGGACGGCCGCACCGCGTTCAGGTCTTGGGGGGTTCCGGTCGCCGTTCCATCACCTGGTCCACCAGGCCGTATTCCTTCGCCTCAGCGGATGACATGTAATAATCCCGCTCCACGTCCTTGGCCACGCGGTCCAGCGGCTGCTTGGTGTGCTGCGCGAGGATGTCATTGAGGCGCGCCTTGGTCTTCAGCATCTCGCGCGCCTGGATTTCAATGTCCGTGGCCTGGCCGCGGAACCCGCCGGACGGCTGGTGAATCATGATGCGGCTGTTGGGCAGCGCAAACCGCTTCCCGTGCGCACCCGCCGCCAGCAGCACCGCGCCCATGGAGGCCGCCTGGCCAATGCACACGGTGGACACCTGCGGCCGGATGTATTGCATGGTGTCGTAGATGGCCAGACCCGCTGAGACGCTGCCGCCGGGGCTGTTGATGTAGAAAATGACGTCGCGGTCCGGGTCCTCCGCCTCCAGGAACAACAGCTGCGCCACCACCACGTTGGCAATCTGGTCATCCACGGGGAGGCCCAGGAAGACAATGCGGTCCTTCAGCAGGCGTGACCAGATGTCGTACGCGCGTTCGCCGCGCGCGGTCTGCTCAATGACCTGCGGTGGAAAGTACGTCATGGCGCTCCTCAGGCGGTCTTCTCGGTGATGTCGGCGTTCTGCTTCAGCCACCCAATGGCCTTGTCCGTCTTCAGGCGCGTCTTGAGGTCGTCGCGGCGCTCGCCGGCAAACTGCCCGCGCACGCGGTCCACGGTCATGCTGTTCAGCTCCGCCAGGCGCGCAAACTCCTGCTCCACGTCCTCTTCGGACACCGTCAGGTTCTCCTGCTTTGCCACCGCCTCCAACAACAGTGCGCCGCGCACCTGGCGGATCGCCGCGTCGCGCGCGTCCTCGCGCAGGCGCTCGCGGTTGAGGCTCATGCGCTGCAGCTGCTGCGGCGGGATGCGGGACAGCTGCTGCAGGATGCGGTTGTCAATCTGGCGCTCCACCATGGACGGCGGCAGGTCAAACGGGTTGCCCTCAATGAGCAGGGACATCAGCGCCTCGGTGAGGTCGCGGTCGGCTTCGTCCTTGTAGCGCTTCTCCAGGGCGGCGCGGAGCTTGGTGCGCAGGTCCGCCAGGTTCTCGTAGTCACCCACGTCCTTGGCAAACTCATCATCCAGCGCGGGCATCACGCGCTTCTTGAGCTCCACCACGGTGACGGACATCTTGGCCGCCTTGCCGCGCACCGCCTCGGCGCGGAAGTCATCCGGGATCTTCAGGTCCACGCTGAACTGCTCGCCCACCTTCTTGCCCGGCAGCGCGTCCTCCACCTCCTTGAAGAAGCGGCCGGCGCCCGGCTCCACCACGTAGCTGCTGCCCGTGCCGCCCTGGAACGGCGCGTCATCCACCAGCCCCAGGAAGTTGAGCGAGCACAGGTCGCCCTTCTCCGCCGTCTCGCGGTCCGTGACCGGCTGGATGGTGGCCATCTGCTGCTGCAGGTTCTTGATCTCGTTCTCCACCGTCTCGTCGTCCACCTTCTTGGCAATGCGCGTGGCGGACAGGCCCTTGACGGACTTGAGCGTGATGGTGGGCCGGACCTCCACCTTGGCGGAGAACTGGAAGTCCTGGCCCGGCACAAACTCCCCCGCCTGGATCTCCGGGTTGGCAATCGGCTCGATCTGAGTGGTCTTCACTGCCTCGCTGTACGCGTCGGAGAGCACCTTCCCGATGACCTCGCGCTCCACTTCCTGGCGGAAGTAGCGCTCCAGCACCTGGCGCGGGATCTTGCCCTGGCGGAACCCCTTGATCTTGGCCGTGCCGCTCAGCTTGCGGTACGCCTTGTCCAGTTCCTTGATCAGGCGGTCGCCCTCGACGACGACGTTGAGCTGCTTGACCACCGGTGAGAGTTCCGCCACGGATGCCTGCATCGGATCGCTCCTGCGTACGTTGCGAGAGGGGGGACTCGAACCCCCACGGCAATGCCTCCGGCTTCTAAGACCGGTGCGTCTACCAGTTCCGCCACTCTCGCGGACTGCTCGGAGCGCGGGCATTTAGGAGGGGGCCCCCCCGCCGTCAACTGGCGGTGGACCGCGCGCCTGCGGTATCGGCCGGGCATCTTGGAAACCACCCCTGCGCCGGTGCCCCCGGCAGAGCGCCAGGTCCGGCTGGACGGGCTGCGCGCCGTCGCCATCCTGCTGGTGATGGTCCACCACTTCCGCCACCTGCCGGGGTGCCCGGAGTGGCTGCGGTGGTTTGGCCTGCGCGGCTACGTGGGCGTGGACGTGTTCTTTGTCCTCAGCGGCTGGCTGGTGGGCGGCCAGGCGGTGCGCGCGCTGCGGCGGGACGGCCGGCTGGATGTGCGCGCGTTCTATCTGCGCCGGTGGATGCGGACGCTGCCGTTGTACTGGGCGGTTGCGCTGGTGCTGGGCGCGGTGGGGATGTTGCGCCTGTCCACGGCGTGGGCGCTGCCGCTGTTCCTGCAGAATTACGTCGCCCCGGCGGATTGGCTCATCACGTGGTCCTTGTGCGTGGAGGAACACTTCTACCTGGTGCTGCCGTGGGTGGCGTGGGGCGTGTACGCGCTGGGACGTCGTCATCCGCGGGTTGCGGTGGCCGCGGTGGTGTTCCTGGTGGCGCTGTCTCCGGCGTGGCGGTGGCTCAAGTTCGACGCGATGACGCACGGCAGTTACGTGGACTTCCTCAAGCTGTTCTACGTGCCCACGCACCTGCGGTTGGAGGGGTTGGTCATCGGGGTCGCGTGTGCCGCGCAAGCTGCGTCGTCGTCACGCGTGTGGATGCGGCTGTGCGCGCACCGCTCCGGGGCAGCGGTGGCCGGGTTTGCGCTGGCGGTGGGGTCCGTGTGGAACCCGTGGCTCACCGGGACGGACGCCGGAGGCGCGGCGCGGATGGCGTTCTTCTCCGCCGTGCCGCAGTTCCTGCTGGTGTCCGCGGGCGTGGCGCTGATGCTGCCGTGGGGGGCGGAACGAATCCCAGCGGCGGGTTGGGTGGCCCGCGTGTCCACGTGGATTGCTGAGCACGCGTACGGGGCCTACCTGGTGCACGACCTGCTGCGCGACCCGGTGCAGCGCGCGCTGGCCCCGCGGCAACTCCCGTTCTGGGCGGTGCTCTTTGCGTGTTTTACCGCCAGCTTCGCGGTGGCGGCGGGGGCGCGGTTCCTTGTTGAGAAACCGGGCCTGAAGCTGCGCGACCGTTGGCTGGCGTCACGCGCCGCGCGCGACGGGTGAGACCAGTCCCGCCGCCGCTTCCGCGTGGTAGCTGCTGCGCACCAGCGGACCGGACGCCACCAAACGGAAACCCAATGCCCGCGCGCGCGCGTCCCACGCGGCAAACTCATCCGGCGTGACCCACCGGTCAATGGGCCTGTGCCACGCCGAGGGCTGCAGGTACTGCCCAATGGTGATCGCCTCCACGTCGTGCGTGCGCAGGTCGCGGAGCGTCTCGTCGATCTCCGGTTCACGTTCTCCCAGCCCCAGCATGATGCCGCTCTTGCTGAGGATGTCCGGCCGCAGGCGGTGCGCGGCCTGCAGCACCTGCAGGGACAACTCGTAACGCGCCCCGGAGCGGATCTCCGGCGTCAGCCGCCGCACCGTCTCCACGTTGTGCGCCAGCACGTGCGGCTGCGCGTCCAGCACCGTGCGCAGATCGCGTTCGCTGCCGTTGAAGTCCGGGATGAGCACTTCGCGGCCGCACGCGGGAGCACGCGCCGCCAGCGCACGCAGCACGCGCGCAAACGCGGACGCACCGCCGTCCTCCAGGTCATCCCGCGTGACCGCCGTGATGACGGCAAACCGCAGCCCCAGCCGCGCGGTGGCCTCCGCCACGCGGTCCGCCTCGTCGGGGTCAATGGGGCCGGGACGCCCGCTCTGCACGTCGCAGAAGCGGCAGGCGCGCGTGCACTGGTTCCCGTTGATCATGAAGGTGGCCGTGCCGCGGCCCCAGCACTCGCCCAGGTTGGGGCACGCGGCGCTCTCACACACCGTGTGCAGGCGCAGGCCGTCCTTGAGGCGGCGCACGGTTTCATAGACGTCACCCTGCGGGGCCTTCACCCGAAGCCACGGCGGACGGTTGTGGCGTGAGGGCGCATCGTCAGGGAGCACGGGCAGCGGCATGAAACGGGACATACCGCGGGGGACGGAAGCTTCAAGGGGGGAGCCAGCCCGGCTTCATGAGGCGAGCAGAACGCGCCCACCATCAGGGGCTTGAGCGGATCGGTTCACCTCGGCGCGCAATCCCGTTGCGTGATAGCGGCGGTCCAGTTCGGCCCAGTCAATGGCGACGTCACCGCCCCTGCCGCGGTGTTGCGCTTCCCAGGTCTGCAGCAACTCGAGAATGGAATGGTCAATGGTGTCCATCTCGTCGAACAGCACATGCAGGTGACGGCTTGCCGGGATGGAGTCCAGCACGTCCGAAAGATCCGACAGCCGCAGGAACGTGGCGGCCCCGCGCAGGTGGAGGGTGGTGACGCGGGTGTTGGGATCGTCGACCACTTCGATGTCGAGCTTGGACAGCCTGACCAGCAGCCTCACGACGGCGACAGCCAGACCGACCAGGACACCGGTGAGGAGATCCGTGGTGATGATGGTGCCCACCGTGAGCAGGTAGATCGCCAACTCAGCATTGCCGTACCGCTTCAGTTCCTTGATGCGCACGGGGTTCAGCAGCTTGTACCCGGTGTACACCAGCACCGCGGCAAGGCTGGGCACTGGGATCATCCGCAACAGGTCGGGGAACACGACGACGAGGAGCAGAATCCACACACCATGGAGAACCGCGGAAAGGCGCGTTTTCGCACCCGACTGGACGTTGGCGGTGGAACGGACAATGACGCCCGTCATGGGCAGCGCGCCAAGCAGGCCGCACAACGCGTTGCCAACGCCCTGCCCGATGAGTTCGCGGTTGTACTGGGTCCGCGGGCCATGGTGCATGCGGTCCACGGCGGTGGCGCACAACAGCGTCTCAGCGCTGGCCACCACTGCGAGGCCGAGCGCGGCGGCCCAAATCTCCGGCTGAAGCAGCATCCTCCACGTGGCGGCCGTGGGGAGCAGCGCGGCTCCCACCATGCTCTCCGGGACCTGCACAAATGCAATGGGGAACGCGAAGAGGTTCGCGACCAGCGAGCCCAACACAACGCCCACCAGCGCGCCCGGGACCGCCTTCAGCTTTCCCGGGGCAAACCTGGTCCAGGCGACCAGCGCCAGAATGGTGAGAATGCCGGTGATCACCGCCTCGCCGTGGCCATGATCTGGGCTGGGTACCACGGCTTTCCAGATTGCCGCGGGAAGCGTGACCAGGTTCTGGAAGCCGCCGGCCTTTGGCTTGTCGTCAATCATCACGTGGAACTGGCTGGAGAAGATCAGCACGCCAATGCCGCCCAGCATGCCGTGGATGACGGAGGGGGGTACCGCGCGAAACCACCGGCCACCCTTCAATAGGCCTGCGCCGGCCTGGATGACGCCCATGGCGAACACGATGACACCCAGCGCGGGCAGCCCGTGGGTCTGCACCAGGTCCCAGACAATGACGGTGAGTCCGGCCGCGGGGCCGCTCACCTGGAGCGGAGAGCCCTGGATGGCCCCCACCACCAGTCCGCCCACAATGCCGGTGATGAGCCCAGCCGCCGGTGGGAGCCCCGACGCGATGGCGACGCCCATGCACAACGGCAGGGCGACCAGGAACACGACGACCGACGGCAGCGCGTCCGTGGACAGCGCCTTCTTGAAGTCAAATGGCACGGTGGGCAACTCCGGGGGCGGCGGCGCCGCGCTGTTCGCCGAGTGGCAAAAACTGTCCCTCGCCGGGGTGGTAGGAGAAGACGGTGCCGGTCTCCAGCTTGTAAACCCAGCCGTGCAGGTTGATCTCCTTACGCGCCAGCTTGGCGGCCACCACCGGGTGGGTGCGCAGGTTCTCAAGCTGGACAAGGACGTTCTCTTCAACCGTCGCAGTCAGCAGGGCCTCGCCGTCAAGGTGCTGGTAGTTCTCCCGGATGATGCGCTCCGTCGCGTCGGCGTGACCAAGGAACCGGCGCAACGCCGGAAACCGCTCCAGCGAGGCGGGATTGAGCAGGCCCTTCATGGCCCCGCACTGCGAGTGGCCGCACACGATGATGTCCCGCACCCCCAACCCCGCCACGCCAAACTCCACAGTGGCGGCCTCGCCACCCATTTGGGCGCCGTAGGGTGGAACGATGTTGCCCGCGTTGCGGATGATGAAGAGCTCACCGGGGTCCGCCTGCGTCAGCAGGTTTGGGTTGATGCGTGAATCGGAACACGTGATGAACAGCGCCTCCGGCCGTTGCCCCAGCGCAAGCCGCTCAAAGAATTCGCGCCGCGGCGCAAAGACGTTGGATTGGAAATCATGAAGACCGTCCAGGAGCTTCTGCATGGTGCGCGGTACTAACCGCCGGAGGCCGTCCTGTCTCATAGATGTTCTCGAAGTCAGGCGTCCGATAACCGGAAGGAAGGCGGCGCCAAGGACAAGGCGGATGCGATCCTCTTCCTGCGGGGTCCGCGGTGGTTCTTTGATTCGCAATCGTTTCACCCGGCGCCCCGTCCGACGACGCGGCTCAACATCGGACTCGCGTTGTCCAAGGACGCAATGGCAGCGGAACCGTCAGTGTCAACGTGTCCAATCCCATCGCGCGACCTTCTCCTTGCCGCGTGACACGCACTGACGACCGCGTGGGCCGAGCTGCCCCCACGGCTCCGGGGGTTGCCGGCGCATAGCCCGACAGGCACGATGCCGCCCGGGTGGCCCATGGATGCGCACTGCACCGTTTCCACAGACTCCGGACCGCGCAGCCGCGCGGTAATGCGCCACCAGGCAGCCGGCTTGCGACCTGGGAGTCTGATTGCAGTGGTGTTGCTTTGTTCGGCAGCGGCGGAGCCCGGTGAAGCGCCGGTGTTTGTGCACGCCACCTCGGCCAACCTACGGGCGGGACCGGGTGAACGGAATCGCAAGGTCACCAGCGCGGGTATCGGCGTGGCCTGCCACGTCCTGCAGCGCCAGCAGGATGGTTGGTGGCAGGTGGATTGTGGCGCAGCCGGAGCGGGTTGGGCGCGGGCGGAGCTGTTTGATCAAAGTCCCCCGGACCCGGCGCAACTGACAAATGCATTCAACCTGTCCAATGACCCGCGGGAGCGTCTCACGCTGGCCCTGAGGATTCTGGCATTGCGGCCGCAGGATAGCGATGCGTCGTTTCGTGCGCGGCAGGCGTTCTTTGCGGCGGAACTGGCCGCGCTGCGCCGCGACGCGGAGCCCGCGGGTGGGCGAGCGGTCTGGGACCTGGGGTGCAGCAAGGGCGCCCAGGTGCGCACCTGCATCACGGAGGCCCTGCGTGAACCCCGGAACGTGGCGCAGGTCATCCAAATGGAGGGCGACAGCGTTGTGTGCGCCACGCTGTTGCGCGGGGGCGTGATGAGCGTGGTGCGCGGGACAGCGGTGGCCGCGGATTCGGGGAAATCCGTCACGCTGTTGGTAGGGGCTACGTGGCGCGCGCCGGCGGGCGTGCTCGCCGCGGCGTTGTGGGGGTGGGCGGGTACACCGGCCAACCTGTTCATGGAAGTCCGGCATCCCGCCACGCCGGAACACGTGGAGAGGCTCGGGCCCGACGCTGCATCCTCCCGTGCCGCCGCGTGGGTGTCCGAGGACCTGTCGCGCGGGAAGCAGTCCGCGCCGCTCCAGCTGGTGATCACCCACGGCACGGAGGATGACACCCGGGTGGTGGCAGAGGGGTCCTGGGTCAGCGACGTGGCGATCAAATCCGAAGGCACCGAGTTCCCATTGGCGGGATGGCGGGTGGGGGTGACCGCCCCGGCGCCGTTGAAGACATTGGGGAGGAACACGTGGGCAGTCCCCACTCCATTCCACCGCGTGGCCACACCATCCGGTGCCACGCGGGACCAGGTCCTGGACAAGTTGTCGTCAACAAGAGGGGCGCAGGCGGCGGAACTGCTCCAGGACCTGCGCCAGTCGCGTCCCGTGGCCCTCATCAGTTCAACCGGGGTCTTCCGCGTGAGCCTGGTGGCCGTGGAGGGATCGTCCCGAGTGACATTGGACACCGTGGACATCCTCCCGCCGCAATAGGGTTCCATGTTCCGGCTCCCTTGGATGCTGGAACTCCACGCCTCCCCTCAACAGCCGCACATGCAAACCTCCACCTCCGCCACCAGGCTTGGTCCCAACTCGGATTTCTCTCCACCCAGCGTCTCCATGCGCGGAGGTGGAAGACGCTCGTCTTGGAGGATCACACGCATCCAGATGGTGGTGCTCCCTTGCGCTGGGAACGGAAGCGGTGGACCCAGCCTTCGGGGCGTTTCCGGCTCACCTCCACCTGCGGGCCTGCTGTAGACATACGCGACGTTCCCCCGCTGCAACTCCGCCGCCGCCAACTCCACCACCAGCCACGGCGATGGGGAAACGCTCTTGCGCAGCGCCGTCAGGCCGGCCCGACACCGCTCTATCTCCTTGGCGTGTTTCGCCTGGTGAGCCTGGTGCCGTTCCCGCGCCTTGGCAAACCCCTTCATGGTGTTCTTGCGCCACCCGGCGTGGTCACATGACGGCGCATGGTGCGACGCGAGCAGACCCTCCCCCTCGTCACGCACTCCCTGCTTGAGCAGGTTGGCCGCGGCGGTGGTCAACGCCATGATGCGCGCGATCACGTGCTCCGCTGGAAGCTTGCCGAGGAACGATCCCTCCCCTGGCCGCGGGAACTGGAACCACGCGGTCGACGGACTGCGTCGGTCGCAAGTCACCGGAGCGCCACGGGGCGCCTGTTTGACGTGGCGGAGGCCCCCGCCGGCACACAAGCAAGCCGGCCGTGGTGTACTGTCCCGGCCGATGAACGCGCCGTGCCATCTTGATGCCAGCCACCAGGCCACGTCCTCCTGCCAGCAATGCCTGCGGCCCACTTGTGACGTCTGCCTGAGCGCCACCAGCTCTGGCCTGGTCTGCGTTTGGTGCGTGCAGCAATCCCGCCGGGCCGCGCGCCGCAGCAAGCTGCTGATGACGGTAGGGGCGCTGGCGGTGGTGGGTGGCGTAACGGCCTTTGCACTCCTGCATGAGCCCGGTTTTGACTACGGCAAGGAGTCCCGGGAGGTGGCGCGCCTGCTGGAGTTGATGGCGCGTGAGCCGTGTGATCGCTCCAACATCATCAAGCTCTCAGAGGCCACCGAACGCGCGGGCGATCACCGTGGGACCATCCAGCGCGCGGAGGCCTTTCTGGCCGCGTGCGGGAAGCACCCGCGCCTGCTGTGGGTCACTCACGAAGCCCGCAAGAACGCGGGCGACCTGCCCGGTTCCATCAACGACGCCACGACATTGATGGCGGAGTACCCGGACGACCAGGACTACCCGTGGTGGCGGGGGCAGGTGCAGGAGCTGAACAACAACCTGGACGCCGCGGTGGATGACTACACACTGGCCTTCAACCTGTGCCCGGATTGCGTGACGGTGGCGTTCTATCTCTCCGCCGCGCTGGAGAAGGCCAAACGCCCGTGTGACGCCGTGTTTCCGCTGGAGCGCGCCCTGCGTTCAAGACAGGGGCGCGTCCCACGGGAAGAACTGGAGAAGCGCATCCAACGCCTGCTGGCCGCGCCGGAGTGTGCCGCGCGCGCGGGCAGCGGCCGGGCGGTGGTGGCCTTTGACCCGCAGGGAGGCGCATTCCACACGCAGGCAATCATCAACGGCGTGTCCATTCCTGTAGTGGTGGACACCGGTTCAACCTTTGTGGCGTTGAGCACTGCGCAGGCGCTCCGGGTGGGGGTGTCCCTGCAAGGCGCCCGTCCCGCGCGCGTCAAGACCGCCGCCGGCATCCGGGATGGCAAGCTGGTGATGGCGGACAGCGTGACGGTGCAGGGCGCGGTGGCGCATCACGTCCAGGTGCTGGTGCTGGGCTCCATGGGCGCCACGGATGAAGGCCTGTTGGGCCTCTCGTTTCTGTCGCGCTTCACCGTCAAGACGCAGCAGCGGGAGGGGCGCCTGATCATTGGCGCTGACGCGCCCAAGCCGGCCCCGGACCGCGCGGCGGAACAAGCGCGGCGCCGCCAGCAGATGGGTGAATAGCTTCTTTCAGCGCCTGCGCGCGGCCCTCATCCCGGCGCCCCCGGCTGCACCTTGCGGGTCCAGCGGTCCAGCACCAACAGCGCCCACAGCCCCTTGGAGTGGTCTGCGCTTCCCTCCACGTGCGTGCGCACCCAATCGCCAAATACGGCCCGGTCCAACAGGCCCAGGTCCCAGACGGGGGACTCGCGGAGCACGCCTTCCAGCGTGGGGCGCAGCCCGCCGCGCAGCCACGTGCGCAGCGGGATACCAAACCCCTTCTTGGGCCGGTCAATGATGGCATCCGGCACGTGTCCGCGCGCGGCGGCCTTCAACAGGTGCTTGGTCTGCAGGCGGTGCAGCTTGAGTGACGACGGCGTGCGGAAGCTCCAGTCCACCACATCGTTGTCCAGCAGCGGCGGGCGGACCTCCAGTGCGTGCGCCATGGACGCGCGGTCCACCTTGGTGAGCACGGAGCCGGACATGTACGTGGTGAAATCCAGCTTGAGGATGCGGTTGAGGGCGTCGTGGTCCGGGGCACGCACGTCCCGCAGCGTGGCCGGGAGGCGGCCGTCCAATGAGGGCAGCGCGCGCCACAGATTGGGGAGGTCCGTGGCGGACATCCAGCGCAGGTGGCGGCGGATGGGCTCGTCATCAAAACGCAGCGCGAAGCGCTTGAGCTTCCATTCCAGGCTGGAATAGCGGTCCTGCACCGGCAGCCGGCGGATGACGCGTTCCACCGCGGAGCGGCGGATGCGGTGCGGCAGGGCCGCATACAGCGGTGACACCGCGTGCGCCTGGTAGGTCGGGTAGCCGGCCCACAGCTCGTCGCCACCGTCGCCTCCCAGCACCACCTTCACGTGGCGCGCGGCCAGTTCGCTGAGCAGGTATTGCGGGAGGTACGCGGGGTCCGCCAGCGGTTCATCCAGCTGCGCCAGGGCGCGTTCCACCACGTCAATGAGGTTCTTTTCAGAGAGCGTCTCCTCCACGTGAATGGAGCGCATCTGCCGCGCAATGATGCGCGCGTAGGAACTCTCATCAAAAGAACGCTCCTCAAACGCAATGGAGAACGTCCGCAGCGGTTCCGGGCTGGCGCGCCCCGCATGCACCGCCACCAGGGACGAATCCAGTCCGCCGCTCAGCAGCACGCCCACCGGGACGTCGGAGACCATTTGACGCTGCACCGCTTCGCCGGTGAGGTCCCACAACCGCGCGGCCAGCCGGGCGGGGGTTTCCGTCGTCGGCACGGCGGAGAGGTCCTCCACCGACCAGTAGCGGGTGGGGCCACTCAGCGCGCCGTCTTGCCACCGCAGCGTGTGGCCGGGAGGGAGCTTGTGCACGCTCTCCAGGATGGTTCCCGGCGGGTGCAGGTAGTCAGAGAAGAAGTAGCCCAGCACCCCATCCGCTGAGATGGAGCGCGGTACGCCCGGGTGCGCCAGCAGCGACCACAACTCCGACGAGAACGCGAGGCCACCGTCAGGAAGGCGCGCCCAATACAGCGGTTTGATGCCCACGCGGTCACGCGCCAGCAGCAGGGACCCGTCCGCCTGCTTCCACAAGCCCAGCGCGAACATCCCGTTGAGCTGCGGAATGGCCGCGGCGCCGTCCTCTTCGTACAGGTGGACAATGACCTCGGTATCGCTGCGCGTGGTGAAGCGGTGGCGCGGCACCAGGCGCTCGCGCAGTTCGCGGAAGTTGTAGACCTCACCGTTGAACGTGATCTGGACGCTGCTGTCCTCGTTGGCCAGCGGCTGGCGCCCGCCCTCCACGTCAATGATGGACAGGCGGCGGTGCCCCAGCGCCACGGTCCACTCGCCGTGGCGTCCCACCCAGCGGCCGTGCCCGTCCGGTCCGCGGTGCGCAATGCGCGCCAGCATCTCGTCCAATGCGGACGTGTCCGGTGATTTCTGGATGAACCCGGTGATGCCGCACATGGTCTGGCTCAGTTGGGGGCGGTGGCGCCCGGTGCCGGGCGCGGACTGTCATGGAAGCCCAGCGTGCGTGCCACGTGCCAGCCGCGTTTGCCGCCGCTTTCAAAATACGTGCGGATGAGCAGCTCGGCGATGATGCCGGTGAGCAGGGACTGCACGCCCATCAGCCCGAACATCACGCCCAGGATGAACAGCGGATTGTTGTGCACCCACACGTCGTGGAAGAACTTGTCATACAGCGACCACGCGCCGAACCCGCCGCCCACCGCCAGCATGCCCAGCCCCACGCCGCCGAAGATGTAGATGGGCTTGGTCTGGTAGCCGTGCATGAACCACACGGTGACGAGGTCCAGGATGACCTTCAACGTGCGCATCAGCCCGTACTTGGAGGACCCGGCGTGCCGCGGGCGGTGGTGCACTTCCATCTCAGCCACGCGCGCGCCCACGCCTTCCGCCAGCACGGAGATGAAGCGGTGCATCTCGCCGTACAGGTTGAGCTGCTCGGTGATCTCCCGCCGGTACACGCGCAGCGAACACCCCAGATCATGCACCTTGGTCCCCGTCACGCGCCGGATGAACGCGTTGGCAATCCATGACGGCACCTTGCGCAGCACCATGCCGTCCTTGCGGTTGCGGCGCCACCCCACCACGACGTCATGGCCTTCCTTCTCCAGCCGCGCCAGCATCAGCGGAATGTCCTTGGGGTCATTCTGGAGGTCCGCGTCCATGGTGGCCAGCAGGCGTCCGCGCGCGTGTTTGAACCCCGCGTCAAACGCCGCCGTCTGGCCAAAGTTCCGCCGGAAGAACACCACGCGCAGGTACGGCTTCTCGGTGGCCAGCGTCTCCAGCAGCGCGCGCGTGCCGTCCCGGCTGCCGTCGTCCACGGCAATGACCTCATAGGACAGGCCGGTGGGCTGCAGCGCCGCTTCAATCTCCGTGAGCAGGGGGCGCAGGTTGTCCTGCTCGTTGTAGACGGGGACCACCACGCTGAGATCGGGTTCGGTCATGCGCTCCTCGCTGGCGCCGCCGGCTTGGCAGGACGTCACGCCCCGGTCAAGCGGGGCCGGGCCGGGCACCCCTTCCCACTGCGCCGCGGGCTGTGCTCTATGCGCCCGCCATGACGTCACCCAACCCATCCCGCCGCACCTGCGTGGTCACCGGCGCCGCGGGCTTCATCGGCTTCCACCTCTGCAGCCGCCTGTTTGAAGAAGGCTGTGACGTGGTGGGCGTGGACAACTTTGATCCGTTCTATGACCGCGCGGTCAAGCAGAAGAACCTGGCGGACCTGGCCGCGCTGGCCACCGCGCGCGGTGTCCGCTTCCGGTGCGAGGAACGGGACATCCTGGACATGACGCCCGGCAGCGTTGTCAGCGGGCCGGTGGACGTGGTGTTCCACTGGGCGGCGCGCGCGGGCGTGCGGCCGTCCCTGAAGGACCCCGCCGGGTACGCGCGCGTGAACGTGCAGGGCACCGTGCAGGTGCTGGAGTGGGCGCGCGCCGTGGGTGCGCGCGTGGTGTTTGCGTCGTCGTCATCCGTGTACGGGGACAACAGCCCCGCGCCGTTCCGGGAGGACGCACCCGCGGACAAGCCGGTGAGCCCGTACGCGGCCAGCAAGCGCGCGTGCGAGCACTTTTGCGCGGCGCACGCGCACGTCCACGGCATGCGCGTGGCGGCGCTTCGGTTGTTCACGGTGTACGGGCCACGGCAACGGCCGGACCTGGCCATCCACAGCTTTGCGCGCAACATGCTGGCGGGCCGGCCCATCCAGTTGTTTGGCGACGGGAGCACGGCGCGGGACTACACGTTTGTGCTGGACATTGTGGCGGGGATCATGGCCGCGGATGACTGGCTGGTGCAGCAGCCCGCGGGCACCATGGACGTGTTCAACCTGGGTGGCAGCCGCACGACGACGCTGCTGGAGATGGTGGAAGCGCTGGAGAAGGCGCTGGGGATCACCGCGCAGCGGACGTGGGCACCGCCGCAACCGGGGGACGTGCGCCTCACCAGCGCGGACGTGAGCAAGGCGGCGCGCATGCTGGGCTGGGAGCCGCGCGTGCCCCTGGCGGAGGGGATGGCGCGGTTTGCCCAGTGGGTGAAGACGGCGCATTGAGGCGGCCCCCGCGCGCGCCTGCTAGCGTCGAGTCCCCTTGGCGTGATCAGGAGCGTGGCATGGAAACACACGGCCGTTGGCGTCTTTGGTCCGTCGTCCTGGCAGGGGCCGCGTGGGCGGCCTGCGTGGACTCGCCGGCGGGCGCCGGCCTGGCGCAGTGCTGTTCCTCCGACGACGAATGCGTCAACGGCTACGCGTGCGTGGAGGGTGCCTGCCAGGCGCGCTGCACCGCGGATGAGCAGTGCCCCACCGGGCAGCAGTGCACCGGCGGCGTGTGCGGCGGCGGACTGGGCGCGGGCAATCCGTGCGCACCCGGCTACCAGGGCGGAACCGGCCCGGGGAACGGCACGCCGCGGGACGCCTCCGTCGTGGATCCCAACCGTGACGCTGGCCCACCGCGCGACGCGTCAGTCCGTGACGCCGCCCAGCCTGACGGCGCGGTGGAGCCCGACGGCGGCCCGCCTGATGCCTCCATCCCTGACGCTGGCCGTCCCGACGCCGGCCGCCCTGACGCCGGCCGTCCCGACGCCGGCCGCCCCGACGCTGGCCGCCCCGACGCCGGCCGCCCCGACGCTGGTCGCCCCGACGCCGGCCGCCCTGACGCTGGTCGCCCCGACGCCGGCCGCCCTGACGCCGGTCGCCCTGACGC
Source organism: Deltaproteobacteria bacterium (assembly GCA_016218805.1). GTDB lineage: Bacteria > Myxococcota > JACRCW01 > JACRCW01 > JACRCW01 > JACRCW01. Next base: position 145,970 of record JACRCW010000169.1, on the reverse strand, counting down.
CGGTCGCCCTGACGCGGGCCCCCCGGACAGCGGGCCGGTCTGCGCCGCGGGTGACGTCTACGAGTCCAACGACGGCATCGGCTCGGCCGCCGCGATCACCACTCTCATCACGGCGGCAGCCACCTGCGGCGGTGATGCGGACTGGTTCGCCATCCCCAGCAGCGCGGGTGACGACGTCAATGTCGCCGTGACCCTCTCCCGCAGCGACGACGCATTCACCCTGGAACTGCGCGACGCCGTGGGCAACCTGCTGTTGATGGGGACCCGCGTGTCCGGCACGGCGTGGTCTGTGGCGGCCGGCAACGTGGCGGGGCGGACGCACCTGGTTGCGCGGTCGTCGTCGCCGTGGACCACCACGTATGACGCGCGCCTCACGCTGACCACGCCCATGAACTGCATCCCGGATGCGTTTGAGCCCAACAACAGTCTCTCGCGGGCCACGCTGCTGCCGGGCGCTGTGGCCGCCACCATCTGTCAGGGTGATGAGGATTTCTTCGTGTTTGATGTGGCTGCGGCGGGCACGCAGGTCACCGCGGACATGATCCCGGGTCCCTCCACCGGGGACCTGGACCTGATTCTGCGCAACCCGGCGGGCGAGGAGATCGGCCGGTCCGAGGCGGCCTTCGGGCAGGAGACCATCAGCCTGGCCGCGCCGCAGGCGGGGCGCTACGCGGTGCAGGTCTATGGCTTCCCGTCGGGGCGGCCGGAGCAGGGGACCGGGCCGTACACGTTGTCCGTGGCCCAGCAGCCTGGGGGCGGCAGCTGTTTTGATGACCGGTTTGAGGAGAATGACACGCTGGGCCAGGCCACCCAGTGGGGCCCGGACGAACCGCTGGACGGCACGCTGTGCCCGGGTGACGACGACGTGATCCTGGTGTGGGCCAACGGCGACCTCCGCCTCAGCCTCAACGCCCAGGCCGGCACCTCTGCCACGGTGTTCCACCTGTCCGCGGAGGACCTCAACGGGCGGGTGCTCCAGGAGGTCCGGGGCCCCGGCCCGTCGCTGTCACTGGTGGTGCCCGGCCAGCCGGGCGAGCCGCTTTACGTCCGTATCAGTGCGGAGGGCCTGCCGCCGGAAGGCGCGGCGTACACGTTCCTGGCGTCCAGCGGCGCCAATTGCGGCGTCAATGATCCCAGTGAGCCCAATGAGGGCTGGGGCACCGCCGCCACCTACCGGGCCCCGTCCACCTGGGGGACCATCTGCCCGGGCGAAGAGGACTGGTTCCGCACGGACGGCGCCCCGGGCGACAACGTGACGGTGACGCTGTCCCAGTCAGGCCCGGGATTCCTGGGCGCGTTTGAGGTGTGGGACGGGTTGGATCCGCAGCGCCTGCTTGCCACCAGCACGCCGCAGCCGGGCGGGCAGGGGGCCGCGGTCACGGACGCCAGCGGCACCTTGCGCGTCCGCATCCGCCCGGCGGGCATGCAGGGCGTTGACTACGTGCTGACCGTCAACCGCTCCAGCACCAACACGTGCGTGCCGGACAACTGGGAGCCCAATGACACCATGGCCACGTCCCGCGCATACACGGGGCCCGTGCAGGCGCAGGTGTGCCAGGGTGACCGGGACTTCTTCTCCGTGGACGTGCGCAATCCGGGGGCGCGAATCACCACGCAACTGTTCCCGCTGCCGGGCGCCGGCAACTTGGACGTGCGGGTGCGGAAGCCGGATGCAACCGTGTTGGCGGTGGGCAGCCAGCCGGGGAGCAACGCGGAGTTCTTGGAGGTCACCACGTCGTCAACGGGCCGTCACACGGTGGAGGTGTACGGCGCGCCGGAGGGGCGCCCCACGGCGGGGACGGGCCCCTACCTGCTGCAGGTGGACGTCCGCGAACCGAGCCAGGGCTGCACCAACGACGCCTACGAGAGCAACAACACCGTGGGCACCGCGACGTTTGTGGAACCGGGGCGGTCTCTGCAGGCGCGCCTGTGCGACCAGGACCTGGACCACTACGCCGTCCAGCTCCCCGACACGGGACGGCTGGACGTGACGCTGGAATACCAGGCGCCGCCTCGCATGCGCCTGTCATTGCTGGACCGGCAGGGCACCGTGTTGGCGGAGTCCTCGTCCGGCACCGGGTTTGAGTCGCTGTCCCGTGACGGCGTGGCCGGGGACATCCTGTACGTGCGCGTGCAGGGGCCACCCACGGGCACGGGCGGCCGCGACTACGCGCTCACCCTCAGTCTGGAACCCATGGCCTGCCAGGGGGACACGTTTGAACCCAACAACGCGCCCGCTGAGGCCACGCCGCTGGCGGCGCCGGCATTCGCCTCGTCCGTGCTGTGCACGTACAACGACCTGGATTTCTTTGCCGTGACGGCGACGGTTGGCCGCGCGGTGGAGATCACGCTGCGGACCGGCAGCAACCCGGAAGGCCCGCTGGACCTGGTGCTCATTGCCCCGGACGGGTCCACGCCGGTGGGTGACACGTACAGCCAGACGGGGCCCATCAAGGTGCTGCGCGCGGACATCCGCCAGCCCGGCGCGTACTTCCTGCAGGTGGCGGATTCGTTTGGGACGGCTGCGGGCGTGCCTTACAGCGTGAGCATCCTGGTGCTGGCCGTCATGCAGTGCGCGGATGACGCGCTGGAGGAGAATGACAGCGCGGCGCAGGCCCGGGTGCAGAACGCCGGCACCACGTTGAACGGCATGGCGTGCCCCGCTGACGACGATTGGTACCAGTACTCACTGCGCCAGGGCACCACCTACACCTTCTCGCTGGCCGCCCCCAACGTGTCTGAGGCGTACTTTGACGTGGTGGCGTCCAATGGCGTGGATGTGCTGGCCACCGGGATGGCCAACGTGCAGCCGGTGAGCATCCGGCCCTCCGCGGCTGGCACCTATTTCGTCCGCGTGTACTTCCCCGCCGTCCGAGTCGCGGGGCGGTCCTATTCGTTCACCGTACGCCCCTGACAGGGGCGCCCACAGTCACCCACCGGCACGGCCTGGCAACCGGGTGCCCCCCCGGTATCGTGGTGGGCATGCACACGCCGTGGCGCGCTCCGCTGCTCCTGGCCGCCCTGTTGGCGGGCCCTGCGTGCCGGGACAGCGCGGGGACTGACTGCGCGTCTGACGGGGACTGCGGCGGCAACCAGGCCTGCGTGGAGGGGGCCTGTGCGTTCCGCTGCAACGCGCCGCGTGACTGCCCGGAGACCCAGCAGTGCGCCCAGGGCGTGTGCCGGCCCGCGGACCCGGTGGCGGCGGGCAGCTCCGGTCCGCCCGCCTCCAGCGCCTCCAGCGGCGCGGCGGCAGGTTCGTCCACCGTCGGCGCCGCCGCGTCCTCGTCCCGCGGCGGCCCGGCGTCCTCCTCCCACGCAACAGGGTCGTCAGCGGGCGCGGTCTCCAGCGGGGCGGGCCCCGGGGTCAGCAGCGCCAGCGCCACTCCCCCCGTCAGCGGCTGCACGCTCAACGCGTGTGGGGACTGCGGGGACCTTCCCGCGGGCTACGGCGCCGTGTGCCAGGGCACCTGCGGCGCCGGGACCGTGGCGTGTGATGGGAGCTGCAACGCGCCAGCCCCGCCCGCGGACTTTGGCACGGCGTGCTCCAACCTGTGCAACGCGGGCACCATCCAGTGTGACGGGTCATGCAGCGCGGCGCCGTGCACCGTGTGCGGCGGCAGTCCGCCCATCAACTACGGCCAGGCCTGCCAGTCCGCCGCCTGCCAGGTGCCCGGGACCATCCAGTGTGACCAGACCTGCAGCGGCCGTGACCCGGCCACGCACGGGCAATCCTGCGGCAACGCGTGTCATTCGGGCACCATCCAGTGTGACGGGTCCTGCAGCGCGGCGGCCCCGCCGGGCAACTACGGGCAGGGATGCGGGAACGCGTGCAGCAGCGGGACCTTCCAGTGTGACGGCAGCTGCAGCGCCGCGGCCCAACCCGCCGGCTACGGGAACCCCTGCAGCAGCCCCAACTGCGGCGTGTCCGGCACCATCCAGTGTGACGGCAGCTGCAGCGGGCAGGATCCGGCCACCTTTGGCGAAACCTGCGAGCAGGTGTGCGCCGCCTGCGGGGTGTCCCGCTTTGGGAGCCGCAACTGCGCGGGGACCTGCGTCTGGGAGGACCCGTCCTGCGTGGTCCTGTGTGACCCGTGCGTGGCCCAGCAGTGTCCCTGACGCGTCAGGGAGCCAGCGCGGCGGCGGCGGCGGCGGCGTCCACGCCGGTGACGTGCAGCCGCTTGTGACGCGAGGCATCCCCGCCCACCAGTTCCACCTGCCGGCGCGCCACACCCAGCGTCTTGGCCAGGAACGCGGTCAGCTCGTCGTTGGCGGCGCCGTCCACGGGTGGTGCGGCCAGCTGGATGGCCAGCTCGCCCTCATGTTCACCCACCACGCGGGTGCGTGAGGCGCGCGGCTTCACAAAGACGCGCAGCGTGACGCCCCCGGCGCGGGTCTCCAGCCAGGCGGGCACCGCTCAGCCGGCGCCGCGGCGGGGCGAGTTCTGGGGATCCGTGGCGGGCGCCGGCTCCGTCTCCACGGGGCGGGGACCCTTGCGGGGCAGCGCCTTGAGCTTGTCTTCAATGGCGCGCGTCTCCAGCTCCTCTTCCTTGTGGACCTCCAGGAGCTTGTGGTGCGTGTCCAGCACGCTGCGCAGGTTCTCGCGCAGCAGCGCGCGCTGGCGTTTGAGCTCGTGGATGTCATCAATGATGGTGATGAGCCGGCTGTGCGCGTTCTGGAGGATCTTCTCCGCCTCCAGCTCCGCCTGGCCCACCACAATCTCCGCGTCCTTGCGGGCCGCGTGCTTGATGTCCTCGGTGATCTTCTGCGCGGTGATCATCGTGTCCTTGAGCGCCTGTTCGCGCTCGCGGAACTGGTCAATGAGGTTGCGCGCCCGGCGCAGCTCCTCTTTGAGGTCATGGTTCTCCCGGATGAGCGCCTCAAACTCACTGGCCACGAGGTTGAGGAACGCGTCCACCTCGGCGCGGTCCAGGCCGCGCCAGCCGGTGCGGAACCGCTGCTGCTGGATGTCCAGGGGGGTGATCTTCATGGCGGTCTACCCGGAGCCCTTCCGCGCGCGCCCCACAGACGGCTGCGGGCGCCGGAGGAGGAGCGTACCAGCGCGGCAGCACGCGGGGGAAGAAAACGGCCGGGCCCGGCAGGTCAGCGGGCCGCGCCCTTCACCAGCTGGTGGGTGCGCTGCAGCACGCCCAGCGTCTCCTGGAGCGCTGCCTTGTCGCCGCCCGCCACGTCCGCGCGGGCCTTCTCCACGGCGGACTTGCTGTTGCGCAGCGTGGCCTTGCCGGCCTCCGTGGCACCAAACACCTTCTCGGCCTCAGGCCACAACTTGTCGATATCCCGCAGCAGGCGCTCACACTCCAGGCGCGTCTGGTCGGTCTGGTCGCGGCTCTTGCTGGCCAGGGCCTCGGCCTTGTTGGCCTCCAGGATGCCCTTCATCTCGTCGTCGGTCAGGGCGCTGGCCGTGGTGACGGTGATGGACTGCTGCGCGCCGGTCTCCGTGTCCCGCGCGTGCACGCTCACAATGCCGTCGCTGTTGATCTCAAAGGTCACCTCCACGGTGACCTGCCCGCGCGGCGCGTCGCGCAGGCCGGTGAGCAGGAACTCGCCCAGGACTTCATTGTCCTCCGCGCGGCGCTCATTGCCCTGCAGCACCACAATCTTCACCTGCGTCTGGTTGTCCCGCACCGTGGTGAACAGGTGGGACGCGCTGCAGGGCACGGTGGTGTTGGCCTCAATGAGGGTCTGCAGGTAGCCGCCGGCCACCATGATGCCCAGGTTGTGGGACGTCACGTCCAGCAGCAGCATGTCCGGCTTCTTGCCGGCCTCCTGCTCCATGAGGGCGGCGCCCTGCACGGCGGCGCCCAAGGCCACCACCTCGTCCGGGTGGACGCCCTTGTTGGGGGAGCGCTTGAAGAACTCCTCCACGCGGTGCTGCACAATGGGCATGCGGGTCATGCCGCCCACCAGGAGCACGTCGCCAATGTCCTTGACGGTGAGGCCGGCGTCCTTGAGGGCGCGGTCCGTGATCTGGATGCAGCGGTCCACCAGGTCCGCGGTGAGCTCCTCCAGCTTCTGGCGGGGCAGCGTGGTCTGCAGGTGCAGGGCCTCACCGCCGCCCGGCGGGGTGATGATGAAGGGCAGGTTGATGGAGGTGGTGTCCGCCGTGGACAGCTCGCACTTGGCGGTTTCCGCGGCGTCCTTGAGGCGCTGCAGGGCCATGCGGTCCTGCCGCAGGTCCACGTTCTGGTCCTTCATGAACCCAAATGCCAGCCAGTCAATCACGCGGTTGTCAAAGTCCTCACCGCCCAGGAAGGTATCCCCGGCCGCGCACACCACCTCATAGACGCCGTCACCAATGTCCAGGATGGAGATGTCAAACGTGCCGCCGCCCAGGTCAAACACGCACACGGTCTTCTGCAGCTTCTTGCCAAAGCCAAAGGCGAGCGCCGCGGCGGTGGGCTCATTGATGATGCGGATGACGTCCAGCCCGGCAATGACGCCGGCGTCCTTGGTGGCCTGGCGCTGCCCGTCGTTGAAGTAGGCGGGGATGGTGATGACGGCCTTCTCCACCGGCTCGCCCAGGAAGTCCTCGGCCACCTTCTTCATCTCCGCCAGCACAGCGCCGGACAGCTCCGGGATGGAGTGATCCCGGCCGCGCAGGCGCACGCGCACGTCCCCGTGCGGCCCCTCCACAATGGCGTACGGCACGGCGTGGCGGGCGGTCTCCACGGCGGGGTGCCCCCACTTGCGGCCAATGATCCGCTTGGCCGCGTAGACGGTGTTCTCCGCGTTGGTCACCGCCTGCCGCTTGGCAATCTGCCCCACGAGGCGGCGGCCGTTCTCCGCCGCGGCGATCACGGACGGCGTGGTCTTGTAGCCACCCTTGTTGGGAATCACGCGTGGCGCGCCGTTCTCCATGACGGCGACGCAGCTGTTGGTGGTCCCCAGGTCAATGCCAATCACTTTGTTGCTGGCCATCCCCACGCTCCGTCTCGGCCGGCGCCCCTGCGATGCTGGCGGCGGACCCCGGGCCGCACCCTACTTCCTGTCGGCCGCCTTGCGCAGCCTCTGGATGCGCTCCGCGCGCTCCGGGCTGGGGTTGGCCTGGTGGGCCTTCTCCAACAGCCGCACGGCATTGTGGAACAGGCGGGCATCCTCCAGCAGGTCCACGGTCAGCATGATGGCTTTGTCGTCATCAGGGGCCAACTTGAGCGCGCGGTCCGCGGGGCCCTTGGCCAGCTTGGGGTGGCCGCCCTTGATGAGCGCGCGGCCCAGCTTGACGTAGATGGCCGCGGAGGCCCCCTCCATCTCCATGGCGGACCGGACCGCTTCCGCCAGCTCCTTCTCCTCCTGCTCCGGATTGAAACCGGCGCCGGCGGCGGTGGCCAGCTCAATGCGCGCCACCGCCTTGGCAAACTTGTCATCCCGCACCTGCTGGTTGATCTGGTCCTGGAGCTGCCGGACGTCCTCATTCCAGGGGTCCTGCGCGGAAGCCAGACCTATCTCGTTGGCCGCCTGGGCCAGCTGTTTGGCGGCCAGCAATTCGCGCGCCTTGGCCAGGTGCCGCTGCGCGCGCTCCACGCGCTGCACCATGGGGTTGCGCTTGAGGCGGCGCTCTTCCGCCTCCTTGACGCGCTTGGGGTCCAGCCGCCAGTCCGGGGGCGGCGGCACCGCGGGGGCCTTGGGGGTCTTGGGACGGGGCGCGGGCGGCGGCGGCAGGGCCTTGTCGTACTCGCGGCGGGCGGTCTCGTCGGACAGGACGTCATAGGCCTTCTTGACGTGCTTGAAGATCTTCTCCAGGCGCGCCTTGAAGGAGCCCAGGTTCTTGCGGAAGAACGCGTCGGGGTGGAACTCGCGGGACGTCTCCCGGTAGGCCTGCTTGATCTCCGCCTGGCTGGCGGCGCGCTTGAGGCCCAGCACGCCGTAGTGGGTGCCGCGCGTGGTCTCATACTCCACCTGCAGGATGCGCAGGCGCGCGTCAGCGGCCAGGTCACACGGCTCGTCCGCCAGTTCCTGCGGGAGGACCTCAGGGGGGCCGTCCGCGGCATCCGCCTCCGCGTCCTCCGTGGGGTTGTAGTCCTTGTGCACCACGCCCAGCTTGAGGAGGAATTTCAGCGCGTCCAGCACCACGTCCTGCGGCAGGCCGGTGGAGGCCACCAGGTCCTTGACGACGGTGCGGCCGTCCACCCGGGACAGGATGAAGCCTTCCTGGGCGCCCAGCGGCAGCTGGGTGATGTCCACACCGCGCTTGAGGCGGACGGCATCGGCAAGCTTGACCGATTCGGCAGCGACGTTCATGACTCTCAAAGCCCCCGGGGGGACGCATCATAGGGCAGGGCCCCACGGTGCGGTAGGGCTGACGACGGTGCCCGCGCGCTCATGCGTCCGCCACGGCGGGCGGTGCGGCCGCCGCGTCCCGCGGGGAGGCGCCCAGGAGCGTCACCACAAACCGCGCGCCCCCCAGTGTCCCCTCCGTGCAATGCAGCTCGGCACTGTGTTCCTTGAGCGCGGCGCGGCTGCCGGACAGACCCAGCCCACTGCCCGCGTCCTTGGTGGTGAAGAACGGTTCAAAGATGCGCTCCCGCAGGTCCGCGGGCACCCCCGGGCCGTTGTCGTCCACGGTGAGCAGGACCCGCCCGTCGTCACCGCGGGCGGTGGCCAGGCGGACGGTGCCGCCGGGGCGGCCGGCCACCGCCTCGCCGGCGTTGCGGACCAGATTGAGCAGCACCTGCCGCAGGCCGCCGGCGTCCGCGCGCACCTGCCCCGCGTCCGGGGACAGCACGCTCACCAGGGTGATGCCCCGGCGGCGCAGGTCGTCCCGGACCAGGTTGGCCAGGTCCTCCACCACGTCATTGAGCGGCACCGCCTGGGACAGCCCGCGCGAGGGCCGGGCGTGCCGCAGGTAGCCCTCGGTCAGCTCCGCCAGCCGGTCAATCTCGCGGCCAATGGCGCGCAGCAGGTTGCCCACCTCCGGGGCACGTTCGCCGGCCACGTCGGCAAGTTCGTCCTCCAGCAGCGCGCAGTTCAGGCCAATGGAGGACAGCGGGTTGCGGATCTCGTGCGCCACCTGCGCGGCCAGGTGGCCCACCGCGGCCAGCCGCTCCGTCGCCGTCAGGCGCTCGCGCGCGCGTTCCCGCTCAGTGACGTCCGTCAACAGCACCACCACGCCGGACACCGGCGTGGCACTGCGCGGGTCCCGCAGCGGCTCCACGTCCACGTCCAGCTGCATCTCCGTGCCATCCGGCCGCGCCAGCGCCACGCCGGTCAGGTGCACGCCGTCACCGCCCTGGGCCGCCCGCTTGAGGGCCGCCTCATGCGGGCGCAGCAACGGCCACGCCGGCAGGTCCTCCAGCGGCCGCCCCTCCACCTCCAGGATCCCCAGCTGCATGGCGGAGCGCGCCGCGGGATTGAGCCGGCGCACCTTCAACGCGCCGTCCGCCACGACAATGCCGGCGCGCGCACTGGCCAACACGCTCTCCAGGAACGCCTTGAGGCGCGTGAGCTCCTCGTTGCCGCGGGCCAGTGCGCCCTCGCGTTCGCGCAGCGCCTGGGCCAGCGCGCGCAGCTCGCCGCTGAGCGCCGCCACCTCTTCCACCGTGTCCGACGGGAACTCCACGTCATACGTGCCGCGCGCCAGCGCGTGGGCGCTCTCCCCCAGCTGCCGCAGCGGCCGCACGCCGCGCGCCACCCACCAGGTCACCAGGGACCCCAGCAGCAGTGCCACCAGGGACAGCGTGATGAACCCCCACGCGGCGCTCAGCTCGTCCCGCTCCGCCTGCAGCACCGCCTGCACCACGCGCTCATCCACGTTGAGGGACAGCAGGCGCGCCTCCTTCACCAGCCCGCTGGCCCGGTCCCGCGCCTTCTCCTTGGCCACCGCCCGGTCCGCCTCCGCCATGTCCGCGCGGTCAAACAGCTCCAGCAGCGCCTCCTCGGTGGCCGCTTCGCCCTCTTCCATGCGGCGCAGGCGCTCCAACCCGTCCGCCAGGAAGCGCTGCTCCGTGTCCGTCACCGGCCCGGCCAGCGCGCGCTGCAGACCGTTGCGCGCCTCCGTCATGCGCGTGCGGATGGCCAGCGGGTAGAAGTCCCGCGCGTAGCGCACCAGGTAGGTGCGGACCTGCGGGTTGGCCTCAGACAACGCGCGTTCCGTGTAGTCATCCCGGATGTCCAGCAGCGTCTTCACCTGCGCCAGGTTGCGCGTCAGGGCCACGTACGTGTCCGCCGTGTACCGCAGGTTCTCCCGGATGGCGTGCATGCGCAGCAGACCAAACCCCACGGTGAGCCCAAACAGGGCCAGCACCGCCAGGAAGCCGGCAAACACACGGGCGGAGAGGGACAGGCGCATCAGGCGTCATTGTGGCAGAGCGGGCTACGGGCTGCACGTGGGAGGACCGCGGGGCGGAGTCGATGCGCCAGCCGCGCTTGTCCGGGCGTGTCCGCATGACTAAGGGTCGCCGACGCGATGTCCTCCCCCGTCGAACTGGATGCCCTGCTGGAACGCCGCGTGCTGCTGGTGACGGGCAAGGGCGGCGTGGGCAAGACGTCCGTGAGCGCCGCACTGGCGCTGGCCGCGGTGGCGCGCGGGAAGAAGCCGCTGGTGGTGTCCTGTGATGGACGCCCCACCGTGGGGCGCCTGTTGGGGCCGCGGGATGAGGGGAGCGCCGCCACCGACGTGGGCCAGGGCGTCTGGGGCATGTACATCGACTTCCGCGAAGCGTTGGTGGACCTCATTGCGGACATGCTGGGGGCGCGGCGGCTGGTGGACGCGTTCCTGGGTAACCGCGTGGTCCGCACGTTCATCCACTCCGCGCCCTCCGTGATGGAGATGACGCTGCTGCACCGCATGGACCGCGCGCGGTCAGACCAGGAGCCCGGTGGACCGTTCAGCCCGGTCATTGTGGACCTGCCCGCGTCCGGGCATGCGCTGGCACTGCTCAGCACACCGCGCGCGGTGATGCGGCTGGTGCGCGTGGGCCCGCTGTACCGCCGCGCCGTGGAACTGCTGCGGCTGACGCATGATGCCAAGCAGACCGCGCTGGTTGTTGTCACGCTGGCGGAAGAACTGCCCATCAATGAGACCATTGAGCTGGTCACCCGCGCGCGGGACCTCAACGTGCCCGTGGGCCACGTGGTGGTCAACGCCGTTCCGCACCTGCCCATGCACCCGGAGGACGTGGCGCTGCTGGGCAACCTGCGTGAGACCGGTCCCGAGCCGCTGCGTCAGTGGGTGGGCGAGACGCTGGCCGGCAGCGAACGCGGCGCGCGCGCCCACGCGGAGATTGAACGCCTCAAGGGCGCCGCCCAGGGCGCGGTCACCGAGGTGCCGTTCGTGAAGGAGTCCGGCACGGACCTGGCGGGGACCATCTCGCGGTCGTTGCGGCGCTGACGGCATGGCCCGCCGGAAAACTCGACCACTGCTCGGCAACCTCCTGGCCAGGCGCCCGCCCGGGGAATGAGTGCTCGAGACGGCCCGGGTCGGGTTGGGCTTGGAAGAGGGAGCGCGCCAAGCGCCGCCGAGGCTGCCTGGGCCCATGGGCGGAAAGTGTCTCATTAAATGAGACACTTTACGGCGACCATCAGGGTTGCCAGGGCGCGCTCCCCTTTCCCAAGCCCTGCGACGTGTCGACGGCCGCGCCGGACCGTGTTGCCTGCACCTGGCGGCGGCATGCGGGAGCCGGGCGACGCGTTCACAACGCTGGGCCGGGGTCCTCGCCGGCCGCCGTCACGGGCACGAGCGCGAGCGGACCGACTGCCCCGCAGGCCGCCCGTGTCGTCGGAGACGGGGCCTTGCTTGGCCGGGGGGGTTCAAGTAGGACGCGCCCGGTTTTGTCGTCAGGCGCAACGCGCCGGTGAGGCCCCATGCCCACGTTGAAGATCGACGGAGTGGAAATCACCGTTCCCCCCGGGACCAACCTGGTGGAGGCGGCAAAGGTGGCGGGGAAGGACATCCCCATCTTCTGCTACCACTCGCACCTGTCCATCGCCGCCAACTGCCGCATGTGCCTGGTGCACGGCTCCCAGAACGGGAGGCCGTGGCCCAAGGCCATGCCCGCCTGCCAGACGCTGGTGGCGGACAACATGGAGATTGACACCTGCAGCGAGAAGACCCAGGCGGTCCGCAAGGGCGTGCTGGAGTTCATCCTCATCAACCACCCGCTGGACTGCCCCGTCTGTGACAAGTCCGGCGAGTGCATGCTGCAGGACAACTTCTTTGAGCACAGCAACCGTCCGTCGCGCTTCCACGAGTACAAGGAGCAGAAGCTCAAGACCTACGACATTGGCCCGCAGATCATTTACGACGGTGAGCGCTGCATCAACTGCACGCGCTGCGTCCGCTTCATGGATGAGATTGCGCTGGACAACCAGCTGGCGCAGATCAACCGCGGGGACCGCAGCGTCATCGCCTGCGCGGAGGGCAAGCAGCTGGACCACCCCTACGCCATGAACACCGTGGACCTCTGCCCGGTGGGCGCGCTGCTGGGCAAGGACTTCCGGTTCCAGAAGCGCGCGTGGTTCCTGCAACACACGGACAGCGTCTGCCCGGGCTGCGCGCGGGGTTGCAACGTCGTCATTGATTCGGCCCGGTTGGAGAACGAGGTCTACCGCATCAAGCCGCGGGACAACGCAGCGGTGAACGGCCCGTGGATGTGTGACGACGGGCGCTGGACCTACCACCAGGCCCGCGAACGCCGCCTCACGCAGGCCACCGTCCGCCAGGACGGCGAGCACAAGGCCGTGGCCGTGGACGTGGCGCTGCGCCAGGCCGCCACGCTGGTCCGTTTGCACCTGGGCAAGCCCACGCTGGCCGTGGCCGTGTCACCGCACCTCACCAGCGAGGACCTCTACCTGGCCGCCAGCCTGCAGAAGCAGCTGTTCCGCGCGTCCACCTACGCGGTGACCGGCCACGCGCCGTGGAAGGGTGACAACTTCCTCAAGGTCAGCGACCGCAACCCCAACCGCCGCGGTGCCGCCGCCATCCACGACGCGCTGGGCCTCAAGGACGTGCTGGACGGCAACGCGCTGCTCACCGCCGTGGAGTCCGGCAAGGTCAAGGCGCTGGTGCTCATTGGCACGGAGCTGCCCAGCGCGGACTTTGACCGGCTCAAGGCGGCGTTCAGCAAGCTGGACGCCCTGGTGGTCCTGGCCAGCGAGAAGGACGCCGCCGCGCAGCTGGCGGACGTGGCCATTCCCGTGGCGGCGTTCACGGAGATGGAAGGGCTGTGGGTCAACGCGTTCGGCCGCGTGCAGCGGGTGCGGGCGTGCGTGCCCCCCAAGGGTGACGCGCAACCCGCCTGGAAGGCGCTCCGGGGCCTGGCGCGCCAGCTGGACGTCAACGTGCGGCAGGCGGACCACCGTGACCTGGTGGTGGACCTGGCCCGCGAGGTCCCCCTGTTCAACAACCTCACCCACGAGTCCGTTGGGGCCTTTGGCGTTGCCCGCGGGGCGGAGACCTCCGCGCCCCGGAAAGTGGGCGAAGGCAAGCTCCCCGAGGACTTCACGCTCCCCGCCTGACCGACCACGCAACCCCTTCCCGAGGCAGGCCCCATGAACACCGCCGCCGCTTTCCCCCTCGCCGCGCTCGTCAAGGCCACCGTGGTGCTGTTTGCCATCGTCGGTTTTTCGCCGGTGATGACGTGGTTTGAACGGAAGATCAGCGCCCTGGCGCAGGACCGCATGGGTCCCAACCGCGCGCGGGTGCCCTGGCTGGAGAAGCTCCCGCTCATTGGCGGGTTGTTCCGCTTCCTGGGGCGCATTGGCATTGTGCACCCGGTGGCGGACGCGCTGAAGATGATCACCAAGGAGGACTTTGTCCCGGACCGCGCGGACAAGCTGGTCCACACGCTGGCCCCGTGGATTGCGCTGGTGCCGGCGTTTGTGACCTTTGCCGTGGTGCCGTTTGGGCCGGACATCAGGATTGGGGCGACCATCCAGCACCTGCAGGTGGCCAACCTGGAGGTGGGAATCCTGTACATCTTTGCGCTCAGCTCATTGGCGCCGTACGGCGCGGCCCTGGCCGGGTGGTCCTCCAATAACAAGTTCTCCCTGCTGGGCGCGCTGCGCGCCAGCGCCCAGATGATCTCCTATGAGGTCTGCATGGGCGCCAGCGCCATTGGCCTGTTCATGATCTATGGCAGCCTGCGGTTGGAGCAGATTGTGCTGGGGCAGCAGGACCTGCTGTGGGGCATTGTCCCCAAGTGGGGCGTGGTGGTGCAGCCCCTGGCGGCCATCCTGTTCTTCGCCGCGGCGTACGCGGAGACCAAGCGCGCGCCGTTTGACACGCCGGAGGGTGACTCCGAGATCGTCGCCGGGTACTTCACGGAGTACTCGGGCATGAAGTTCGGCATGTTCTACACGGCCGAGTTTGTTGAGATGATTGTGCTTGCGGGCCTGTACGTGTCGCTGTTCTTTGGCGGCTACCTCATCCCGTGGGTGCCGGCGGGCTGGGCCCTCACCGGCCAGGCGGTGGCCGGGGTGATGGTGCCGGGTTTTGTGTGGGCGCTGCTGATGCTGGGCGCGTTCCTGCTGAAGGTGGCCTTCTTTGTTTTCCTCCAGTTCCAGATCCGCTGGACGCTGCCGCGCTTCCGTTATGACCAGGTCATGCGCCTGGGCTGGAAGATCCTGCTGCCGCTGTCCCTGGCGAACATCCTGGTCACCGGGCTGGTGATGCTCTGGTGACAGCGCGGCCGCCCGCCGCCTGTCCGCGGGGCGGGGGTGTAACCACCGTCGTGCCAGACGGCGGCCTGGGCGGCGCGCCGCGCCTCCGCGACGCGCGTGGAGAGGAAGGGTGCTCTCCGCCATGCGCATCTGGATTGACGCCGACGCCTGTCCCCGGGACGTGAAGGATGTGGTGTTCCGGGTTTCGGAGCGGCGGGGCATCAGTGTGGTGCTGGTGGCCAACAAGGCCATGCACACGCCGCGCGCGGGCCGGGTGAGCCAGGTGCACGTGAAGGGCGGCCCGGACGTGGCGGATGACCGCATTGTGCTGGAGGCGGAGGCGGGGGACCTGTGCGTCACCCATGACATCCCGCTGGCCGCGCGCCTGGTGGCCAAGCGCGTGCTGGTGATTGACCCGCGCGGGGATGTCTACAACGAGGAAAACGTGCGCGAGCGCCTGAGCGTGCGCGACTTCCTGGCGGAGGTCCGCGAGTCCGGCGTGATCACCGGCGGCCCCGCGTCCTACAGCGCGCGGGACAAGCAGCGCTTTGCCAACGCGCTGGACCGCGCGCTGCAGGCCGCCCGCGGGGCGCGCTGACCCGCCGCCACAGCGGCTGCACCCTGGTGCCCGCGGAGTTTGTAGCCCTTACGCAGAAGGCGGAGCGTCCCCGCTCTACCGGCTGCGCAGCCCGTCCCACGTGGCCACGGCACCGTACGTCCCCGCGCCCAGCGCTGCGGCCAGCGCCGCGGTGAGCCCCAGGCCCACGCCGGCGCCCAGCGCGGAGGCCACTCCGCCAAGGACAATGTTGCGCCGGCGGTCCACGTCGCGCGCTTTCAGGGATTCGCCCAGCGCCCAGTAGAGGCCGAGCAGCCCCGCCGTGGTGACGGCAAGCCCTGCGGCCGTCACGCCGGCAACGACCACCGGCGTCACCGCCGTGCGCAGCAGCAGCAGCCAGCTGGGGCGCCCCTGCACCGCCTCCACGAACCCGGCGACGACCGACCCGACGGCGGCCCCGCCCGCGAGCACCAGCCCGGCCGGGACGACGATGAACGCAAAGCCGGGCGCCGCCAGCATGAGGCCCACCGGCGCGGCAACCAGCGCGGTGGCGCCACCTGCCGCCGCCACAGAAACGGCAACCGTGCCCGCGCCGCGCCACGCCGCCGTCCACGAAAACGCCGCCGGAACGAACACCCGCCGCACGCGCGCGCGCGGCTTGCGCGCAACGGGGGGGCTGTCCTCGTCGTCAGCGGGACATGGCGCAGTGGTGGCGGGGGCCTCAACGGGCGGAGGCTCCTCCAGGGGCGGCAGCGGGGCGGGTTCCTGCGCCAGCACGGTCAGCAGAACAAGGGCAGTGGACATGGCAGGACTCCGGGGTCAGGGGGAAACCACGCGCGCCAGGTAACGGTCATGCCCGTCCTCCGTGACAATCCGCAGCGCGGTCTCACCGGAGGCATGGCCAATGACGACAAACACGCTCCGCCGCGCCACCGTGGCGCCGCCGGTCTCCACGCCACCGGCCTGCACCACCGGGGCCAGGTACCCGGGCCGCACCTCCGCAATGCCGGGGTCGTCGCTCTCTACGTGCAGGCCGCGGCATTCGGCTGCGCCGTTGGACTCCACGCACTGCACCGCAAAGGCCACGCCGCTGGAAACGGTGATGGTGCGCTGCGTGGCGTCAAGATCAGCCGTCTTGGTGGGCGGCGGCGTGGACGCGGGGTGCAGGGAGAACGCGCACGTCTCCATCCAGCTGGTCACCACAAGGCCGGCAATGGTGTTCTTCATGGCGTCACCCGGACCTGGAAGGAGGTTGTGACGCCCAGCGCTTCCACCGTGACCGTGGCGTCACCGGGCGCGGCCGCGGTGAGCAACACGCGGTTGGCGTTGGGGTCGTTCACGGCGTCCACCGCAGGCGAGTCCACGGTGACAACGGCATCAGAGCGTCCAAGCAGCAGCTGCGAGTTGGCGTAGGGGATGCGTTCCACCACGGCCTGTTCGCCCGCGGCCAGCACCAGGACCTGTTCCAGCGACGGGAGGGCGGTGCCGTCCGGCCGCGTGGGCACCAGTTTCAGGCGCGTGGCGGGGCCCACCCAGATGTGGAAGAAGTCCACCACCACGCCATCCGGTGTCTCCACCAGCAGCGCTGACAGACCGCCGCCGGCGCCGGTGATGCGCGCGCCGGAGACGCCCAGCACCGCGCTGTCCGCCGCGCGCAACGACGTGGGCGGCGGCGTGCTGGTGTTGTCCAACTCCACGGTGACGGCAATGTCCAGCCACGCGCCCAGCGCCAGCGGCGCGTCCAACGGGCGGGAGGTGCAGCCGCCCGTCGAGCAATCGGTTTCAAAGTCGGTCTGCTGCAGCGCGCCCTGTGAAACGCAGGACAGACACAGCAGGACCAGGAACAGGGACGCGGTCAGCAGGTGGCGTTTCATGTCACCGCGGCCGGAGGCAACGGCCATGCCACGGCGCCTGGACGCCGGTCATTTCACGACGACACCAGGGCCCGCGGCCGGCACCGGCCCGCGCGCCGACACGTGACCTCCGTCATGACAGGTGGGTCAGGTGGCGGCCTGCCGGTCAGGTCTTGCGCCACTTCTCCGTGAGGAACCGCGCCGCCACGTAGCTGAACGCCATGATGGTCAGCGAGGGATCCACGCTGGGCGCGGTGGGGAACACGCTGGGGTCACAGACAAACAGGCCCTTGACCTGGTGATGCTGGTGGTTGTTGTCCACGACGCTGCGGGCCGGGTCCCGGCCCATGCGCGTCATGCCGCACGGGTGGGGCACGCTGAACATCATGTCTCCCGGCCCCATGGCCACCGTATCAATCCGCGCCATCTCGTCGGGTCCGCGCAGGCGCGTTCCCAGCGAGTCCGCCAGCAGCACCTCACGCGCGCCCGCGGCAAACAGAATGGCGGCGCCCTTCTTCATGGCGTCACGGCAGATGAGGTCATCCACGCCGGTGATGTCCAGCTGCCACACGGGGTGTCCCTGCGCGTCCAGCGTCATGGAGCCGCTGTTGACGTCATCAATCCAGGCGATGGTGCTGCCAATGCGGGGCAGCTGCGTCATCAGCGCGCGGTGGTCCTTGCCCCAGCCCGGCATCAACGCGCCCAGCGCCGCGGGCGGCAGCTGGTTGGGATACAGCAGATAGCCGCCTTCGACGTACTTACCCGCGTCAAACCGGGGCAGGCGGTACTGCATGGTGCCCACCCCGGCGGGGATGTTCTTCCACAGAACGACGTCCTCGTTGAACAGGCCGAACACCATGGGACACGGGTTGGCGCGCAGGTTCTTCCCGAGCTGTCCGGAGGGATCCGGCACGCCGCTGCGCATCAGCACCGCTGCGGACTGGAACCCGCCCGCAGCCACAATGACACAGTCCGACTTCACGGTGAGGGTGGGACCCATGGGCTTGGCGGTGCGGCGGTCCAGGAAGCGGGCAAACACGCCGGTGGCGCGCCCGCGCTCATGTGTCACCTGTTCCACGCGGCAGTCCGCGAACAGGCGCGCGCCCGACGCCAACGCGGCGGGCAGGTGCGTGACCAGCTGGCTCTGCTTGGCGTTGAAGGAGCACCCCTGCATGCAGTAGCCGCTGCCTATGCAGTTCTTACGCGCCTGCAGCACGCGCTCCACGTGGATGCCCACCGCGCGCGCGCCCCGGTCAAACAGTTGGTTCATCCGGTTGAGCCGCTCGTCGGTGGCCAGGTGGACGTTGAGGTCCTTCTCCAGGCGCTCGTAGTACGGGCGCAGCTCGTCATCAGAGTGGCCCTCCACGCCAAACTCCCGCTCCCAGCTCTCCGTGCGGTCCCGCGGCGTGCGCCAGCTCTCCGCCCAGTAGTGCACGGACGCGCCACCCACGTTGTGCCCGTAGGTCAGATTGCACTGCGTGTCCGCCGTGGCGTGCAGACCGCGGCCGCCGTCAATGCGCGCCAGCATGTCGTCCTCGCGCTGGTCAAAGTCACCGCGCTCAGGGACGTAGTAGCCGCCGGACTCCAGGATGAGCACCTTCCAGCCCGCCGCGGCCAACTCCTTGGCCACGGTTGCGCCGCCACAACCCGACCCGATGACGACGGCATCCGCCGTCTCCACCAGGTCCCCTTTGACGCCCGTCCACTCCAGGATGTCCACGGGCTCACCTCAGGCGCGGTTGTCCGCCGGCGGGCGGCTGGCCACGGGGAACATGGGCCCCGCGTAGCCAATGTGCTGCCACGTCCGCTCGTCCGTGTAATGGAAGAACACGGCCAGCAGGCGCAGGTTGATGAAGGCCTGCTTCTCCAGTGACCACCCGCGCTGCATCCGGTGCAGGTGCGCGTCCCGCTCGGGCTGCGTCATGCGGGTAAAGCGGGTGAAACCGCCGTGCAGAAAGTCCCCGTATTCCACCAGGTAAAGTGCCGCGCGGAAGTCATCCACCAGCTGGTCGTGGTGGAACGCCAGTTCGTGGTCAATGCGCAGCGCCACGCGGGTTTCCACGGCGGTGGGCCAGCCGGGTTCATCCGGCAGGATGCAGTCCACAAATGTCGCCAGCACGGCAAACTGCTTGCCTGACAGCACCCGCGGCTGCTGCCCCGCGGGCACCAGCGCGTCGTAGTGGCCGTTGCACCTGGAGAGAAACAGCGAGCTGCCCGCCGACAGGACCGCGGCCGTGCCGGCACCCATGCGCAGCAGGCCGCGCCGCGTGGCCAGGAACGCCGGCGGCTGGGGGGGCGGAGGCATGGCCGGAAAGCTAGCGGGCCAGGGTTGCCGTCGTCCACGTCGGTGGGCCAAGGTGCGGCAGCATGGCGCCGCTCCACCCGGACCCCACGCTGGCGCTGTATGCCGCCTGCCTGGCCACCAGCGCTGTGGTGGGACTCACCTACAACCGCCGCTGCAACGTGGAGGCGGGGTTCCTCCAGGACCGCACGGTCACCGTGGACCACGGGCCGCGCGCCGAACCACCGCGCCGCGCCGTGTTTGTGCTGGTGGACGGGTTGTCACTGGAGGGCGCGCGTTCACTGCCGGGCGTGGCGCGGATGGCGCGCCACGGACACTGCGCGGAGACCGCGCTGCGGCAGCCCACCATGTCCATGCCCACGTACACCGAGTTCTCGACGGGGCTGGAGCCCTCGCGCACGGGCGTGCGCTCCAACGCGTGGGACGGGCCCGCGGCACCGGAGGACACCTGGCACATGGCGCGCGCGCGCGGCCTCTCCACCGCGCTGCAGTCTGATGGCCCCTGGTGGGCAGACCTGTTCCCGGGCGCATTTGACGTGCACGTGCGCTCCCGTGACGCGTGGGAGCAGACCGCCGCCTTGGGCCGCGTGATTGTGATCCATGAACTTGCGCCGGACGACGCGGGGCACGCCGACGGCGCCGCGTCACCGGAATACGCAGCGGCGGTGCAGCACACGGGCGAGCGCCTGGACCGCCTGCTGGCGGCGCTGGACCTGGAGCGGGACCTCCTGTTGTTCACGTCAGACCATGGGCACCGGCCGCTGGGCGGCCACGGCGGGAACGAGGACGACATTGCGGTGGTGCTGACGTGCGCAGTGGGGCGGGGGGTGGTGGCGCGGCCGGGCCGGTCCACGCTGGACGCCACCGCCGTGGCGCCGCTGTGGGCGCTGCTCACCGGTGACCGCTTCCCGCGGCACCTTCGGGTGGGACCGGGGGACGGCCTGGACGCCATCTGGGCGTGGGCGGACCCGCGCGTGCTGGGGGACGGGGTGATGGCGGCGCGGCGTGCGGCGGTGGTGCGCGGCCGCGCGGGTGCCTCTGCGTTGCTGCGCGACCTGGGCGCGGAGGACTGGGACGCGCTGGAAGCGCAGGGGCACCGGGCGCAGGCGCGGCAGTGGTCCGTGGGCCTGGCGGCGCTCCTGCTGGCCGCATGCGCCTGGGCGTGGCGACGTCACCGCAGCCCCACGGTGGTCCTGCTGGCGGTGGCGGTGCTGGGGCTGCCGGCCGCGGCGCTGTGGCTGTGGAAGGGGACGTTTTCGCTGAGCATGATCAGCACGCGGTTGAGTTTTGTCGTTTTTACCAGTGCGGTGACGCTCGCCGCCGCAGCCGTCGCCGGGTGGATTGTGCGGCATCGGGTGGCGGCGGTGTTGGCGCTGGCCGCGGTGCTGGGGACGGCGGTGGCGGTGCTGCACGTGGTCATCCACGGGTGGCAGGTTGGGTACCCGTGGCCGGCTCCGGCGCTGGCGGTGCTGCCGTACTACCTGACGGTGGTGACCTGCACGGTGTGCCTTCCGGGTGCTGCGCTCAGGCGCCGGATGTGGACGCCCAGCGGCGGCGGGTGCCTCAGCGTTCACCCGCGTCCGCAGCGGGCGCGTCCGCGTAGGTGAACCACGCGAGCCACAGCAGCGCCTCCACGGCCGCCGCCGCACCGCCCGTGGTCAGCGCCAGCACCGTCCCCAGAACGCCGGCGCCAACCAGCAAGGGCGCGCCGAGAAAGATGGCGCCATAGGTGCGCGGCACCCGCGCCGGGTCCCACGGCAGCACGGACCCGGTGGACTCCGTCACCCCCACGGCAAAGACCGCGGCGCTGGCCGCACCGCCGACGCACGCCAGCCCGCCCACACACGCCGCCGGGGCGTGGTCACCGAGGCGCGGACGGAAGCGGCGCACCGCCAGCCCCAGCGGCACCACCCCCGCCACACCCGCCAACGGCACGGGCAGGACCAGCAGCAAGGTCAGCGCCAGCGCGGCGCCACCCAGCACCCACGTTGCCGCGCCCGCCGGACCGAGCCACGTGTCCGGAGTGAAGCGGAGCCCTTGCGCCGCGCCTGCCGCGCACCACAGACCAGCCGGTCCCACGCAGCCCAGCACGCCGGCAACCGCCAGCGCAGCCACCCACGGCCGGTGCGCGGCGTGACGCGCCGCATCGTCCCGGAGCGTCCCGAACAGGCTGCGCGCCGGCGCGGCCCGTGGCGGCGCCGGGCGGGGAACCACGCCCAGCAGCTCATCCACCATGGCGGGGATCTGCGCGTACAGCTGGTCTTCGCGGTGCGCGGGCGCCTGGCACGACGTGGCGCCCGCCAGGACGCCGCGGCGCAGGTCCAGCAGCCGGGCGTTGAACACGAGCACGGAGCCCACGCGTCCCAGCGTGACCAGCAGGACAAAGTCCGCCTGCGCACCGCGCGCAGCGTTCAGCACGCAGCTGTCCGTGTCGCACCCGGCCAGTTGTTTTGTGGTTTCTACGCTCAGGACGCTGGCGACGTCCGATTGCGCGGTGACCTGGGAAAAGGCGCCGCGCCGTTGGACGGTGGAAGCCAGCGTATCCGTCAGCAGCGCCGCGAGATCATCACGCGGGCCGCCCTGGGCGCTGCTGTTCAGCACCAGAAGCGTGGGGCCGGCTCCCGCAGCGGCCAGGATCACGGTGACCAGGATTGGCAACGGCGTCATTCGGCCGGTTCCCCCAGGAGGCTTTCCACGGTGCCGACGACAAGCGACGAGCCGATCAGCGGGGCCACGGCGCCACCGGCCAGCCCGGCGCCACCCCACGCGCCCAGGAACAGCCCGAACGTGACCAGCCCCAGCGCCGCCGCGAAGACGCCGGTCTCCATCACCGTGGTCTGCCTGCGCCCTTCCGACACGGCGTTGCCGATGGGGACCGCGGACACGCCGAACCCGAGTACCACCAACGGACCGCTGAGCAGCAGGACAGCCCCCGCCGCGATGGTCCCGGCAATAACGAGCACATGATCGAGCGCCTCGTAACGCCCCCGGCCGAAGACTGCCGTCAGCACCGTGACAAGGCCGTTGGCGGCGGCGCCGGGGACACACAGCAGCGTTGCGGCGAGTCCGCCCAGGCAGCCGGCAGCGCCGGTGAGGCTGGTGGTGGCACTGAAAGGCGCCGGGACAAAGAAACCAAGCGAATTGACGCCCACGCAAAAGGCAAACAATCCAACCGAAGCGATGGCGGTTCCGACCGCAACACCCGCGGGCGCAAGCCACGCCGCGCGGCGCAGGCCAATGGGCCGGGTAGGCGGCGGCGCCCGGCGCGCGTGGTCCCGCGCGTCATCATCATCATCACCCGCCTGCTCCAGGTCGTCCGGGGGAGGCGGGGCGCGCGGCGCGGAACCCGCCTCGGGCGCCAGCATGTCCGCCAGCGCCAGGTCAATGGCGTTGAACAGGACGGAGGGGTCGTCTCCCTGCGCCGTGCGGCTGGCAGACCCCCGTGACCCCGCGGTCCGAGCGTCCACCATCCGCAGCGTCACGACCCACAGCCTCCCCACGCGCCCGACGTTGCCGAAGATGAGCAGGTCCACGCCAAGCGCGCCGCCGATCTCCGGCAGGCACGAGTCCCGATCGCAGTCCGCCATCATCTTCTGCTGCTCCACGGCCAGCGTGGCGACGATCTCCGCCATTGCGGTGACCGTCCTGAACCTGCCGCTGCGCCGCACTGCAATGGCCAGGTGATCCGTGAGGAGCGTGGCCACGTCCGCACCCACGCCCTGCCGCGCCGCCAGTTCCAGCACGGCCACGCTGGGCAGTTGCCCGGATTGGGCCAGCAGGACCGCCAGCAGCAGCGCCATCGGACCTCCTCCGGATGGCCGTCACGCGCAAAGTTATTGCCGCAGACTAACAGGGCCGGCCGGCGGCCGTCGACCCGCAGCGGCCCAGCGCGGGCGGCATGTCGCCGACCCACCGACGATGGCGCTGTTGCAGCCGCAACGGCAACCAGGCAACTGGGGAGTCAAATCCAAAACCTGCGAGGGCCCCACCGTCACGTCCCTGATGACGCGCAGATGGGCAGGTCCGTCCTCGTCAGCGCGCGGGGCCGCGTGCCTGATGGCGCCGGCATCAGACGCGGGCGTTTCACGGTCGGTGTCAGCGGGACCTCGCAGAGCAGCGCTCGTCGCTGTGAAGCGCGCCAGGACAATCACCCAGAAACGACCCGGACAGGCGAGCCGGGTATGGTCAAAGGAGTGCGCGTCGTCGGCGGGCTTGAACCGGATCTCAACCTGCTTGTGCAACTCGCTCTTTGATGGGGACACGGCGGTGTCCGTTCACTGGCGCGGCGCGGTCATGGACGGAGAGGAGTCCGGCCTGCGCTCTTCCATCAGGCCGTTGGCGACCTTGCCGCGGGATGTGTCGTAAGGCACGGCACGCCAAGCCTCAGGCCATTTCGCGGCGGAACGCGGCGCAGCGGAATCCCACGTCACGCGAGTGGCCCGTCTCCCACGAGCGGTTGATCACCTGCGGCGGCTGCTGCCGGTTGCGCCATGCGCCACCGCGCACAATGAATGCGCCGGACTCCTGTGCCGCGGTGGCGGTCCACTCCCAGGCGCAGCCAATGTCCGCAATACCGTACGGACTGTCCCCCGCGGGCGAGTGCAGGCCCACCGGCTCGGTGGTGCGCTCGCGAAACGCCCGGCGCCACTGCCCGCTGCAATGTTCGGGATCAAAGTGCTCACCGTGCGGCCACAGCCAGCCGCGCGTGCCGCGCGCGGCCTTCTCCCATTCCTCCTCAAACGGCAGCCGCTTGCC
The DNA here is from genome assembly GCA_016218805.1 of Deltaproteobacteria bacterium. Lineage (GTDB taxonomy): Bacteria > Myxococcota > JACRCW01 > JACRCW01 > JACRCW01 > JACRCW01. Next base: position 121,891 of record JACRCW010000169.1, on the reverse strand, counting down.
GGCCCAGTGCGCGTACGCCAGGGCGTCATCATGGCTGACGTCCACCACCGGGTGCGTTGCGCGCTCCGGTGGCACGCGCTGTCCGGGCCAGCTGGCGGGAGGCGGATGGCCGGTAGCGGTGCAGAATGCCGCGTAATCACCGCAGGTGACGGGATAGCGGTCCATGAAGAACTCGGCCACGTGCACGGCGCGGCCTTCCGGTCCGTATTTGAAGGTGCCGCCGTGCACGCACACCATGTCGCGCCCATCGCGGGACTGCACCACGTGCCCGCGCCAGGACGGGCGGCTGGTGTCCGCCTGGGGGATGCTCACCGGCAGGTCCAGCAGCACGCTGACCTCGGTCTCCTGCGTGGTGCCGTCGGTGAACGCGTCCGCCATGGCCTCAATATCCGCGTCAGACAGCGCGGGTTCCGGCAGCGGCGTGGGACGGCGCACGCGCAGGGACACCACCTGCGCCAGGTGGTCGCGGTTGCGCGGACCGGCGGGGCCCTTGGCGCGCAGGCGGCGGACCAGCCGTTGGTGTGCGGCGGCGCGCGTCTCCCACTGTTCGCGCGCGCGCGGGAAGTGGTGCACCACAAACGCGGCCAGCGCGTCCGGCGTGGCCGCGTCGGACTCGGCCAGCATCAGCGCCTCCATGGTGGCGGCAAACCGGCCAATGTGCTCCTCCGTGATCTGGCGGCGGAACACGGCGCGGAACACTTCGCCCATGGGGACGGGCATGGCGGTCTCACGGGACAGGTCCGGGATGACGCTGCCGTCACGCAGCTCCGCGCAGCCGGTGACCGCGCGGTACAGCGCGTTGCACACGCCAAACACGCCGGAGCGCACCACCATGGCGTGGTACGCGGGGCCCAGGAACACGGGTACGCCGTCCCACGGCAGGATGATGCGGTCGGGGTGCACGTACGCGGTGGCCATGGAGCCCTCGCGCGCGCCTTCCATGGCCGTCAGCGCGTTGCACATGCACACGGCGATCATGGCCGCCAGCGGCGCGGGCAGGCGCGCGGCCGGGTCCTCCAGGCCGCGGTCCACCACGTGCTGCAGCGTCACGCCGGGCACGTAGCGGTAGGCCAGGTACGGCACCTCTCCCACGTGGCCCGCGTCCAGCATGAGCGGCAGGCTCTGTTGCGTGGCGAGGGACCGCCACCGCGCCTCCAGGTCCAGCGCGGCCACCGGGTGCGGGCGGTTGGGCACCCACAGCGGCACGCGGCGGATGACCAGCGGGACGTCCGGGCCGGCGCCGTCCAGCCGCGCGGCCAGGCAACTCTCCACGCTGCCGGTGTCCAACTGCTCCATCAGCACGTAGCGGCCAAAGATCTCCTGGATGGTGCGCGCGGTCATGGCGGGGGCGGCACCTCCCGGCCCAACGGCCCCGCGCTGTCGGTATCCACCAGGCCACCGTGCATGGACAGCCGCCGCGGGAGGCGTGCCGCCAGCGACGTGTTGTGCGTGACGACGATGGCCGTCACGTGCATCTCCTCATTGAGCCGGAACAGCAGGTCATGGATGGCGCCGCCGGTGTGCTCATCCAGGTTGCCGGTGGGCTCGTCCGCCAGGAGCAGCCGCGGCCGCAACACCAGCGCGCGGGCCAGCGCCACGCGCTGCTGTTCGCCGCCGGACAGTTCTCCCGGGCGGTGCGTCACGCGGTGCGTGAGACCCACCAGGTCCAGGATGGCGCGCGCGTCATCACGGGCGCGCCTGTCCGGCAGGCGCGCCACGCGGGCGGGCATCATCACGTTCTCCAGCGCGGTGAACTCCGGCAGCAGGTGATGGAACTGGAACACAAAACCGATGTTGCGGTTGCGGAATGCGCTGATTGCCGCCGGGCTCTGCCCAAAGATGTCCTCCCCGTCATACAGCACGGTGCCGCGGGACGGGATGTCCAGTGTCCCCAGCACGTGCAGGAACGTGCTCTTCCCCACGCCGGACGCACCCGTGATGCTGACCAGTTCCCCCGGCTCAATCAGCAGGTCCACGCCGTTGAGCACCGGGACCTCCACGCGGTCCATCCAGTAGCTCTTGTGCAGGCCCTTCACCTGGACGCGCATGGGTTCACTCGTAGCGCAGCCCGTCCACGGGCCGCAGCCGCGCGGCCTGCAGCGCGGGATACACGGTGGCAAGGTGGCTGATGACAATGGCAGCAACGGCCACCAGCAGGAATTCCACCGGGTTCATCCGCACCGGCAGGTTGGTGATGTAGTAGACCTCGGGGTCCAGCCCAATGCCAAACGTCTCAATCACCCGGCAGCTCACGTAGCCCAGCGCCACGCCCAGAGCGGTGCCAAACGAGCCAATGGTCAGCCCGTAGGTGACAAAGATCTTCATCACCGACGCATCCGTGGCCCCCATGCTCTTGAGGATGGCAATCTCCTTGCCCTTCTCCAGCACCACCATGATGAGCGTGGACAGGATGTTGAAGCTGGCCACCAGGATGATGAACGCGAGGATGATGAACATCGCGATCTTCTCCAGCTTGAGGGCGGCAAACAGGTTGCGGTTCATGTCCTTCCAGTCACGCGTGCGGAACGGGAAGCCGCCCATCTTCTCCACCACTTCACGGCCAATGCGCGTGGTGGCGTCCACGTCATCCACGCGCACCTCCAGTCCGGTCACGCCCCCGTTGGTGGAGAAGAATGCCTGCGCCTCCTTGAGCGCAATGTAGACAAACTTCGCGTCGTATTCGTACATCCCGGAATAGAACACCGCGGCAATGCGGAAGGTGCGCGCGCGCGGGACGGGTCCGGTGGGTCCCAGCTCCGCCACCGGGCTCACCACCGTGATGCGGTCACCAATGAACACGCGCAGCGTGCGCGCCAGCTCCTGCCCAATGACAATCCCCGGCAGCACCGCACCCTTGAGCACCGGCGGCGCGGTGATGCCAAACGCCGGCAGCGCGCCGGTGCCACCGGTCTTCTCCGTCGGCATGGGGCGCGGCTTGCCCGCCTCCGGCGTGGTCAGTGCGCCCCCGGTCGGCACCGCCTTCTCCTCGTCCGGCTCCACCGGCGTGGTGTTCTCGTCCGGGATGGTGCCCGGGTCCGCCAGGCCCTGGAATGAGCCCTGCACCACGCTCTTGGCAATGTCACTCACGTCCCCCAGGCTGGCCACGTCCACGCCCTTGATGAGCGCACCGGAGAGGTTGCTGTCTGACGAAATCATGACCTCATTGAACACAAACGCGCTGGCGCCGGTGACGTGTTCCACCAGCCGCGCCTTGCGCAGCGCCTCTTCCCACTCAAAGAACTCCCCGCCGCTCTTCTGCACAATGAGATGCGCGTTGGCACCCAGGATCTTGGACTTGAGGTCCGCTTCAAAGCCGCTCATCACGGACAGCACCACCAGCATGGCCCACACGCCCACCGTCACGCCCGCCACGGAGATGAACGTGATGACGGAGATGAAGCTGCGGCGGCGCTTGGCCATCAGGTAGCGCGCACCAATGGAGGCCTCGTAGGAGAAGCTCAGGCCCAGCGCACCGTCACCCCACGCCAGAAACCCCAGCGACGCGCCCAGCAGCAGCGCAATGAACAGGATGAGCACGCTGGTGAGCGCAATGGTCAGCAGAAACACCGCGGTGGTGCCAAACGTGAACAGCGCGTCCAGCCGGTGGCCGGTGACGGCCAGCGCCGCGCACCACGTCCACACAATGCCCACGTTCTCAAAGAACCCCACGCGCCCGCCCGCCAGCGACACAACCAGGCCCGCCAGCAGGCCGGAGAGCGCCAGCCCCACGGCGATGGGCGTGTGCAACGACTCGCCACCGGCGCCCAGCACCGTGGGACCAAACAGCGCCACGCCCGCCGCGGAGGCCACCACCAGCGCGGAGCCCAGCGCCCAGGACACGGGATGGAAGTGCGGAAAGCGCGAGGGGAGGGCGGAGCCCGGCGCGGGTTTGCCCGCCGCCAGCAGACCCAGCGGGCCCAGGATGCCCCAGAGAATGGCCGGCCAGCCGGTGCGGTCCGCGGCCGTGCGGGCGCGCCACACCAGCGGGATCCACCACAGCAACCACAGCGCCACGCACAGCCCCGCCGGGACCAGCACGTACAGCGGGTCCGGCGTGGACAGGAGCAGGGACTTCTCCACGTGGCCTCAAACGCGCGGGCGCGCCGGGAGTTCTCCCGGTGCGCTCACGCACGCCTCAACTGGGGAAAGGCAATCACTTCCCGGATGGTTGCGGAGTCCGTCATCAACATCACCAGCCGGTCAATGCCCAGGCCTTCGCCCGCCGTGGGCGGCATGCCCACCTCCAGCGCGGCCAGGAACTCCTCGTCCACCGCCTGCGCCTCCTCGTCACCCAGCGCCTTCATGCGCGCCTGCGCCTCAAAGCGCCCGCGCTGGTCCACCGGGTCGGTCAGCTCGCTGAACGCGTTGGCCACTTCCATGCCCGCGCTGAACAGCTCAAACCGGTCCACAATCGCCGGGTCCCCGTCCCGCCGCCGCGCCAGCGGGGACGCGCTGATGGGGTATTCCACCACGAACGTCGGGTTCCACAGCGTGTGCTCAATCTCGTGCTCAAACACCGCAAACAGCAGGTACAGCGCCAGGTCCCGCCGCCGCTCCCGCGGCAGGCTCGCGTCAATGAGCTTCCCGAGCCTGGCGTAGAACGCCTTGGGGTCCGCCTTGTGCCGCTCCCAGGTCGCGCGGGAGAAGTCCATCTCGCTGCCGGCGTCCACCGCGCCGCCCAGCTCCTTGAGCGCCGCGGTGTACTCGTCGTTGCTCAGCACCTTCTGCACCAGGCGCAGCGGCTCCACGTCGGACACCACGTGCCCCAGCGCCAGCTCCAGTCCCTTCACCACGCTGTCAATCTCGGACTGATCACCCGCGCCCAGGTGCGTCCCCACCAGGTCTCCAAGCGCCACCTTGCGGTAAGGCGGCGTGAAGTCCACGTCCTTGCCCGCGTACTTCACCACCGCGGAACCCGTGACGTCCACGGCAATCTTGTGGAGCATCTCTTCCGTCAGCTCCATGAGGTCCCGGTAGGTGGCGTACGCCTGGTACAGCTCAATGGAGGTGAACTCCGGGTTGTGCTTGCGGGACACGCCCTCGTTCCGGAAGATGCGGCCAATTTCGTACACCCGCTCCAGCCCGCCCACGACGAGCCGCTTGAGGTGCAGCTCCGTGGCAATGCGCAGCACCATGTCCTGGCTGAGCGCATTGAAGTGCGTGCGGAACGGCCGCGCGGTGGCGCCGCCCGCCGTGTCCTGCAGCACGGGGGTCTCCACCTCCAGGAACTCGCGCCCGTCCAGGAACGCGCGGATGGACTGGATCACCCGGGCGCGGCGGCGCAGCTTCATGCGCGCCTCCGGGGACACAATCAGGTCCACGTGCCGCTGCCGGTAGCGCTGCTCCACGTCCGCCAGACCGTGCCACTTGTCAGGGAGCGGGTGCAGCGCCTTGGTCAACACGCGCAGTGAGGACGGCATGCGCGGCGCGTCCCCGCCCACCGCCTGCAGCTTGGTGGCGCCCACCAGCAGCGTGACCTCGTGGCCCTTGCCATCCTTCTCATTGCGGGCCTGCACGCGCGTCTGGAACAGCGCGCCCATGGCGCCAATGATGTCACCCAGGTCCACGTGCTTCTTGAAGAACTCCAGGCCCTGTTCCCCGACGTAGTCCACCTTCAGGTACAGCTGCAGCGTCGTGGTGCGGTCCTGGATGGTGACAAACACCGCCTTGCCGGAATCCCGGATGGTCATCACGCGCCCGGTCACCAGCTGGATGTCCTCCCTGCCCGCGGCAATGGCCCCCTTTAGCGTGTCCTCGTCCGCCGCAAACCGCGCGCGCTGCGCCTCCGCCGCCGTCATCGTCGGGCGGAAGTCATTGGTGTACGGGTCCAGCCCGGCCTTGCGGAGGTCCTCCATCTTCCGGAGACGTTCCGCCCTGAGGTTCTCTTCCATCGGTTGGCACTCCCGCGCCCGTCGTCGGGCGAGGCGACAAGAAACGGCTCCTTCGCTAGGTTGCGCGCGGGTGTCCGGTCAAGGCGGGAGGCGGTGCAATGCGCAGAATTGCGCGGTGGTTGTTGGCGGGGTGCCTGGGTGCGGCCGGAGCCTGTGCGCCGCCAGCGGGCGGCGGCAACGCCGTGCAGGTGCTGCGCGCGGTGTGTGCGCCCGTCGTGACGCGAGCGGATGCACCGTTCACGTTCACGGTGACGGGCGGGTGCAGTGGTGGCCAGGGCGACTATGCGTGCGTGGTGCGCGCCAGCACGGACCTCCTGGAGGTGAGCCTGCTGGGTCCGGCGGCATGCGGTGATTGTTCGTGCGGGGTGTTTGAGATTCCGTGCAGCAGCTCCGGGTTGGCCACGGGGACCTGGCACATGATGTTCCTGGACAACAGCCAGTTTGACCGTGACCTGGAGGTGTCCCCCGCGGCGCCGGTGTTCAGCTGCAGCCCGCCGGATGCGGGCACCGCCGACGGCGGGTGAAGCTCACTGCGGCTGCAGGTTCCGCTCGCCCAGCACGGTGCGGTTGCCGTCCGCGTCCGTGGCCACCACCTGCAACAGGTGGCTGCACGCGGCCCAACCCGACGTGGACACCGTGCCCGCAAACCCCACCGCGGGACAGCCCGCGTACGCGGGATACACGGCGCACACGTCAGGCCGCGCGGCGTTCACGGTGATCATCCCGGCGCTGCTGCCATCCACCTGCACCTCCACCGCGCCCTGCGGCGTGCCGTCCAGCACCCAACCGGTGACGGTGACCGGTGAACCCGGCGCGTACGTCGTGGTGGCGCCCTCAGCCGGCGCATCCACGTGACCAAACGGTGGACGCGCTCCGGTGGCCGCGGCGATCTGTCCGCTGACCGTGGGGAAGTTGCCCAGTGCCAGGTACGCAATGCCGCGCACGGTGGCGCCCGCACCCAGTCCAAACTGGATGGAAGGACGCACGTTGTGGAAGTACGGGTAGCTGGCCCCGTCGCCACGCCAGCCCTGGAACCCGGTGAGCCCCTGGTCCGCCGCCAAACCCACGCCGTAGGTGCGCCCCGGGTCCTGGAAGGCCACCCACGGCGCCGTGGACGCGAAGTCCAGCACAAACAGGCTGGGCAGCACCTGCTGGTTGATGTTCACCTCCGTGCCGGAGGCGTCCAGCAGCAACGGAAGATCCGGGCCCGCGGCACCGTTGGACACGTACAGCGTGGGGAACTCCTGCGCGGTGGAGGGGTGGTCCAGGGCTTCGTCCGAGTGGATCTCCATGGCTACTTCCACGACGTGCGTGGTCACGAACCGGAAGTCCAGCGTGTAGGTCACCGCCACCGGGACGCCGGCGGCGCCGCATGCGGACTGCCGGCAATCCGGCGCGTCCCAATCGGGATTCCACTGCAGCGGGTGGACCACCACGCGCAGCGTGTCACCCACGTGCTCATAGGTGGACGTGGAGCCGTGGTTGCACTCATCGCCGCCCTGCACGGGATCCCATCCCAGGTAGGTGATGCCCTCCGCGCACGTCGACGGTGACACCAGGCAGCTCGCATCGCGTGCGCACTGCTGCTTGGCGCGCGTCGGATCGTAGAGGGCCAGTTGGAGCTCGCGGCCGGTGTCATTGGCGTCAATGACGTTGGACCCCGTATTGGCGGTGAGGCCAAAGAACACCACGCTGCCACCCCAGTCCAGCCGCACGCCCAGGCGGATGTAGTCGTCCGGGGACATCAGCAGGACATCATTGTGTCCACCCGCTGACGACGTGGTGATCCCGGCGGAGCCCACGCCCGGCGCGCGCACCGTCCAGGGATCCACGTCCGCGGCCGCGGTCCGTGGCGCGCAGGTTCCTGGTGGGCCAGACGTGCCGGCCGAAGACGACGACGTGAGCGCCGCCGCAGACGACGACGATGGGGCGGCTGACGTAGACGACGCAGAGACCGGTGACGCCGTGGACGAGGGCTGCGCCGATGATGCGCGGGCCGACGAGGAGTTCTGCCGGCTGGTGGTGCCCGAGCCCGTCCACACGACGGAGGACGCCATGCCGCGGGAGGAGCTGGACGCGCCCGCCGCCGACGGGCCGGAGGATGCGGCGGTACCGGCGTCGGAGGAGGAATCGTCATCGTCAGCGGGCGGGGCGGGGCAGCCGGAAACGGCGGCAACCAGCAGCAGGGCGGGGGCGGAGCGCATGGGCCCCCAATTGCCACAACGGGGAGCCCATGCCACCGTGACGTCATGCCACCGCAGGATCCGCGTTCGCCGCCACCACGGCCGCCCCAGGCCATCCGCGTGGGCATGGGGGCGGTACGCCGGGACACGGCCCCGGAGACGGCCCGCGCCGCCACACTGCCGTCCGGTGGGCCGCTGGCGTCGGTGGCACCCGGCCTGGAGGTGAAGTCGCTGGTGCTGTCAGACGCGCGGGGCGTGGACAAGATCATGGAGCTGCGGGACCGCAAGAACGCGGCGCTGTGGCTGCAGCAGACCGGGCCCGCCACGTTTCTCATTGCCATGCCGGTGGGACGGCAGAAGCCGGTGTCCGTTCCCCTGACGCTGCAGGCGGGCAAGGAACTGGTGCTGCCGCTGGCTGCCGCGGTGGACCGCGCTGCGTCGGAACCCAAGCTCGCGCCGCACGTGGCAGCGTGCCGTGACGTGGTCCGCGTCATGGCGGCCGCGTGCGAGGTGGAACTGCCCGCGGGGTTTGTGTCCACGGCGGAGCAGAAGGCGTTCCGCGCGGGACAGGAGAAGCAGGCGTTTGGCAACGCGCCGTCCCAGGCGTGGAAGGGTTTTGCGCAGCAGAAGGGCGCGGCCGCGCCGCCCATGAAGCCCACCACCGCGGCGGACCTGGCACCGTCGGGCCAGCTGGCCATCATCGCGCCCGGGCTTGACGGCGCTACGCTCTCGGTGCGGTCGGTGAATCCCACCAAGGGGACGGTGCTCCTGGCTGACGGGGCGGACCGCGAGCTCACCATCAAGCAGACCAAGTTCTCCCTGCCGCCCATGTTTGCCTACGAGTACGCAGCGCCCGGCGAGGAGCCGCGGCGCGGGCAGATCCTGGCCGCGGCGGCGCGTGAGGTGGCGGAGCTGCTGGAGCAGCTGCTGGTGCTGGGAGCGCATGACCCGGCGACGTTGAAATCCGGCGCGCTCGTCGTGAAGGCATTGCTGAAGGTGATGTGAGGACCGCCCTTTGACACCCCGTCGTGGACGCCGCTACGCCTGCCGTTCCGCCTCGCCCCGGGGCGCCGGAGGCTGACGGATGCCCGGTTCGATCTTCGAGCTGTTTCAACACCACGTGCGCAACCGCCCGGATGCCCCGGCGCTCCGCCACAAGCGTGACGGCGCGTGGCGGGACATCACCTGGGGCGGGCTGAACTCCGTGGTCATCAAGGTGAGTGCGGCGCTGCTGGCGGAGGGCATCCGCTACCAGGACCGCGTGAACATCCTGGCCAACACGCGCTGGGAGTGGCTGGCGGCGGACCTGGGCATCCTGGGCGCCGGCGCCACGTGCGTGCCCATCTACCAGAGCAACCTGGCTGACGAGGTGGAGTACATCATCCAGGACTCCGGCAGCGTGCTGCTGTTTGCCGAGGACGAGGTGCAGCTGGAGAAGCTGCGCAAGGTGCGCGCGGGCATCCCGGCCATCCGCCGCGTGGTGCTGCTGGACGGGTCGCCGCGCGCCGACGACGGCGACTGGGTGTGCACGTGGGAGGACTTCCTCAAGCGCGGCGAGGCCCACCTGGCCGCGCACCGCGCCGCGGTGGATGCCGCGCCGTCAGCGCTCACGCGCGATGACCTGGTCTGCCTCATTTACACCTCCGGAACCACGGGCCGGCCCAAGGGCGTGATGGTCACGCACGACAACTGCCTGTACGAAGCGGAGGCCGTCGACGCCACCAAGCTGATGACCTACGACGACGTGCAGCTGCTGTTCCTGCCGATGGCGCACGTGTTCGCCAAGGTCATTGAGGTGGCGTGGCTGCAGATGGGCTTCATCATGGCGGTGGCTGAGAGCATCGACAAGCTCGTGGCCAACCTGGGCGAGGTCCGCCCGACGATGATGTGTGCGGTGCCGCGCATCTTTGAGCGCGTGTATTCGCGCGTGGTGACCGGTGGGTTGGAGGCGGGCGGGCTCAAGGCGCGGCTGTTCCGTATGGCGTTGGAGGAGAGCGAACAGTGCGGGCTGGCCCATGACCGCGGGATGCCCTACGGCGGCCTGCGGTGGACGGCGGCGCAGGCGCTGGTGTTCCGCAAGGTGAACGCGCGCGTGACGGAGATCTTTGGCGGGCGCCTGCGGTTCATGGTGTCCGGCGGGGCGCCGCTGTCACGCAAGATCGCACACTTCTTCAGCCACGCCGGCGTGAAGATCTGCGAGGGCTACGGCCTCACCGAGACGATGGCGGCGACGTGCGTGAACCGCCCGGACAACATCCGCATTGGGACGGTGGGACCGGTGGTGCCCGGCACCGAGGTGAAGATTGCGCTGGACGGCGAGATTCTCATCCGCGGCCGCGGCGTCATGAAAGGGTACTGGAACAAGCCGGAGGCCACGCGTGAGGCCATTGACGACGAGGGCTGGTTCCACTCAGGCGACATCGGCGAGATGGACCGGGACGGGTTTGTGCGCATCACGGACCGCAAGAAGGACATCATTGTCACGGCGGGCGGGAAGAACGTGGCGCCGCAGAACCTGGAGAACGCGCTGAAGACCAACCCGTTCCTCAGCCAGGCCATCGTGTTTGGTGACAAGCGCAAGTACCTGTCCGTGCTGCTCACGCTCAATGACGAGAACGCGCTGAAGTGGGCGCGGGACCAGGGCATCACCGCCACGTCCTCCGCGGAGCTGGCCCGGAATCCCAAGGTCACCGCGCACGTGCAGGCGCTGCTGGATGACTTCAACCGCACGCTGCCCAGCTACGAGACGCTCAAGAAGTTTGCGGTCCTGGAGAAGGACTTCACCGTGGGTGACGAGCTGACGGCGAGTCTGAAGGTGAAGCGGAAGCACTGCGCGCAGAAGTACAAGTCCATCCTTGACGGATTCTACGGCGACGACAGGTTCGACTGATGACGCGACACGCCCTGGTGCTCCCGGTGTTCCTGCTCACCACCCCGGCGCTGCACGCAGCGCCGCCTCCGCAACCCTCCGCGCAGCAGCTGGCGCAGCAGAAGAAGGCGGCGGCGGACGGCGCCCTGGCGGCGGCCAGGAAGAAAGGGCTGGTGGTGGTCAAGGCGGAGGAACCGGCTGACGTGGACGGTGACGGCAAGCTGGAAGTGGCCGCCGTGGTGAAGGATGAGCGCGAGGAACTTGCGCTGGCGCTGTTCCGGGCGACGGGACCCGGGCAGGTGGCGCACGTGTGGACCTCCAACTCGACGGGGGCGCACGAGATCAAGCTCTTTGAGGTCAAACAGATGGTGGCGGAGCCGCGGCCCGAGGCGGTGGTGGAACTGCTGGAGAAGTCCCCGGATGAGACCCGGCGGCAGCTGCGCATCTACAAGCTGGACGAAAGCCCCCCGCGCGAAGTGCTCACGCTCTCCGTGGTGGAGGAATCCGCGGACAAGCCGGAGGACAGCGGCGAACGCACGACCTACGGCGACGACGCCCCGGGATTCCGCGTGGCGGACGTGGATGGCGACGGAAACGTGGACGTGTCCCTGCGGCGCGAGCCGCGCGCCGTGAAGGCCAGGAGCCGCGGCGATCTCCCCGTCACGCTGGTGGTGGGCGTCAAGGAGGTGACCTACGCGTGGGACAAGGGCCGGCCCGGCAAGTACGCCGCCCGCCCAGACAAGGCGCTGAACTTCCTCCCGTCACTCAAACTCAAGAAGGTGGCGGCCAGTTCGCAGAAGCTCCCGGATGACATCAAGCAGATGGAGCAGGACAAGGCGCTGGAGATGAGCTTTGAGGACGCGTTTGGCCCCGAGGACGGCGGAGCCGCGGCGGAGGACGCTCCGGAGCCGGAAATCAACCCGGCGCCGCGCGCCTATTGGGCCACGGACAACAACTTTGACAGCAGTTGGGTGGAGAGCGCCCGCGGTGACGGGACGGGCGAGTGGCTGGAACTGCACACGCGCGAGGAGCACGAGATCCGCATGGTGCGCGTGGTCCCCGTGTGCGCCGGCGACGAGAAGGACCTCAATGCGCACAACGAGGTGGTCGCCTTTTCGCTGCTGACGGCCGGCATGGGCAAGACCAGCGTGGACCGGCGCGAGAAGTTCCCGTCTGACAGCGGCGTGCTGGCGGTGGTGGAGGTGCCCGTACCGGAGCGGAAGTTCGCACCCCAGGTGCTGGTGTTCCTGCGCAAGGGGACGCGGTCGTCCTGGGTGAGGCTTGTGATTGACAAGGTGAAGAAGCACGGCAAGGCGAACGAGGCGTGCATTGCCGAGGTGAGCCTGCACTGAGGTGCTTGGACCGCGCCCAAGGGCGTGGTAGCGACGCCGCGTTGCCTGTCACGAGGACGACACCCATGCGTGCACTCCAGATTCCCGTGTTGTGCGGCGCCCTGTTGGCCGGGGCGCTTCCCGCCAGCGCGCAAGCGCCCGCCGCACCGGCGCCCGAACCCGCGCCCGCTGCCGCGCCTGACCCTGCGCCCGCCGCCGCTCCCGCGCCGGCCGCGGCTCCCAAGGAGGACATGCTGGGCAAGGTGAAGAAGTACCTGCTCAGCCGCCCCAAGGACGGCCCCTCGCGGTTGGAGCGCATCATCGTGGCGTCGGGCGCCGGGGTGGTTTCCGTCGTCGGTGTGGGGGCCGGCGTCGGGTTCGGCATCTGGGCGTTGAGTGACTACATGTGCCTGCGCGACATCAAGGCGTGCAATGACCGCCGGCCTGAGAGCCAGAAGATCACGGGCACCAGCTTCCTTGCCGCGCGGCAGGCTGGTGAGCGCAAGGCGTTGGCGGCGGACATGGGTTACCTGGTGGCCGCGACGTTTGCGGTGGTGTGCGGGCTGGGGTTTGCGGCGGCCTTCTGGCCCAGCGGCTGGTGGCCGTTTGCGACGGAGGACACCGTGGAAGTGGCGCAGCCCACGCAGGTGGTGACGGAGATTCCGCAGGCGGCGCCCGCGCCGGCTGCCCCGGCGGCGGGTGGAGGTGCCAAGTGAGGAACCTTGTGCGCGCGGCGCTGGTGGCGCTGCCCCTGGCCGGCAGCGGATGCACACTGCTGCTCAACTTTGATTGCTCCTCGCCGCTGCCGTGGCAGCAGGACTGCATTGTCCAGCCGTGCGAGGACGACGCGGACTGCACCGAGGGGTTCTACTGCGCGGATGGCGCGTGCCTCCCGGGCGAGCCCCCGCAACCGGACCCGATTGTGAACCCGGATGGCGGGACGGGTGACGGCGGCACGGGCGGGTCGTCGGGCATGGTCGCCTCGTCGTCCGCGGTGACGCCGTCCAGCAGCGCGGCCGCCGCGTCGTCGTCCGCGGGCGGGGCATCCTCGGTGGAGACCTCTTCCAGCGTGGCCGCGGCCAGTTCCGCTACGCCCGCGTCGTCGGCCGCACCGGCGTCGTCGGCCGCACCGGCGTCGTCGGCCGCACCGGCGTCGTCGGCCGCACCGGCGTCGTCGGCACCGGCGTCTTCCGCGGCAGCCGCGTCCTCCGCCGCGGCGGCCTCCAGCGCGGCTCCGGACAGCTCTGCGGCACCTGCGTCGTCAGGGACCGCGGCCAGCAGCGCCGGCGTCTCTTCCAGCGGTTGAACGGCGCTGCGGCGCCGCCTCACTGCGCGGTGTACGCAATGACCACGGACTGACCGGCGGCGGGCCGGTGCGCCGCGTCCATCTCCACGGCGTGCAGTTCCGCGTTGTACGTCCAGCCCTCCGTGACCGCGGTCCGGCCGCCGGAGCCGTCAAAGAACACGCGGATGCTCGCCGCCAGCGCGGGGCGCTCCAGCACGTAGCGCCCGTTCTGCGCGGCGATGTCCTGGGCCAGCACCTCCATGAGGCGGTCATACTGGTCGCAGCAGATGGGGATGGTGAGGCCGCCGGTGGTGCGCGCCATCTCTTCGTACTCCACGCCGCCGGCCGCCTGGTCCGGGCAGCGCGCGCTGCTCGGGCCAATGACGCCGTGCACCACCGCGCTGGCCAGCAGCGGTTCCGCGGCTACGCCCGCCAGGAACGCTGACGCGGACATGTCCGCGTTGTCATCCGTGACAAACACAATGGAGCGCAGCGAGCCCTCGCGCATGAAACCGCGGAAGCTCTCGTCCTCGTGAACCGCACGCAGGAGGATGTCCGGCCCGTCATTGGATTCCACGTGGCGGTTCACGTGGCGGAAGCGTTCGCTGTCTGAGCAGCCGGAGCCCGCCAGCGGTTGGGGCACGCAGATGGCGAGCGCCCGGTCCCCGCGCTCCGTCACCATGACAACGTGGTAGTCCAGCCCGGAGGACGCAAAGGTGCGCGCCATGGCGTTGAGGTTCTCGCGGATGCCCTCCACCTCCACCGCCATGGATCCCGAATTGTCGACGACAAAAATGATGTCTGACGCTCCGGCCTGCGTGAAGGTCTCCTGACAGCTGACGCCGATCTCTGAAAAGCGCTGGCAGTGGATGCCACCGTCGGGAATGACGCGCTGGGTGCGGGCCGGTTCGCAGCTGATGGTGCCTGTTCGTTCAGGCATCAGGGCGCTGCAACCGCAGGCCAGCGCTCCCGCGCAACAGACCGCACACAGGGCTTGGGCAACGTGGTTGGGCATGGCGGTGAGGCTGGCACAGGCCACGGTGCCCCGCCAGCCTCAGGGGGAACGGATGACGCCCAGGTAGAACTTCTGCAGTTCCGCGTCCGTCTTGAACGCGGGCGCGCCGCTGGTGACCGCGCGGAACGTCTTTTCAAACGTGACGCGGTCCAGCCGGCGCAGGACCAGCTTCTCGCCGGCGGCACCCTCAAACCTCCACCCGCCCGCATCACCGCCCACGTGGCGCGCGGGCAGCACGTGCGGCCGGTTGGTGTCGTAGAAGCACAACTCGCGCGTGGCGGCGCGGTACTCCACGTCACCGACGATCTGCGGCGGGAGCTTCCGGCTGGTGTCCTCCAGCCAATACACGGTGTTGCGGTCCAGGACCGGCGCGGCGGGTGAGGGCGGCTTGCTCGTCGTCACCGGGGGCATGCGCTCACCCCGGCCAGGCCAGCGCGTCGGAAACCTGCTTCCAGTTCTGCGCGACAAGAACCGCCTTGTCCAACGGCTGCCCGCCCAGTTGCGTGACGCCCTGGTCCGTCAGCGCCTTGATGAGTTGCTGTTTGGCCGTGTCGTTCTGCACCACCGCATGCGTCCACGCGCGCGCGGCAACGCCGCTCTTGAAACACGCCTCATTGGACGTGGCAAAGCTGCCATTCCCGTAGACACCGGGCGCGGGCTTGTCGCCGTTGATCTGCGCCACCAGGTCGCCCAGGACGGGACGCTCGGAGAACTTGGCCTGCCGCTTGTCCATCTCGGACTTGGCCAGCGGGTCATCCTGCGCCTGGGATTTGGAGACCGTTACGCCGTAGCTGTCGGACGCGTACGCGTGCCAGTCCGTGCGCGACAGCAACTTCTTCATCTCGTCGCCCACGCTGAGCAACTGCACCGCGCCCGCGCCGTAGCTGGAAGAGATGCTGGCTGACGACGCCACCGCCTTGGGCGTCACCATCCGCGTGAACGCGAACTCCGCCCCGCCGCTCGCCTCGTCCGCTGTCAGGGAGGCGCCCGCCTTGTGGATGCCACGCCCGTAGCGCTCCAGGCTGCTCATCAGCCCGTCGGACGAAAGAATCTTCGCTGCAAAGTCCACCTCGCGCACGCCCACCATCACCGCGCGTACGCCCAGCTGCGCGTACTGTTCCCCAAGCGCCGGGTCCACCGGCGTCATCTGTCCGGGGAAGACCTCCTCGGTGTGCACGCCCTTCATGCGTTGTTCGTCCACGCCGCGCGCCTTGAGCTCCGCGTCCAGCGCCGCGGTGTCCAGCGCGGCCAGGTTGGCGCCCAGCTCCTCCGCGCGCTTGGGGTCCACCATGCGCATGACGCTGAGGCGCAGCAGGCGCTCGTTCTGCAGCTTGTCCGCGTCCGCCACCAGCGCGGTGTTCTGCAGGCGGGTCAACGCGGAATCCAGGTTGGCCTTGCGCTCCGCGTCCGTCTTCCCAAACACGCGGATGCGCAGCCGGTCCCGGTATGCCTGCGGGTTGTCCTTGGGCGGCACGTACTCGATGGTGAACTTGCCGGGCTCGTCGACGCGGTGCGCCTGCAGGGCCCCCGAATAGCCCTTCTGCGGTTGGTACGCCGCGTCCGTGGCCATCACCGTGGCGCCGTCCTTGAACTCCGCCTTCTCCAGCTGGAAGGGCGCCAACTGCGCGCCCGCCAGGGAGCCGCCGCCAAACGCCACCGACAGCTCCATGCTCTCCTTGGGCGTCAGCCGCATGCTCAGCTCGGTGCCCGGGCCGTGCGTGGGGTGCACCACCTGCCGAGCACGCACGGACATCGTCGCCACGCTGTCGCTGTCCAGCTGGAACACCTCGCCCGCGGAGGACGCGCCAATCTTGGTGAGCGCATCCAGCGGCAAGGACTGCTTCACGGTGCTGACCGACGCGGCCGTGGTCCCACCCGCCGGCGTGGCGCCCGCCTTGTTGAGCAGGAAGCCCAGCACGCCGTTGCCACCCGCCACGTTGACCGCGCCGCCGGTCGCCGTCGTGGTGTTCGCCACGGGTGGCGCGCCGGTGGCCTGGTTGAGCTCGCCCTTGAGCGGCTCGTACATCGTCGCGTCGGGGAACTTCTGCTTGTACGTCTCCAACTCCTCGGTGCTGAGCTGGCCGTCCTTGTTGCCAACGTTCTGGTCCACCCACTCAGCGTGCGGCTTGAGGGCCGGCGAGAAGTTGGGAACGGAACGGATGGACATGGGAGACGCTCCGCAGGGTGCCACGTCACACATAGTCTCGTGGCTCGTCAGGATCCACGGGAGAGTGTCTTATCGGCACCCGGGTGGGATAGTTGCTTACCTCTGTAATTGCGGCGTGACGTCACGCGGTTACGCGCCGGATTGCGCTGAGCCACGCACGGGTGGCCGCCAGCCTTACCGCGAGCACCCCTCCCGGACCTTCACGTCCTGTTGCAGCCGTCCTGTGCCCCACACGGCGCATGCCGCGACCCGTCTTCCGAACAACACTGCAAGATCGTCATCGTCACCGCGGGCGTAGACGCTGGAGACATGGGCGGCTGTAGAGAGACCATCAATCTGCGAACACGGCCTCGAGGTGGTCGGCGGCGACCACCCGCTCCGTCCACCGGTCCAGTTCATCCGCCGAGGCGGACTCCACGCGTTGCACGACGTGGTGCGGCAATTCACCAAACCGGATGCGGAGCAGCTTCACCAAGACCTGCCGCAGCCCCTGCTGCAAGCCCTGATGGAGCCCCTGCTGCAACCCGCGTTGGCGTCCCTGTTCAATCAGCCTTTCACCTTCCGTCATGATGACCTCCTTCGCCTCCGCGCCCAACAGGCCCGCGACTTCCCTCGTCAACGCCTCACGCGTCGTCCGTTCGCTGACGCGCAGAGCATAGCGTACCACCGCGCCAAATGCCTCCCGGCCGTCCTGCGCCCAGACGCCACGGACCACGTCTACCCATTTCCCGTACAGGACGGCAAAGTCGTCGTCGTCACCGCGGGCATGTTTCAAGCTCAGCAAGACCAGCTTGGCAAGCGCGCTGAGGGCCCGCGCCCGCAGGTCCTCGTCGGAAACCGCAGAGAGGTCATCCAGGATGAACCGGAAATCCGGGACCTGATCGCGGAGAATGCCGAGCATCGCCGGCGTGACGTCGATGATCTCAGAGAACCGGGTCGGTGCGTGCCAGCCGCGCGGGTCGTGGGACAACACCACCGGGATGATCGGCGGGACCTTATGGGTGCCCTTGGCATCGCCCAGGCAGCGTTCCCATATGCGCACCTGGTAGGCGAGCAGGCGCAACGGCATCACGTCGTCAGGTTCGCTCTGATGCTCAAACAGCACAAGAATGCGGGCCGCCTTGCCATCCCGCAGCCGCGCCGCGAACACGAGGTCCGAGTGGCGCTGTGCGAGCGCGGCGTCCACGTAGCTGCCTGGCCGCAACTCCAACGTGTCCCAATCCACAGCGCCCACGACGGCCGGCGGCAGCACACTGCGCAATACCTCCGCGGCCCGTCGGGGTTCGCTGAACGCGTACTTGAACAGCGCGTCGTGCGGTGTGGTCGCCATGGCGCCGAGTTGACTCGCTTTCCCGCGCGCGTCAACCGGCGCATGGCCAATGCGGAGGCCCAATCAACTCAGAATCCCATTGGACGGTCTCCGGGGGAGAGCGCCTTGCCGGCACGCGGGGGGAAGCCCTGCAAGCTCCCGCGTTGACGCCAGGCCACTACGCGCTGGCCAAGGCGGTGAGCCACACGGCGCGAATGGCCGCCGCGGCCGGCGGTGGCAGGTCGGCGCGGGCCAGGGCGCGCGCGGCCAGCGTGGGCCACTCCAGGAAGAACCAGCCGGTGTCAGGCCGGCCTCCGTCGGCGTGTACCTCAAGCAGGCGCGTAAGAAGCGTAAAACGGACGTGCTCCTCCAAGGCGTGCCGGGTCGCTTCGTCCAGCGGGGCGGCGGCCGCCGCCACGGAAGCGAGCCGCACCGCGAGCACGCGCGCCTCCAGCAGCGACAGGCCGGCGAGCGTCTCGCGCGTGAAGGTGGGCTCTCCGCGGTCCCACGCGGCCTGCTGCGTGCGCGCGTCGTTGTCACCGATGAGAACGGAGCGCCCGGGAACGGCGGCGCACACCACTGCGTCGTCCGTGCCGTCATCCGCACGGATGCGGAAGTGCCGCGCAGACGCGTCCACGCGGACATCCCGCACGCCGGGGAGAGAGGTCAGTCGCGCCAGCACGGGCGCGAGGGCGGTGCCTCAACCGAGGCCCGGCACCGGCCCTCAACCGAATGCCGCAGTGCGGAGCCAGAGCGCTTTCACGACGGGGGTGCACCGGGAAACCAGCGTGCGCGCAGTTGGGCCGCGCCGCGGAACAGCGCGTCAGCATCCACGCCGGCGCGCCGGGCAAACTCGCGGATCTTGGGTTCCTGTTGCGCCAGGCTCTGCAGTTGGTCCGGCGTGTCGCCTTTGGCCACCTGGTCAGCGACGTACACCACCGCCAGCCGGGCCATGCGCGTCCTGTCGCCGCCGCACCGGGCTTCCAGCTCGTCAACGGTCAGCTCGCGCAGCACGGAGTGGTTCTGGATGAGGAAGAACATCTCCGCGTCCACGCCCTTGTCCTGCAGCCACTGCGCGCCCAGTTCCTCGTGGTCCCAGAAGGTGAAGTGTGCACCGTCGCGCACCTGCCGCTCCAGGATCTTGCCCACGTCATGCAGGAGCATGGTGGCGCCCGCGGCCTTCCAGTCCACGCCCGCACGCGCGCTCAGCTCACGCGCTGCGTCCACGGCCACGGCGGAATGCTCCAGGATGGACAGGCGGTGCCAGCGCGGGCTGTGCCGCAGCGTGTCCCGCAGCAACTCCGGCGCACCGGGCACCTCCGCCTGGGCTACCGCTTCATCAAACAACGCGCGGAATGGCTTGGCCGCGGTTTCCTCTTTGCGGTCCACCCGAGACAACGCGGCGCGCAGGTCCACCACGTTGCGGACGGGCGCGGCCGCAACGTCAAGCTTCAGGTACTGCGCGAGTTCCAGCAGCGAACGCGCATCCGCGGAGAAGAACGGCAGCGCGGACAGGTAGTAGCGCGCCACGCGGTCCACCTCAGCGGGGGTGACCTTGCCGTCCGCGTTGCCCCAGATGCCGTCCAACTCCAGCGCCAGGCGCCGCAGCGCGGGCGGCATGGCGCGCAGCTCGGGGTCCAGCGTGGCGACGGACTTTGTCTCAGCGGCGAGCGTCTTGGCGGTGGCTGCGCGCTGGGCCGCATCCACGTCCCACGCGGCGCCGGGCTTGACCTGCATGCTGCGCGCGAGTCCGTCCAGCTCCGCGCGGGATGCCACGCCATCCGCGTTGCCCTTGCGGTCCGCCTCCACGCCGAGGCGGCGCGCCACCGGGTCGGCGGGTGCACTGGGATGTGGCTGCCCGATGCGCGTCATGACCGCTGACCGTTAGCAGAGCGCGGGGCCGTTGTGGAGCCGCGTGGCGTCCCATGCGCGGCTCGCCTAACATCCCGCCCATGGTCACCGGCCGCGTCCGACGCCGTTTCACCGTCGATGAGTACCTGCAGCTGGAGCGCTCCGCCGCGCAGAAGAGCGAACTGGTGGAGGGTGAGGTGTACGCCATGACCGGCGCTACGTTCCGCCACTCACGGATCGCGGCCAACGTCGTGGGCGCGGTGCAGCTGCGGCTCCGCGGCAAGCCGTGCCAGCCCTGTGGCAATGACCTCCGCGTGCTGTCAGCTCCATCGGGCCTGGTCACCTATCCGGACGTATCGGTGGTCTGCGGCCAGCCCGTGTTCCATGAGCCCGGCCCCACGGACACGCTGCTCAATCCCACGGCCATCTTCGAAGTCCTGTCGCCGTCAACCGAAGCCTTTGACCGCGGTGAGAAATCACTGGCGTACCGGGCCATCCCGTCACTGCGGCACTACGTGCTCTTGTCGCAGGACCGCCCGCTGGTTGAGGTGTACTCGCGCGTCCGCGGGGAGGCGTGGCCCTGCGTGGTGGTGCAGGGTGAGGACGCGGTCGTCGAACTCGCCGCGCTGGAAGTGACACTGCCGTTGCGCGAGCTGTACGCCGACCTGCCGTGACTCACAGCTGCGCGCGCAGCGTGGCCAGCTCCCCTTCCATGTACGCGCGAATCTCGTCGCGGCGCTCGGGGCTCTGCGCCTCAAAACGCAGCACCAGGATGGGCTGCGTGTTGGATGCGCGGATGAGTCCCCAGCCGTCCTTGAAGATGACGCGCACGCCGTCCACGTCCACCACTTGGTGCTTCTTCTTGAAGTGCTCCACGCACTTGGCCACCAGGCGGAACTTGAGATCCTCCGGGCAGTCCGCGCGCAGTTCCGCCGTGGCGTAGGTCACCGGCACGTCCGCCAGCATCTCGGTGAGCGAGCGCTTGTCATTGGCCATCAGCTCCACCAGCCGGCCCGCGGCGTAGATGGCGTCGTCAAAGCCGTAGAAGCGGTGGCGGAAGAAGATGTGGCCGCTCATTTCGCCGCCCAGCTGCGCGTCCACCTCCTTCATCTTGGCCTTGATGAGGCTGTGACCGGCTTTCCACATGATGGGCCGGCCGCCGTGCTTCGCAATGTCGTCGTACAGCGTCTGGCTGCACTTCACCTCGCCCACAATGGCTGCGCCCGGGACCTCAGCCAGCACGCTGCGGCTGTACAGCACCATCAGCTTGTCACCCCACAGGATGCTGCCCTGGTTGTCCACCACGCCAATGCGGTCCGCGTCGCCGTCAAACGCAATGCCCAGGTCCGCCTTCTCCTGCCGCACGCGGGCGATGAGCGGCTCCACGTTCTTCTCCACCGTGGGGTCCGCGTGGTGGTTGGGGAAGGTGCCGTCCGGCTCAATGAACTGGCGGATCACCGTGCAGCCCAGCGTCTCCAGCAGCCGGCACGCGTACGGCCCGCCCATGCCGTTGCCTCCGTCCACCACGACGCGCAGCCGCCGCTTGAGCGGGCGCAGCCGCGCCTGCAGCGCGGTGAGGTAGGCGTCGGTCAGGTCCATGTGCTCCAGCGTCCCCTCGCCCTCCGCAAACTTCCCCGCCGTGGCGATCCGCAGCATCTCCTGGATCTCATGCCCGTGGAGCGTGGCCTTGCCGAAGCTGATCTTGAACCCGTTGTGGTCCGGCGGATTGTGGGACCCGGTGACCTGGATGCCGCCCGCCGCGTCCGCGTGGTGGATGGCAAAGTACTGCACCGGGGTGGCCACCATGCCAATGTCCACCACCTCCATGCCGCCCTTGAGCAGCCCGCGCACCAGCGCACCGTGCAATGACGGCGACGACAGCCGCATGTCCCGGCCCACCATGAGCTTCCCGGTGCCGCCCTTGTTGCGGAAGAACGTCGCGTAGGAGCGGCCAATGAGCTGGGCGACTTCTTCGTCCAGATCCACCTGGTGGACGCCACGGATGTCGTACTCGCGGAAGATGTGCGGCTTGAGCTGCATGGGGTGCTCCTGGCGGAAGGGCGGGCACCCTCGCCCCGCCCCGTGGCGACGTCAAGCCGCGGGTAGCTTGTGCGCGCGGCCTTTTGCGCTAGCCTGCGCGGCCCATGGGTTCCCGGACCGGTCCCGCGCTGTTGGTGCTGCTGGCCGCCGTGTCCTGCGGCGGCGGGCAGATCCGGAGCTTTGAGCTGACCATCCGCACGGTCCGCAACTGCCATCCCGCCGGGCTCATCCCGCAGCTGTGTGATGACAGCAGCACGTTTGCGGGCCGCAGCCGCACGGTCACCTGGTACCTGGAGCAGCGCGGCCCGTCCGAGTTTGTCCTGTACGACGACACCGGGCGCGCGCTGCCCGGCCGCGTTGAACGCGCGCAATGGCACTTTGCGCGAGCGTTCACGTCCACCAACACCGGCGGGTGCATCAAGGAGACGGAGCACAACGTGAAGTTCTCGCTGGACACGGACTTTGTGCCCACGCTGCCGCGCCTGCATGAGCACCAGCGCGTCCGGATGCACGGGACGCAGCAGGACCGCGCCTACCAGTCTGATGCGTGCGGGCAGGTGACGCGGAGCAAGTTTGAGGAGGCGTTTGAGGGGCGGGAGACCACGCCGGGCCTGGACGAAACGCCGCCGGGGGGAACGCCATGAGCGCGGTTCGTCTGGCCGCGGTGGCGGTGGTGTTGGCGGCGGGCGCGTGCCTGCCCAACGCCATTGTGCACTACGCAGCCACCCTCACGCAGGTGGCCACCTGTGAGATCCACGCGGGGACCGTGGACTGCCAGCCGCCCGCGGACGGCGGGGTGATCCTGGGCGGGACGCTCAGCGTGGATGAACGCGAGGACCGCACGCGCGTGTTCTTCCGCGATGAGACGATGCTGGGGACGTTTGACGGCGACACGCTGAAGGTCTCCGACACGCGCGACCTCATCCGCGAGGCGTCCGGCTGCATGACGCGGCAGCACCGGGAGCTGGACGGGATTGTGGACAACCCGGGGTTTGGCATCCGCCGTGAGCTGACCGGCGAGTTCCGCGAGAGCACCACCGCGGAGGGTGACCCGCAGCAGTGCGGCGTCAACGTGCCCTACGGCGAGCTGCGGCGGTTCCGCGTGGAAGCGGTGGAGGTGAGCCAGCCATGAGGCGCCTGCGGTGGCTGGCCGTGTTGTGCGGTGCCGCGTCGTGCGGCCCGTCGGTGCGCACCTTTGAGGTGCTGGTGAGCCAGGAGCAGGTGTGCCGGCAGTTTGATCCGCAGCCGGACTACTGCGCGCAGACGCAGTCCGCGGCGGTGCGGCTGACGCTGACCATTGAGGACCGCAGCGGCGGGCGCGCGGTGCTGTACGGCCGCAGTGATACGTCCGCGGACCGCGTGTACGTGGCCCAGGTGCCGCGCGCGGGCCGCTATGAGGTCACCGAGTCCGAGGTGAGCCGCAACGACCAGACCGGGTGCGAGACGACGACGACGCTGGTGGTGGCGCTGGACGTGGACGACGCGGGCCTGGAGGGCGGTGAGGAGCTGCGCACCGAGGAATCCCGCCAGTGCAACGCGGCCCGGCAGCACCGCGTGACCCGGCGCCTGCGCGAGTGGGCCGGCAGCCGCGACGACGGGTGAACCCTGCGGTCAGAGCGCCACGCCTTCGCGCCACAGGTGGATGCCGCCCAGGATGCCCTTCTCATTGGGCACAATGCTCGTGTTGCGCGGGAGCTTGCCCTGGAGGTGCTTGGAGTTCCCTCCCCCAAGGTACGCACGGTCGTACTGGGTCAACGTGAACAGCACGTCCAGCGCCTTGCGCACGCGGCGGTTCCACGCGCGTGCGCCCGCCTGCTTGCGCGCGGCGTTGCCCAGCTGTTGTTCAAACGTCTCCCCCTTGCGGAACGGGACGTGTGCCAGCTCCAGGTGCGGCGCCAGCCGGCCGTGGATGTACAGCGCGGACCCAAACCCGGTGCCCAGTGTCAGCACCAGCTCCAGGCCCTTGCCGCGGATGGCCGCCAGACCCTGCATGTCGGCGTCGTTGATGACGCGCACCGGCCGTCCCAACGCGCGCTGCAGCGCGCGGGCCAGGTCATATCCCTGCCAGCCTGTGTGGCCCAGGTTGGGCGCGGTGCGCACCACGCCGTCCCGCACCACGCCGGGAAAGCCCACGCTGACGCGGTGGTAATGCGGCAGCGGCGCCACCAGCCGGCGCAGCGCGGTGACGACGACGCCGGGCGGTGACCCGACGGGCGTCTCCACGCGCACGCGGTCCACCAGCATGCGGCCGCGCTCATCCAGCACGCTGGCTTTGAGCCCCGTCCCGCCCACGTCAATGGACAGCGTGGTCACGCGCGTGCGGCTGCCCGCCATGTCCCCTCCCTGCCGCGCGTCAGGCGCGCGGCTCATTCCACGTCGTCACCCACCACACGTCGCGGCGGCGTGGAGTTTGCCATGGCGCGGGTCAGCCGTTCCTGGAACTCCAGCGCGGAGTGGTGGCCCTGCAGCTTGAGCAGCTGGTTGCGCGCCGCCACTTCAATGATGGTGGTGATGTTGCGGCCCGGGCGCACCGGCACCGTCAGCAGCGGGATGTCCACGTCCAGGATGGTGTACGTCCGCTCGTCAATGCCAATGCGGTCGTATTCCTCGTCATCACTCCACTCCACCAGTTCCACCACCAGCTCAATGCGCTTGCGGTCACGCACGGACGCCACGCCAAACAGGTCCTTGATGTTCAGGATCCCCAGCCCGCGGATCTCCATGTGGTGCTTGATGATCTCATTGCCGCCGCCAAACACCACGTCCGGGCCCTTGCGCTTGATGTCCACCACGTCATCCGCCACCAGCCGGTGGTGGTTCATGATCAGGTCCAGCGCACACTCACTCTTGCCAATGCCGCTCTTGCCCAGGATGAGCACGCCAATGCCAAACACGTCCACCAGCACGCCGTGCAGCACCGTCTGCGGTGCCAGTTTCTCCTCCAGCAGCGCCTGCAGCTTGGAAATGAGGTTGCTGGACAGCAGGTGCGTGCGGAACAGCGGTGTGCCGGATGACAGGCAGATGTCGCGCAGCTCGTCCGGTATCTGCAGGCCCTTGGTGACAATGACACAGGCCACCTGGCGGGTGGCCAGCCAGGCCAGCGCACGGGTGCGCTCCTCCGGGCTCACCTGCCACAGGTAGGAGATCTCCGCGTTGCCCAGCACCTGCACCCGCCGGGCCCGCACAAAGTCCGTGTAGCCCGTGAACGCCAGCCCCGGCTTCTGGATCTTGTCAAAGTCAATGTCGCGCCCCAGCCCGGCCTCGCCCGTGACCAGGGCAAGCCCCAGGTCGAACTCGTCGTCCTTGAGGAGCTGTTCGACGCGGATGGACTGCATCACGCCTCCGGGACGGAACCGGCCCCACGGGGTGGCCCTCTGGTAGCCCATTGTGGCGCCGCGGGGAACGCGGGTGGGCACCCGGACGCCGCATGACGACGCGATGCTGCGGCCCGCCATTGACACCCCCCGCGCCGTGCCCCCTACCATTCACCTTCCTGCGTGCGACGGGCGCGCGCACGCCCCCCCCGGTTGGAGGCATGGCAGAGCGGCTCGGAGAGGTCCTCATCAAGCTGGGCGCGCTCCGGCCGGAAGACCTGGAGCGCGCGCTCCGCACCCAGCGCGAGCTCGGCAAGCGCCTGGGCGAGACCCTGTTGCACCTGGGGTTTGTTGACGAGGACACCGTGCTCAAGGCGCTGGCGCGGCAGCGGCGCATCACGTTTGCCGAGGCGCGCTGGTTTGAGAACCTGGAGAACCGGCTCATCCGGCTGGTACCGCGGCAGCGGGCCATCCGCGGGCGCCTGGTGCCGCTGCGGCTGATGGACAAGAAGCTGGTGATCGCCACCTGTGACGCTGACAACCTGGACCGCCTGGATGACGTGGCCGCGGAGCTGGGTCACCCCCTCAAGCCCGTGCTGGCCCGGCGCGCGGACATTGAGCGCGCGCTGGCGCGTTACTACCAGGCGGGCCTGGGTGACGGCATCACGGACGAGGTGCAGCTGCTGGTGCGCAAGAAGGACCCGGGGTCCAACTCGTCCGCGCGCATTCCCGCGGTGGTGGCGGGCAAGCAGTCCGGGAGCTTCCGTGCGGTGCCGGGTACCAACCCGGGCAGCTCGCCCGGCATGGCGCTGCCGCCGTCCCTGCAATCCAACCCCACCGACCCGCAGCCGCGGGAGGTGCCGGTGGCGCTGCGCCCCCCCCCGCTCATCAGCGCGTCTGACGACGCGGAGCTGCGCGAGCTGTTTGCCAGCCGCGACTCCGTGGAGGCAACCGCGGAGCTGGGCGAGACCGACGAGCAGACCTCCGTCAACGCCGCCGCTGCCGCGGACGAACCGGGCACGCAGACGGACATGGCCGCCGTGGAGGACGACCACGGGTTTGACGCGGAATCCGCCACGCCGCCCCCGCCGGTGCCCCCGCGCGCGCCCGCGCCGCCGCCGGTACGCCCGCGCAACCCCGCCCCGCGCGTGGCCCGCCTGCTGGACCAGAAGTCCGGGCCGCGCATCACGCCGTCCCCGCAGGCGGCCGCTCCCGTGCCCTCCGCCGAGGACCCGGACGCCGGCCCCACGCGCCTGCCCTTCAAGCCGCAGCGCCCCACCACGTTTGTCGGGCCGCCGCCGCCCCCGCCGCCCACCCCCAAGACCCCCGCGCCGCCGCCACCGCCGCCACCACCCAGGGTCGCCTCGCCCGCGCCCCCCACGGGGTCGGACGGGATTGAGGTCATGGAGGAGGCCGCGGCGGACGCGCCCGTGGAGGGCACCCAGTTCGGCCCCTACACGCTCATCCGCCGCGTGAAGGCGGGCGGCATGGCTGAGGTGTTCCTGGCCAAGAGCGGCGGCGTGGAGGGGTTTGAGAAGCAGGTGGCCATCAAGCGCATCCTGCCGCACCTGACGGACTCCAGCGAGTTCGTCGAGATGTTCATTGACGAGGCCAAGCTGACCGTGCAGCTCAACCACGCCAACATCGCGCACATCTATGACTTCGGTAAGCGGGACGGTTCGTATTACATCGCCATGGAGTTCATCCACGGCCGGGACGTGAACGCGCTGTTCAAGGACGGCTTCAAGCGCAAGGCGCCGCTGCCCATTCCCATCTGCTGCTACATCGTCCAGCAGATCTGTGAGGGCCTGGACTACGCCCACCGCAAGCGTGGCGCGGACAACCGGGAGCTTGGCATTGTCCACCGCGACATCAGCCCGGCGAACATCCTGGTCAGCTTTGAAGGCGCGGTGAAGATCATTGACTTTGGCATTGCCAAGGCCGTCAGCAAGCTGTCCATGACGCGGCCCGGCCTCATCAAAGGCAAGATCAGCTACATGAGCCCGGAGCAGATGCGCGGGCAGGCCATTGACCGGCGGTCAGACGTGTTTGCGGTGGGCATCATCCTGTACGAGCTCATTGCCGGCCGCCGCCTCTTTGCCGCGCGCACCGACGTGGAGACCATCCGCAACGTGATCAAGGGGAACATCCCGCCGCTGGTGGGCGTGCGCCCCGACGTTCCGTCCGACCTGGTGGACATTGTGATGAAGGCGCTGGAGCGGGAGGTGGAGCGCCGGTATTCGTGGGCGGCGGACCTGTCCGCGGACCTGCAGAGCTTCCTCATCCGCCACCAGATGCGGGACCCGCGCGGTGAGCTGGCCCGCCACATGGCAACGCACCTCTCCGGTGACGAGGGCTGATCCCCTCAGCCCAGTTCCCGTTCCAGAAACCACGTGGTCATGGCGCCCTTGCCCTTGACCTCAATGGTCCCCCGCTCACGCAGCACAAACGTCCCGTTGAGCAGCCGCTGCGTGGCCTCAGACACCTGCACCTGCCCGGGCTGCCCGTGGGACTCCATGCGGCTGGCGGTGTTCACCGCGTCACCCCACAGGTCATAGATGAACTTGCGCCGGCCTATGACGCCGGCCACCGCCGGGCCGCTGTGGATGCCCACGCGGATGCTGAGGGGATGGCCCAGGCGCACGGCGTGCTGTTCCACCACCGCCAGCATCCGCAGGGACATGCGCGCCACCGCCGCCGCGTGGTCCGCGCGCGGCTGGGGCAGGCCGCCCACCACCATGTACGCGTCCCCAATGGTCTTGATCTTCTCCAGGCCATGCCGGTCCGCCAACGCGTCGAATTGGGTGAAGACGTCATTGAGCAGCTCCACCAGCTTCTCCGGTGACACGCGCGCGGACAGCGCCGTGAACCCCACAATGTCCGCAAACAGGATGGTCACCGCGTCAAACCGGTCCGCAATGGTGCCCGGGCTGGCCTTGAGCCGCTCCGCAATGGACGGCGGCAGAACGTTGAGGAGCAGCGCTTCGGAGCGGGCGTGCGCGTCCTTCACCAGCGCCAGCGCCCGGCGCCGCTGGTCCACCATGTTCTGGAACACCAGCATGCCCACCACGGCCAGCAGGGAGAGGTTGAGCATGAAGAACACGTCACCCGCCCAGGCGGGCAGCCAGGCCACCTGGGGCGGCAGGTCCCGGTGCCCAAACACGCCCAGGGCGGTCACCGCCAGGTACGCCAGCAGCCAGAGCTGGGCTTGGCGGCGGGGGCGGAAGGTGGCCGCGGCCAGCGGCGCCATCAGTCCCCACACCGCCAGCGACAGCACGGGCTGGAAGCCGCCCATCAGCACCATCCCCGTGCCCAGGCCGCACAGCAGCAGGCCCAGCATGGCGTGGAAGTGCAGGGCGCCGTGGCGGTGGCGTCGGAAGGCCAGGGTGTTGGCCAGGAACAGGCCGGCCAGCAGGAGGCACAGCGCGCCCAGGTCCACCAGGCCCAGGGTCATGTACGCGGCACCGTAGCCGGCCTCCAGCACGGCGGCGGTGAGCCCGCCGAACACGAGCATGGCGTTGTCCATGCGCGTGGCGTCATCATCCGCCGGGCGGGCGCCCCAGGAGGACAGCCGTTGCAGCTGCTGGGAGAGGTCCACGCGGCGCCCCGGGGTGAAGCGCAGGCGTAGCACGCGCGGGTGGTGCGGCGGAGAACTCAACGGGACCGGGCCGCATCCGATAAGGTGGGTGGACCCGTTCCCCGGAGCCGCGCGCGTGCCACCCCGCATCAATGACCTGGTTGACGGCCGCTACCGCGTGCTGGGCGTGCTGGGACAGGGCGGCGCGGGGCGCGTGTACCGCGTGGAGGACACCGCGCGGGCCGGCGAGGTGGTGGCGCTGAAGATCCTGGAGCGCACCGACGAGAAATGGGCGGCGGCGTTCCGGCGCGAGTTTGAAGTGCTGGCGGCGATGAGCCACCCCAACGTGGTGCGGGTGATGGACTTTGGGCCGGGGCCGGATCCGGGGACCGCGTACTTCACCGCAGAGCTGGTGGTGGGGGATGACATCTTCCGCGTGACGGACGCCACCGACGTGCACTTCCGCCTGTCCGTGCTCACCGAGCTGGTGCGCGCGCTGGCGTTTGTGCACGCGCGCGGGATCCTCCACCGGGATCTCAAGCCCGCCAACGTGCTGGTGGACAGCCGGGCATTCCCGGGCGAGCGCGTGAAGCTGGTGGACTTTGGCCTGGCGCGCGGTGCCACGCGGATGGGGAAGGTGACGCTGTTTGCCGGGACGCCGCCGTACATGGCGCCGGAGCTGCTGGAGGGTGGTCCCCCCACGGTGGGCACGGACCTGTACGCGCTGGGGGTGACCGCCTACCGGCTGTTCAAGCGGGAGCTGCCGTACGCGGTGAAGACCGCCGCGGCACTGCAGGTGGCGCGCTCCCAGGGCGCGCCCCCGCCGCTGCCGGATGACGTCAGTGAGGACGTGGCGGCGCTCATCAATGAGATGATGGACCCTGATCCCGCGCGCCGGCCGCGCTCCGCGTCCGCGGTGAGCGCGCGCCTGGAGCGCAACGAGGCCCTGCGCGCCTCCCGTCCGCCGCCGGTGCTGGGCGAGGCGCCGCTGATGGGGCGGGTGATCCCGCTGTCCATGCTGAAAGTGGCGTACGAAGCCGCCGCGCGCGGGCGGCAGGGCGGCACGGTGGTGCTGACGGGACCCGCGGGGATTGGGCGGACGCGGCTCATCAGCGCGTTTGAGGACGGCGTGCAGCTGGTGGGGGGCCGCGTGGCCAGCGCCCGGTGCGAGGCGGAAGGCGCCAGCCCGCACGTGCTGGTGGCGCTGGCGCGCGCGGTGCTCGCGTTTTCCGCGCGCAGTGCGCCGCCGGCCAGCGTGCGCCTGCTGACGGAGGCCAGCCGCGGCCTGCTGCCCACCAGCACCGCCGGCCTGGGGGCGCTGGCGGCGGCGCTGGACGCGGGCGCGGAGCCGCGCGTCCTCGTCGTGGATGATGCGCACCACGCGGAGGCGGAGACGCTGGTGGTGCTGTCGTTTCTTGCCTCGCAGGCGGTGGCGCCGCGGTTGCTGGTCATCAGCGCGCGGGATGACTCCACCGCGGACTGGCCGGAGCGGCTGCGCGCGGTGGCGCAGCAGCCCGGCGTGCAGCGCGCGTTCCTGGGGCCGCTGTCCGCCGCGGACGGGCGGGCCATGGCCGCATCACTGCTGGGGCGGTCCGCGCTGCCCATGACGCTGCTGCGGCAGGTGGACACCGCCAAGGGCGTGCCACGCCTCATTGAGGACGCGGTCCGGTCGCTGCTTGTGGCCGGGACGCTGCAGGCGGGCAACTCCGGGCTCACCTACGTGGCGCCGGCGCCCACGGCCAACACCAACCCGCGCGCGCCCTCCGGCGCGCCGGACGCGCTCAAGGACACCAGCCTGGATGACCGGCTGCTGCTGTGCGCGCTGGCGCTCAGCCTGGAGCCGCAGTCGGAAGCCACGCTGGCGGACGCGTTTGACCGCGAGCCCCACGTTGTTGCCATCTCCATGGCGGCCCTGGAGAACGCGGACCTGGTGCACCGCCGCACCGGCGCGGACGGCACCACGCTGTTTGTCCCGGACATGCCTGCGGCCGCCGCGGGGCTGGGCACCAACGCCACGGACCGGTTGGTGCGCGCGGTGGCGGCGGACGGGACGCTGCAGCAGGCGCAGCGGCTGGCGGCGCGGATGGTCATCATTGGCGGGGGACCGCTGGAGCGCGTGGTGGAGCTGCTGACCACCTCCGGCCTGGGGGATGACGGGGCGCGCGCGCTGCTGGCCGCCGCCGAGGAGCGCCCCTACAGCCGGGACGCCGCGCGCCTGGCCGGCGCCGCCATGGCGCTGGACCGGGAGAGCCCGCATTTCTCGACGGAGGAGCGCCTGCGCGCGCAGGGCTTCCTGGACCGCACGGAGGCCGGCTGACGGGCTTGACCGCGCCAACGCGTGGCCGCCACAACCGCGCAATACCCGGAGGTTCCGCATGGCCGGTTCCCGTTCCCTGCCGTTGGTTTCCGGCCCGTCCGTCCCCATGTCGCTGCGCACCCCCGCGCAGGCGCTGGCCGAGATCCTGGCGCGCGTGCACCCGCTGGGGACGGAGATGGTGGACGTGCTGGACGCGTGCGGGCGCGTGCTGGCTGAGGACGTGACCGCGGAGCGGGACCTCCCGCCGTGGGACAACAGCGCCATGGACGGGTACGCGGTGCACAGCGCGTCAGTGCGCGCGGGGGTGCCGCTGGAGGTGTCCGCCACCGTGGCGGCGGGGGCGCAACCCGGCGCGGTGCCGGCGGGGTGCGCGGCCCGCATCATGACGGGGGCTCCCATGCCGCCGGGCGCGGACGCGGTGCTCATGCGCGAAGAGACCGACGAGACGGACCCCGCGCATGTCACGCTGCAACGCGTGCCCGCGCCCGGGGACAACGTGCGCCGCCGCGGCGAGGATGTCCCGTGCGGGCGCGCCGTGCTGCCGCGCGGCACGGTGGTGCACCCGGCGGACGTGGGGCTGCTGTGCGCGGTGGGGCGTGCGCGCGCGCGGGTCCACCGGCGGCCGGTGGTGTCCATCCTGGCCACGGGGGATGAACTGGCCGAGGTGGGCGCGCCGCCGTCACCCACGCGCATTGTGAACAGCAACGCGTGGATGCTGGCCGCGCAGGTTCGCGAAGCCGGCGCCATCCCGCGGGTGCTGCCGGTGGCACCGGACAAGCGGGACGCGCTGGCGGACGCACTGGCGGAGGCGCGGCAGGCGGACGCGCTGGTGACGACGGGCGGGGTCAGCGTGGGGGACTTTGACTTTGTGAAGGACGCGCTGGCGGACGCGGGTGCGGTGCTGTCCTTCTGGCGGGTGGCCATCCGGCCGGGGAGGCCGTTGGCGGTGGGAACGCTGGGGGAGACCGCGGTGTTTGGGCTGCCGGGCAACCCGGTAAGCACGTTTGTCACCTGCGAGGTGTTTGTGTGCCCGGCGCTGCGGCGGATGCTGGGCGCGCCGCGGCCGCGCCGGCGGACGGTGCGCGCGGTGCTGCGCGGGCGGTACGGCAAGAAGCCGGGGCTGACGCACTACGTGCGGGTGCGGCTGGAGCGCCTGGCGGACGGGACGGCCGTGGCGGTGCTGCAGGAGACGCAATCCAGCGGTTCGCTTTCATCCATGGCGCTGGCGGACGGGCTGATGGTGGTGCCGGAGGCGCAGGGCGACCTCAGTGACGGGGCCGCCGTGGAGGTGATGGCGCTGCGGGATGGCTGGGAGGGGTGAGCAGGACACGCTGCCTGGCCCCCCGGTGTCCTGCTCGGTCCTGCCGGTGTCCTGCTCGGGCCCGCCGGTGTCCTGCTCGGGCCCGCCGGTGTCCTGCTCGGGCCCGCCGGTGTCCTGCTCGGTCCTGCCGGTGTCCTGCTCGGGGTCCGCCGGTGTCCTGCTCGGTCCTGCCGGTGTCCTGCTCGGGGTCCGCCGGTGTCCTGCTCGGTCCTGCCGGTGTCCTGCTCGGTCCTGCCGGTGTCCTGCTCGGCCCCCCAGTGTCCTGCCCGGGCCGGCTGGTGTCCTGCTCGGCCGGTGGCTTCCCATCCTGCGCGGCTGGACGAGTCTGTGACGGAAAACGCCTGGTAGCGGCGGCACCTGTGGCCGCCGCGATGCGCTCGCCGCTACGACGTCAAACGTGCGCTCCGGATGGCCGCATCCCTTCCGCCTATGGGTTGGCGCCCACCGTGGCGGCGGCCGGGGTGGGCGCGCCGGTGGTGAACGTGGTGGACAGGTTCTCACTGGTTTCGTTGTGGCCGGTGATCCCGTTGCCGGAGGTCTGCGTCTCGCTGCCCTCATTCATGCAGTAGCGCTGGAAGCTCTCCGTGTTGGTGTGCGCCCCGCTGGCCACCGGCACCTGGTTGGCCACGGCGGTGTCCGGTGCGTAGGTGCTGATGCCCGTCTTGTCCGTGCGGGTGCCGGTGCCGGTGCCCCAGATGACGTAATCCACGTCCTTCACCGTCGCGGCGGCGCCGTCCCACTGGAACAGCACCAGGTCTTCGCCGCCGTTGGTGAGGAAACCAAACGGCCCGGTGCCGTTGTACTGGCAGAAGATCTCGCCGCGCGCGTCCCACTGGCCCAGCATGTTGGTCACCGCGGTGTCGTCCGGCAGCGCGGTGCACGTGGAGGCAGCGGGCACTTCAAAGGCCGGCTTGGCCACGCCCGCCGTGCAACCGCCGTTCTGCGCGCAGAAGTTGGCCGCGCCCGTCAGCGCAATGATCTTGTACTCGCCGGGTGCCAGCGACGCGCCCGCCGGGAAGCGCAGGCTGAAGTCGCTGTTGTCCGTGCCGCACTGCGTGCCACCGGTGATGTCGTAGTAGCGGCAGGGCGTGCCCGTCGCCGTGGGCGTGTAGGTCGCGTTGTAGAGGTAGTAGTTGGTCAGGTCCACGGCGGCGTTGGTCGGGTTGTGGATCTCCACAAATTCGGCGGCGGTCGGGGTCAGCTTCACCTCGGTGATGAGCACGTGGTCGGACTTGGGCGCGGCTCCGCAGTTGCGCGTGGGGTTGACCACGTCCACGTCGTTGTTGTCCCGCGGGCGCATCTTGCGGCGGCTGAAGCTGTAGTGGCCAAACCCGGAGATGCCGTTGGGGCCAATGGTGGCGCCCAACTGCGGGGAAACCGTGACGCCCAGCGTGTCGCCCACCAGCAGCAGGCTGCCGTTGTTGCCAATCTCAAACTGCCCAAAGGTGTCCTTGCCCGCCGTCACGGTCCCCGTCCCCACCTTGAACAGCACGCCCTCCCAGTCCTCCGCCGTGGTGGCGTCGGTGTAGCCGGCGTCGCTGCCGCCGGCGGTCATGCCGGCCGCCTCAAGGGCCACGGCGGCGGCGGCGGGAACGGCGGCAGTGCCGGACGTCGTCACGGTCCCGCAGCTGGTCTTGATGCGCAGCGTGGAGTTGTCAAAGTGCTCCTCGTACACGCCCACCAGGGTGACCAGGTCTCCGGGGCTCACGGTGGGCGTGGTGACGTCCGAGTACACCACCACCTCAATGCCGGTGCGCGCCGCCGTGGTGGTGAGGCCGCGCTCAGACACGTAGAAGGCCTTGCGGGGCACGCTGCTGAAGGTGTCATCCCGGTCATCAAACACCGCGGACATCACCACGGCGTCCACCTGCACACAGGTCAGCTCCGTGATGGTGCCGCCCGTCTGGATGAGGGTGATGGTGGTGCTGGTGGGCGTGGTGCCGCCGGAGGACCCGGAGGTACCGCTGGTGCCGGAGGAGCCGCCGGAGGTGCTGCTGCTGCTGCTGCTGGACGACACGCCGCTGGTGCCGGAGGAGCCGCCGGAGGTGCTGCTGCTGCTGCTGGAAGACACGCCGCTGGCACCGGAGGAGCCACCCGAGGTGGAGGTGGAGCTGGATGAGCTGCTGGAGGCGGTGCCGCTGCTGGTGCCGCCGTCAGGCCGGACCACGCCGCTGCTGGAGGAGGATGAGCCTTCCGTTCCGCCGCCCGTGCACGCCCCGGAGCCCAGGGCAAGGCCCCACAATGCCAAGCCACCCACACCGACAAGAACACGCTTCATGGGTCCATCCTCCGCAAATGTCCCGCAACCAGCGGGAGACCGCGGCGTGTTCCCAGACGCGCAGGCGGGCGTCAAGCCCGGTGCCTCCTCCGACGGCGGGCCGCCACCCATTCCAGGGCGTGGTCCACCACGGCGAGGTCCGCGGCCAGCCGGACGCGCAGCGGCACCTTGGTCGGCGTCTCGGACGCAAACGACCCCAACGTGCCCGCGTGGGACATGAAGTCCTCGGCGCTGCCGTCGTGGTGGTCACGGATCTGGCCGTCACGCGCCACCAGGGTGGCGTCATGACCCAGCGCGCCCTCCACGCCGGGGATGAACGCGTGCAGCGTGCGGGTCAGCCCCGCCGCCAGTTCCTCGTCACCAAACGCGTACAGGTAGGACCGGTTCTCGCGGTCGTCTTCGTGGAGGTCCAGGAACACGGCGGGGCGGAAGCGCGCCATGTCCGCGCGCAGGAGCGCCACCTCCGGGCCCGTGGGGTCCACGTCATGGATGAACCCGGCGTTGGTGTACGCGCCGTCCACGGTGGTGCGCACGTTGCGGTCAAACCCGTGCGGGTTGACCACGGGGTAGATGCACAGCGGCACGGACAGGTCCAGCGCGCGCCCCAGCAGGTGGTGCAGGTGGTGCAGCAGGGAGACGGGGCCGGCCGGCTCTTCGCCGTGGAAGCCGGCCATCAGCATCACGCCCCCGGCACGCCGGCCGCGGGTGGACACCCGCACCAGCGGCACGGGCCGCGGCCGGTGGCGCGCGTTGCCCACCGTGGCCAGTTCGTAACGGTCCTTCCAGCGCGCGTGCACCCGCCGCAGCGCGCGCAGGTAGTCACGGTAAAGCATGCCCGACGTGGGCCCGTTGCTCGACGTCAAACGTACCTCCGGATTCCGTTCACTCCACCCACATGGCCAGCAGCCATGCCACGGCCACCGCCGTCAGCACCATCACGCCCACCATCATCCACGGTGAGCGTGACCGCGCCGCGCGCTGCAGCTCCTGCGAAATGGAGATGGAGATCTCAATGGACGGCGTGTGCCCGTCCGCTGCGGCCGCGGCCACCTCCGTCGCGTCATCATCCACGTCATCCACGTCGTCGGCCGAGGCCTCCTCGCGCAGGGTGGTGTCCACGCCGTCCTGCGTGACGGCGGGCACCGGCGGTGGGACCGGCGGGCCCTTCTGCTGCAGGGGGACGGCGCGCGGGGGGGCCTTGGCCAGCGCCTGCACCTCGCGGGACAGGCACGCCTCCTCCAGCGCGTGCGCCAGGTCCAGCGCGGTCTTGTACCGGTCAGACGGCTCCCGGGCGACGGCGCGCACCAGCACGCTCCGGAACGCCTGCGGGATGCCCGCCGCCTCTTTCACCCGCTTGACGTCCTCGCCGCGGGCCACCACGCGGGACAGCACCACCAGGTCCTTGGCAATGCGCAGGTGTTCGCCCGTGAGCAGGTAGTAGAGCAGCGCGCCCAGCGCGAAGATGTCACTGCGCGCGTCCACCGGCGCGCCCAGGAACTGCTCCGGAGCCAGGTAGCGCGCGGTCCCCACCACCTGGCCCGCCGCCGTGACGTTGTGCATCTCCTTGATCTTGCAGACGCCAAAGTCCGTCACCACCGCACGCCCCTGGGACGTGAGCATGATGTTCCCGGGCTTGATGTCACGGTGGATGATGCCCTGGCAGTGCGCGGTGTACAGCCCCACGGCGGCCTGCCGGATGACGCTGGCGGCCTCCACGGGCTTCATGGGCCCGGACCGGCGCACCAGCTGCTCAAGCGTCTCCCCGGCCAGCAGTTCCATGGCGTAGAACGCGAGAATGCTGCCGTCCTCACCGGTGAGCTGTCCCGCGTCAATGTAGCGCACCACGTTGGGGTGCCGGATCTGCCGCGCGGCGCGCACCTCCAGCAGGAAGCGGGTGAGCGCGCGCTGGCCCTGGGGGCTGGACAGGTCCGCCCGCAGCGTCTTGAGCGCCACGCGCGCACGGTCGCGCTGGTCCTCCGCCTCGTAGACCACGCCGAACCCGCCGCGGCCCAGCTCGGACAAAAGGACGTAGTCCCCCACCGTGCGTCCCACGCGCAGCAGCGAAGGTGCGGAGTTGTTGACGCCGGGTTCCATGGGACGCGCCCCGTCGGGACGATTCCCCGTGAAGCTAGCGCGCTTTTCCGGGAAGGGCACGGCCGGCGCCGGCCCGCATGACGCGCCTGCTGTCAGCCGCTCACTTCTTGCCGCTGTCCATCTCGCCCTCAACGTGCTCGGGCTCATCCTTGTGCGGCTTGCCGGGCCCCAGCTGCGGTGGGGGCGTGGAACTGCCGCTCCCCAGCAGGCCCATCTTCTCCTTCAACTGTGCCAGCGCGTCATCCGCGCTGGCCACGCCCAGCTGTTTGAACTGCTGCTCCAGCGCGTCACCGGAGGTGGCGGCGGCCAGCTCCGCGTGGGCCTCCGTGTGCGCCTCCAGCTGCGTGATCTTCTCCTCCATGCGCGCCATGGTCTCAAACGCGCTGGTGTCCTGCAGCCCGTGCATGGTCTCCGCAATGGTCTTCTGCGCCTCCGCGCGCTTGGCCCGCGCCACCAGCAGGTTCTTCTTGCGCTTGGCCTCCTCAATCTTGGCGTTGAGGGACTGCAGGGCGGTCTTCAGCTGCTCCACCGCCTGGCGCTGGGACTCCCACTGGGTGACGTAGCCCTCGGCCAGCTTGGCGTGTTCCTGCTGGCGCATCAGCGCCTCGCGGGCCAGGTTGTCGTTGCCGGCCTTGACGGCCAGCATGGCCTTCTTCTCCCACTCCGCCGCCGCGGTCTGCTCATTGTCCAGCTGCTTCTTCAGCCGCTTCTCGTCGGCAATGGCCACGGCCACCTGTTTCTTGGCCTCAACCAGCTGGGACTGCATGTCCAGCAGCATCTGGGTGAGCATCTTCTCCGGGTCCTCGGCCTTGTTGATGAGGTCGTTGACGTTGCTCTTGAGAAGTGCTGCCAGCCGGGAAAAAATGCCCATGCGTTCCTCCAACAGCCTGCGTGTGCTTCCACTATGCCAACGGGTGGGGTGGCACCAAGGTTCTGCGGTGCTGCCTCACGCGCTGCCGCGCCGCCCGGCCGGCGCGCCCGGTCCGCGGTCCACGTATTGCGTCAACAGCGGCATGTGCTCACCAATGGAGAGCATCATCCCGTCCACCGCGGCGTCAAACTCGTTGGCATCCAGGTTGTCACTCTGGATGACCTCCACGGCCACAACGCTCTGGCCCTCCAGCCCGTAGGCCGCTCCCAGCATGCCGCTGGCGTTGAGCTCCAACAGCTTGCGCATCAGGCCGGCCGAATCCCCGGCACGGGGCAGGTCCATGATCTTGCACCGGAATACCAGGATGGGCGGGTCATGACGGACCACGATCTGGCCCACGTGCTCTTCCTCAGCGTGGATGACCCAGGTACCTTCCCCCACTGAGTCAAAACTGACCCCCATGCGCACCAGGTGGCTTTCCACGTCGTGATGGGTGGCCATGGCCGCCTCCGTTCTGCGTGTCTTCCACCTAAGTACCCCAGAGGCGTTGGACCAGCCAGTACCCGCCCAGCGCCGCCGCGACGACGCTGATGCCCAGCCCCACCCGGACGCCGGCCGCCGTCCGACGGACGCGCTGCAGCAGCGCGAACACGCCGGCGCAGAACACCAGCTGCCCGCACTCCACGCCGACGTTGAACGACGCCAACGCGCCCACCAGGTGCGTGCGCGGCAGCCCCGTTTCCGCCAGCGCGGCCGCAAAGCCAAACCCGTGCACCAGCCCGAACGCGAACGACACGGCGACACGCGGCACCGCGGGCGCCCGCCCGCGCACCAGCATGCGCGCGTCATCCAGCGCCAGGTAGACAATGGAGGCGGCAATGGCCGGCTCCACCACGCGCGCGGGCAGGGAGAACACGCCCAGCGCGGCCACCGCCAGCGTGATGCTGTGCGCCACCGTGAAGGAGGTGACCAGCGCCACCACGTCGCGGAAGCGCAGCGCAGCCACCAGCAGCGCCACCAGGAACAGCAGGTGGTCCCAGCCGGTGACA
This sequence comes from Deltaproteobacteria bacterium, assembly GCA_016218805.1. Taxonomy (GTDB): domain Bacteria; phylum Myxococcota; class JACRCW01; order JACRCW01; family JACRCW01; genus JACRCW01. The sequence goes on along the minus strand of JACRCW010000169.1, from coordinate 83,129 downwards.
ATGTGCTCCACGCCCAGCGCCCCAAAGTCCCGCGCCACCTCCCAGCCCGTACGCGACACGCCGGTCAGCACGCGCTCGGAGTGCTCCGGGGTGAACAGGAGCTCCTCGGTCCGCCCGTCAGCAAGGGTGCACACCATCAGGTGCTGGTGGCGCACCGGCGCGCCCGCAAACAGGCCAAAGCGGAACACCAGGCGCTTGGGAGTGACCGGGCAGGCATACGCCAGGTGCGCGGGGTAGCGGCGCGGGAGGCCTTCCGCCGCGTCCAGGTCCAGCCCGTCAAAGCGCGGCGTGCACGCGCGCTGCCGCCCGTCCTCCCCGGTGGCGAACACGCGCAGCGTCTGCCCCAGGTACACGCCCACGGCGGCTTCGCCCTGGCGGGCCTCGTCCGGGGTGATGACGCCGTTCTCGTCCGGGTCCAGGCCCACCAGGTGCTGGTAGTCCGCGGCCAGCAGCCAGGTGGACACCCGCACGCTGTTTCCCTCCACGGTGACGCGGCTGAACCCGGTGCTCTGGTTGTGCGCGCGCGCCGTGCCGGGGAACAGCAGCCCCGTGAGCAGACCCAGGGCGAGCAGGCGCGGCAGCAGCATGCCCGGAGGCGATATCCGCCGCCCGGCGCACGTGTCAAAACCGCCCACGGCCGCGCCCTTGCGGTGTATCGACGACAACCGTACCCTGCCGCGCCATGTCAGACGGCGGTTCCGGGGAAAAGACCGAGGAGGCTTCGCCCCAGCGCATGAAGCAGGCGCGGGACAAGGGCCAGGTGGCCAAGAGCCAGGATGCGGTGGGCGGGATGATGTTCCTGGCCACGTTCCTGGTGCTGGCGGCCACGTTCCGCGGCACCCTCACCAACCTGCAGAACTATGTCCGCGGCGCCCTGCAACTGGCCACGGAGGCCAAGCCCAGCATTGGCCACGCGGCCAACCTGGCGTGGGACGCGCCGCGCGTCATCCTCCTGCAGTCCGCGCCCATCCTGGGCACCGCCGTCATCATGGCCATCATCAGCAACTACATGCAGGTGGGGTTCCTGTTCACCGTGGAGCCGTTGAAGCCGCAGCTGTCCAAGATCAATCCCATCAGCGGCCTCAAGCAGATGATCTCCAAGAAGAAGCTCGTGGAGCTGCTCAAGCAGCTCATCAAGTTCGGGCTCATTGGCTACCTCTGTTACGACAGCATCCACGACCGCGCGCGTGACGTGGTCATGCTGTCCCGCATGCCGCTGTATCACTCCATCACGGTGGCCGGGGACATCATGTACCGGATGACCGTCAAGGTTGCCGCGGTATTCCTGGTACTGGCCATGGCGGACTTCTTCTACCAGCGCTGGCAGTTCAAGAAGGACAACATGATGAGCAAGTACGACGTGAAGCAGGAGTACAAGCAGTCCGAAGGCGACCCGGAGATGAAGCACCAGCGCAAAGCGCTGGCGGAAGAGCTCATCATGCACGGGTCCCAGGAGAACGTGCGCCACGCGGACGCCGTCATCACCAACCCGTCCCACGTGGCCGTGGCGATCAAGTACGACGCGGAGAAGGGCGGCGCCCCGACGGTGGTGGCCAAGGGGATGCGCAAGAACGCGGAGAAGATCAAAGAGATTGCCCGGCAGTTCAACGTGCCCATCCTGCGCAACGTCCCGCTGGCGCAGGCGCTGCACAAGCTGGACCTGGGCGAAGAAGTCCCCGAAGAACTCTATGAAGCCGTGGCCGAGGTGCTGAACTTTGTCTACGAGCTCAAGCAGAAGGGGAAGGTGTGACGTCGGCCGGATATCCGCGGGCGCGCACGGAGCGCGCACCGGGCTACCCGGAGCGCTTTGTTGTTCCTACCGGTTGCGAACCCTGGGAGGTCCCGCTCCCGGGTTACGCACCGCCCTACCACGTGGATGCGCGCGTGCTGGCCATGGACCGCACGCGCACACCCGGCGGCTGGGCTGACCCGGAAGACGTCACGCGGGTGGCGCTGCCACCGGGCGTGGCGCGTGACGGGGCGGGGCGGCCGCTGAATCCCATGGGGCGGACGGGGTTGGCCGGCCGCGGGAAACTGGGGCGCTGGGGCGAGAACCGCGCCGCGGACCCGGTGGTGCTGTTACTGGACGGGGGCGCGCTGCACGCGGTGCTCATTGAGCGCGCCCTGCCGGTGGTGGTGGGCGGGCAGGAGCGCTACCCGTGGGCCATCCCCGGCGGCATGGCGGACGACGGGGAAGCCCCGCACGACACGCTGGCGCGCGAGCTGCGGGAGGAGACGGGGCTGGAGGTGTCGTTCGCGGGTGCGCGCGTGGCGTGGCAGGGCCAGGTGGATGACCCGCGGACCACGGACCACGCGTGGTTGACGACGACCGCGGCGTACTTGCTGGTGGACCGGGAGCGCGCGTCTGCATTGCGCGCCATGGATGACGCCCGCACGGTGTGCGCGGTGCCGGTCACTGCGGAGCTGTTGGACAACATGTACGCCAACCACGCTGAGCTGATGCGCGCGGTGTTGCGTGACCTGTCAGCGCGGGACACCGTCCCGGCGGCGGTCCGCCAAGCGGCAAGCGATCTGACTTGATTGCCTCCCCCCGCTGCGCGGGGGGAGGTCGGGCGATGCGGAGCATCGCCCGGGTGGGGGGTGGCAGAGGCGTGAAGGTACGCGCTCCGCCCGGCCCCCCACCGGGCTGCCCTGACGGGCAGCCACACTCCCCCCGCTGCGCGGGGGGAGTGTTGTCGGGTCCGCGCGGGTCAGGCGCGCTCAAACAGCCCGGCAGCGCCCATGCCGCCACCCACGCACATGGAGATGACGCCGTAGCGTGCCTTGCGGCGGTCCATCTCGCTGAGCAGCGTGGCCAACTGCCGTGACCCGGTGCACCCCAGCGGGTGCCCCAGCGCAATGGCCCCGCCGTTCACATTGATGCGCTCGTCGCTGATGCCCAACTCGCGCTGGCAGTACGCCGCCTGGGCCGCAAATGCCTCGTTGATCTCAAACAGGTCCACGTCGTCAATCTTCAGCCCGGCATCCTTGAGCAGCTTGCGGATGGCCGGCACGGGACCCACGCCCATGATGTCCGGATCCACGCCCACCACCGCGTAGCCGCGCAGGAACGCGCGGGCCTTGTGGCCGTTCTTGCGCGCCCACTCGCTGTCCGCCAGCACCACCGCCGCCGCGCCGTCCGTCACCTGGGACGAGTTCCCCGCCGTGACGGTGCCCTCCTTGTCAAACGCCGGCTTCAACTTCCCCAGTGCCTCCAGCGTGGTGTCCTTGCGCGGTCCCTCGTCGGTGGCAAACGTCTCCGTGCGCGCGCGCCCCATCTCGTCCACAATCCGCGCCGTCACCGGGACAATCTCCGCCTTGAACTTCCCGGCCTCCTGCGCGGCCACGGCGCGCTGGTGGCTGCGGAAGGCCAGCTGGTCCTGCGTCTGCCGCGTGACGTTGAACCGCTTGGCCACCAGTTCCGCCGTGATGCCCATGGGCGTGTACACGTCCGGCCGGTTGGCCATCAGCGCCGGAGACGCGGACGGGCGGTGGCCGCCCATGGGCACCAGGCTCATGGACTCCACACCGCCGGCCAGCGCCACCGGGTAACGCCCCGCCATGATGCGGTCCGCCACGCTGGCCACCGCCTCCAGGCCGCTGCTGCAGAACCGGTTGACCGTCATCGCGGGCACTTCGTTGGGCACGCCACCCAGCACGCTGACAATGCGCGCCACGTTCATGCCCTGCTCCGCCTCCGGCATGGCGCAGCCGAACACGACGTCACCCAAGTCCTTCGCCGCGACGCCGGACGCCTTCACCGCCGCCTTCACCACTTCACCCGCATAGCTGTCCGGGCGCGTGTCCTTGAGCGTGCCGCGCGTGGCGCGCCCCAGCCCGGAGCGCAGTGCCGTGAGCACCACCACCTCGGGCCGCTTGATGATGATGGCCGGGGCCACCGCCGGGCGCGCGGGGGCCGCGGCCTTCCGGGCGGGGGCGGGCTTCTTGGCCGCCGCGGGTTTGCGGGCGGGCTTCTTCTTCGCCGCCTTCTTCGTAACCTTGCGGGACGCGTTCTTCTTCACCGGCTTCTTCTTCTTCTTCTTGGCAGCCATGTTCGTGCTCCTCGTCTCGTCGCGCTCAGTTACGCAGCGGCTTGTTGTTCATCAGCATGTACTGGATGCGTTCCTGCGTCTTGACCTCGCCACACAGGGACAGGAACGCCTCGCATTCCAGCTCCAGCAGGCGGTTCTCGCTGGTGAGCACGCGCGGGCTGGTGTCACCGCCCGTCATCACGTGGGCAATCTTCTCGCTGATGAGCAGGTCGTGGTCGCTCATCATGTGGCCGTCACGCATGGCGCGCAGGGCCATGGAGAAGGTGGCCCGGGCGGAGGGACCGGGCAGCCGCACCGCGCGGGGACGCGGGGCGCGGTAGCCGGCGCGCGCCATGCCCAGTGCCTGCTGCTTGGCGGCGTACAGCAGGTGATCCCGGTTGAGGGTGATGCCGTCAGACGGGCGCAGGAACCCCAGCCGCCGCGCCTCCTCCGCGCTCATGGACACTTTGGCCATGGCAATGGTCTCCAGGTTCTTGCGGATGAGACCCTCCAGCGGGTAGCCGGGATCATCCGGCGCGTTCTCCACCGCGCGGATGGTCATCTCCGTGGTGCCGCCGCCGGCGGGCAGCAGGCCCACGCCCACCTCCACCAGGCCCATGTACAGCTCCGCGTGCGCGCGCACGCTGGGGGCCCACAGGCACATCTCGCAGCCGCCGCCCAGGGTCAGCTGGAAGGGCGCCGCCACGACGGGAACCTTGCAGTACCGCATGCGCTGGTAGGACGCCTGCAGCTCCGTCACCGCCTTGCGGATGTTGTCCCACGCCTGGTTCTGCGCCTCCATGTAGATGAGCATCAGGTTGGCGCCGGCGCTGAACAGCGGTCCATCGTTGGCAATGACCAGGCCCAGGTAGTCGGACTCGGCCATCTCCACCGCCTGGTTCAACATCTCCACAATGTCCGCATCAATGGCGTTCATCTTGGTGTGGAACTCCAGGCCCAGGATGCCGTCACCCAGGTCCAGGATGGACGCGCCCATGTTCTCCTTGAGCGTATGTCCGGCTTCCTTGAGCGCGGGCACGCGCATCACGCGGAAGCCCTCGTCCACGTTGACCGGCGCGTTGCGCGCAAAGTCAAAGTACGTCTTCACGCCGCCGTGGCTCTCATAGAAACGCTGCCGGCCGCCCTTGAGCATGTCCCGCACGCGCGCATCCACCGGCGTCCCGTCGCGGTCCATGCGCGTGCACGCATCACCCACGCCCAGGCTGTCCCAGCTCTCAAACGGCCCCTGCTCCCAGCCAAAGCCCCAGCGCATCGCGCGGTCAATGTTGACAATGTCGTCGGCAATCTCGCCAATGCGGCGCGCGGCGTAGGCCAGCGTGCGGGAGGTGACCTTCCACGCCAGCGCACCCAGCCGGTCGTCGGCAAAGCACAGCGTGCGGCACTTCTCGCCCGGGTCATCCATGTCCTTGACGGCGCCCAGCGCGTCGGAGCGGACCTTCTTCTTGGGCTCGTATTCAAACGTCTTGAGGTTGAGCGTCAGGATCTCGCTGCCCACCTTCTTGTAGAAGCCCTGGCCGCTCTTGTTGCCCAGCATGTTGCGCTTGACCATCTCCTTGATGAAGTCCGGGACCTTGAAGACGTCGCGCATCTCGTCGTCGGGGAGGTTGTCGTAGCAGTTCTGTGAAACGTGCACGAACGTGTCCAGCCCCACCACGTCCGCCGTGCGGAACACCGCGCTCTTGGCGCGGCCCATGGCGGTGCCGAACACCGCGTCCACCTCATCAATGTTGTAGCCATCCTCCATCATCACGCGGATGGTCTCCATGATGCCGTACACGCCAATGCGGTTGCCAATGAAGTTGGGCGTGTCCTTGCCCATCACCACGCCCTTGCCCAGCACCAGGCTGCCAAACTCCTTGAACCGCCCCACGACATCCGCGCTGGTCTCCGCGCCCGGGATGACCTCCAGCAGGTTCATGTAGCGCACCGGGTTGAAGAAGTGCGTGACCAGGAAGCGGCGCCGCACGTCGGCGGAAAAGCCCTCCATCATGGACTGGATCTTCAGACCGGAGGTGTTGGAGGAGAGGATGGCGTCCTTGTGCAGGTGTTTCACCACGCGCTGGAACAGGTCCCGCTTGACGCCCAGGTCCTCCTTGACCACCTCGCACACCCAGTCACAGTCGGCAATCTTGGCAAGGTCATCCTCAAGGTTGCCCACCTCCACCAGCCGCGCGTCCGTGTTGATGAAGAACTGCGCCGGCGAACTCTTGATGGCCTTCTCCAGGCCGCCCTGGCTGAAGCGGTTGCGGAAGGAGCGGTCCGTGGCCTTCACGCCCTTCTTCTTGTCGTCTTCAGTGAGGCCGCCCGGAGGCACGATGTCCAGCAGGAGGCTGGGGATGCCGGCGTTGGCCAGGTGCGCGGCAATGCCGCTGCCCATCACGCCTGCTCCCAGCACGGCGACCTTGCGGAATGAATGGCTCATGGGTGTCCTCGACGCGTTCGGGTGGCCGCGGCGCGCGGCCCAACCTTGAAAAGGCGCGGGAGCATTGCCGCGTGTCGGGCGCGAGGGCAAGGGCACCCCGGCGCGCAACGTCGTCGTCACGCCATGGCCACGGACCAGGCCGGGGTTGGCGGGGCAGGGCGCAAGGCGCAGGAACGCAAACGCCGCCCGGGGAGGGGCGGCGCGGGAACCTCGCGATGTCAGCGGGGAATCAGGTCCGGGTCTTCCGGCGCCCGAACAGCTCTGTCACGATGACGCGGGACTTCTTGTCCACGTCCATCTCGCGCAGCTTGCGGTCCTTCATGAGCAGTTGGATGCGGTCCTCAATCTCCAGCAGGTGGCGCTCAATCTTCTTTTCGCGCTCATGCTCCTTGGCCTGCTTGATCTGGTCATCCGCAAACGCGCCCAGCACCATGGACAGCGCGCCCAGCGCGTCCGCGGTGAAGTGGTCCTTGTACTTGTGACAGACAAACGCCAGGTCATCCGCGTTCTTCTTGCTCAGGTGGCCGTCCGGCGTGGCCCGGCGCAGCATGTCCTTGACGTCACCGCGGTCAATGACGCCGTCATGCCGCACCATCTTGGCGGCCATCTGGCGGATGTCCATGCGGATGTCCTGGAGACCGGCGCTGCCCTTCTGGATGGCCACCATCACGCACCTCTCGCCCCCGCCCCCGGGGAGTCCACATGCTACCCTTGCCTACATCTTATCGGCGCGGGTGTTCCACTGTTGCGTGATCCGGTGGGTCAGTCAAAGAACGTCGAGGCCACCTCGTAGAGGTCCTCGGACAGCAGCTTCTTCTTGCCCACGGCGTCCTGGAGCGTGACCTCCACCATCTGGCCGCACTTGAGGGCGGCCATGGTGCCCCAGCGGGAGCCGCCGCACAGGTCCGCGGCAAACGCGCCCATGCGCGTGGCCAGGATCCGGTCCCGCGCGGTGGGGGTGCCACCGCGCTGCGTGTGCCCCAGTACGGTGACGCGGGTCTCCACGCCGGTCTGCGCTTCTATCTCCTGGGCCAGGAACGCGCCCACGCCGCCCAGGCGCGGCCGGCCCATGTGGTCCGTGGTCTTGTTGCTGAGCACCAGCTCCGCGCTGCCCTGCGCGTGCTGTTTGATGAGCGCGCCCTCCGCAACGACGATGAGTGAGCTGGTGCGGCCCATGCGCTGCCAGCGCTTCACCATTTCCAGCACGTCCTTGAGGAGGGCCGGGCGCTCCGGGACCAGGATCAGTTCCGCACCGCCGGCCAGGCCCGCCGCCGCGGCAATCCACCCGGCGTCACGCCCCATGACCTCCACCACAATCACGCGCTGGTGCGCCTCAGCGGTGGTCCGCAGCCGGTCAATGGCCTCCGTGGCAATGGCAACGGCCGTGTCAAACCCGAACGTCTCCTCCGTGGCGTTCACGTCGTTGTCAATGGTCTTGGGCACGCCCACCACGCGCAGCCCCACCTCGGTGTGCAGGCGCAGGGCCAGGCTGAGGGTGCCTTCACCGCCCACGGCAATGAGGCCGTGGAGGTTGAATTCGCGCACGTTGGCGACGAGCCGGGCCACGCCGTCCTGCACGTGGTAGGGGCTGAAGCGGCTGATGCCCAGGATGGTGCCGCCCTCCTTGAGGATGCCGTCCACGCCGGAGCGCGTGAGCTTGACGGTGTCCGGGTAGACCATGCCGCGCCAGCCGCCGCGGATGCCCATCACTTCCGCGTCGTGGTAGGCCGCGCGCATGGTCACTGCGCGGATGACCGCGTTGAGTCCCGGACAGTCTCCGCCGCTGGTGAGGATCCCGAACTTCTTCATGGCACCGCCCGCTATAGCGTGCCGGGCACCGCGTCATCACGTTTTCCGCCGCCGGCCAGCATCAAGGCGGCGCAGAAGCCCCAGGCCAGGGCGCATTCAGACTGGTAGAGCGGGTCATGCGCCAGGGTGGCGGCGTGGAACGTCAGCGCCCCCAGGGCGCCGGCCAGGGCCACCGGCTCACCGCGGCGCAGCGCGCCCAGGAACAGGGCAAGCCACATCCACAGCCAGCCCACCAGGCCCGCCACGCCCGTCTCAGCCAGCAGCGTGAGCAGCTGGTTGTGGCTCATGGCGCGCGACTGCAGCGTGGGATCCACGCGGTCGTAATACGCGTCCCGCACCACGGCGTAGCCGCCAAAGCCCGTGCCAAACGGTGCGTGATCCAGCGCCATTTCCACGCCGCGCGCCCACAGGAACAGGCGGTCCGCGTTGCGGGACACGTCCACGGCGGAGGCCATGCGGTCCCGCACGCTGGGCACCGCGGCCACAACGAGAATCACGCCCACCGCGCCCGCGCCGACCGTGCGCCACAACGCGCGCTTTCCGGCGGCAGGGAGCGCGCGCGCACGCCACGCCGCCGCGAGCAGCAGGGACACCAGCAGCGCGGCCAGCGCGGCGCGGCCGTACGTGGCCAGCAGCCCGGCAAACGACACCGCGGCAGCCAGCAGCCAGCCCGCACGGCGCCGGCCGTGAAACAGCGCCATTCCCGCGGCCACCCCGCAGGCAGAGGCAAGCACGTGCGACAGGCGCACGCGGTTGTAGAACAGCCCCGCCGCCGACAAGAGGCCGGGGCTGTCCGGTGCAGGCCAGGTGCGCTTGTCCGGCGGGATCTGCAGCAGGTCCGCCAGCGGCGTGGCGCCCGTGCGCGCCTGGTAGAGGCCAATGAGCGCGTGCAGCGCGCAGCCGCCGGCAAACAGCGCCGCGCACCGCAGCGCCACCTTCCTATCCCGCGCCATGAACGCCAACCCCGCCAGCGGGATGCCCAACAGCGGGCGGAAACGCGTGGCGTCAAACCAGCCGGGAAACGGGGCCGTGGTGGCGGCAATGGAGAGCGCGCACGCACCCAGGAAGAACAGCGCCGGGCCAAGCTCCGCGCGGCGCGTACTCCACGCGGTGCGGGCGCTGGCGTCGTTGGAAAGCAACAACAGCACCAACGCGCCCAGCAACAGCAGCAGCGAGCCCTGCGCCGTGGCCAGGTTGAGTGCGGCACCCAGCGCGTAGGCGTACAGGCACGCGTCCACCGCGTGGCCGGCCCACAGCGCGCGGGACAACGTCATTCCGCCAGTTCGCGCACCAGCTGCCGGCCGCCCGCCTTGTCACCCAGCTCGTACAGCGCAATGGAGGCGCACAGGCGGACCTTCTTGGACGGGTCCTTGAGGATCTTCTTGAGCGCGGGAACCGCCTTGTTCTCCGCCAGGGCGCCGGCCCGCGCGGCCAGGCCACCGGAGGCCGCCTTGTGCTTCAGCATCCCCAGCGCGCGTGCGGCGTAGGCCCGGGTGTCCTCCAGCTCGTCATCCAGCGCCTTGATGAGCGCGGCCATGGCGCGCGGGTCACCCAGCCGGCCCAACGCCTCACACACCGCCGCCGCGGCAAACCGCTGGTCCACCGCCGTCACCAGCCAGGGCAGGCACGCCGGGTCACCGCACTGTCCCAGCGCCCACGCCACCGCGGCGCCCACGCGTTCGTTCTGCGTCTTGAACGCCTCCACCAGGTTGGGCACCACGCGGCGGTCCGCCAGCCGGCCCAGCGCCAGCGCCGCGCCGACCACGACGTTGGGATCCCCCGCGCGCAGGCTCTTGACGATCTCCGGGAACAGCGCGTCATCCCCGATCTTGATGAGCGCGAGCGCGGCGTTCATCCGCACGTCTGCGTCGGCGTCGGACAGCAGCTCGCGCAGCGGCCGCAGGGCGGCGGTGTCCCCGATGATCCCCAGCGCCTCCGCCGCGTCCGCGCGCGCACCGGCGTCCGCGTCCTTGAGGTGCGGCAGCAGTTCCGGCGTGGCGGTCCGGCCGCGCACGATATGGGAGGCGTACCGGTTCTCCGGGGGCGTGGTGAACGACGGGTCGATCTCCCGCAGGCGTTCCAGGACCACGTCCGCTTCGCCATTGCGCGGGCGCGGGGCGGGTTCACCGTCATCCCACGGCTTCTTGGTGGTGCTGCGTGCGGCTGCGGGTGCGCCACCGGTCTTGCCGGCAGCGGGCTTGGTGCTCTTGGTGGTGGCGGACGACTTGGACGCCATGGGCGGCTCTCCTGCCCCGCTGGCCCCGCCAAGGGCCCGGGAGGTTACCTGCATGGGATGCGAAAAAGCGCGCGGACCATAGGCTCACGGTGACGCTGCGCACAACCGGCGGGTCCGCGGCGGAGCTTTCGGTCCGCGGGCCGGGCCGGGTCTATGTACCCGGTAGCCCCCACGGACCGGGGGCCCGGGAGGCATGTCATGCAAAAGAGCTGGCTTGGCCGCGCGGCGGCCCTGGTGGTGGTTGGCAGTGCGTGTGCGGTGGCGTGCAACGATGGCGATGGCGGCGGTGGTTCGTCTTCGTCGTCCAGCGGCGGGACGTCCTCGTCCTCGTCGTCCACCGGGGGGTCCTCGTCTTCGTCAACGGGCGGCTCCTCCGGGATGTCCTCTTCCGGCGGAACCAATTACACCCCGGCCCAGCTGACGGCCGCCCGCCGTGCGCTGCCCGCCCTGGGCACGCTGGCACCCCCCAACCCGCGCCCCCGTCCCCCGTCCCCCAGCCCGGGCACGCTGCCCACCCTGGGCGCGGACGCGGAGTACCCCGCCATGGCGCGTCCCATTGTGCTGGGGATCAACGGACAGATCACCGCACTGGTGAACGCGCTCCGCAACCTTGCGGACAACCTGGAGCCCACCGTCTACAACTCTGAGACGCACGAGTTCCTCTGGGGCCCGCTGCCCGACAACGACAGCCCGCTGGCGGGTGACTCCGTGGAAGTCTACGTCCGTGAGAACGTGCCGCAGGGCGACAAACCGTTCCGCTACGAGTACGCGTTGCTGCGCGGCATGGGCACCGACCAGGCCACCTTCCGCATGGTCATCTGGGGCGGCGCCAACCCGGACGCCACCAACGAAGACTACGGGTCCGGCGTGACGCTGTGGGACTTTGAGGCCAACAAGGCGTGGCTGGACGTCAACGCGCCGGCGCATGGGACGGTGACGCGCGGTCGCTTTGTGGCCCTGTACATCCGCGGCCCGGACCAGCAGACCCCCACCAACGTCAACACCATTGTGCTGGCCAACCTCCACGCGTTTGTGCCGGAAGACAACCCCACGGCCGCGCCGGTCACGCTGGATCACCTGTACGGTCACGTGCAGGACACCGTAGCGAGCCACACCGTGGACTTTGTGGACATTGCTGCCACCGGGGACATCATGAAGACGGACGGCGGCGTGGTGGATGAGACGCTGGACATCCGGCTGGCGTTCTTCAACGCGGGGCTGGGCCGCGGCGAGGCCACGGTGACCGGCGGCGACCTGGGCACCAGCGTGCTCAACGGCGTGGAGTGCTGGGACGCCACCGTGAACCGCACCTACTACGACCTGCAGGCGGACACCGGCGCCGACGCGGGGCCGACCACCATCCTCACCGAAGGCACCGTGGACGCCTGCGGCGCCACGTTCAGCCAGACGCTGGACGCGCTGCATGTCCCGTCCCTGGCCGCCGTGGATGCGGCGCTGTTGCAGGCGCTGCGTAACGCCGCCGCCAACGGCATCCCGCAGCCGTAGCGCGCCACCCTGGGGGGAGGTGACGCCGTCCGCGCGCCAGGGCATGAAGGCGCGGTATGCCGGCTGATCCGCTCCCGCTGCTCCACCGCGACCCCCACCTCGTCGCGTGGCTCAAGCCCTCCGGGCTCCTCGTCCACAACTCGGCATGGTCAGGCCCGCGCGAGGAGTCACTGGCCCGTCATGCGCGTGCGGTGCTGGGCGTGCCGGTCTTTGGCGTGCACCGGCTGGACCGGGGCGCCAGCGGCGTGGTGCTGCTGGCGCTGGACGCGGACACGGCGCGCGCGCTGCAGGACGCCTGGCACGGACCGCCCACCCGCAAGCACTACCTGGCGCTGGTGCGGGGCAACCTGGAGGGTGCGCAGGTGGTGGACCACCCCGTCACCGGCGAGGACGGCGTCCGCCGGGACGCCCGCTCCACGGTGCGCGCGCTGTGCCCGGGCGTGACGGAGCGCGTGACGCTGGTGGCCGTGGAGATCCACACCGGGCGCCACCACCAGGTCCGCCGCCACCTCAAGCACCTGCGCCACCCCGTGGTGGGGGACGCGTCACACGGTGACAACCGCTTCAACCGCGCGCTGGTTGGGCAGGGCGGACCCACGCGGCTGGCGCTGCACGCGCACCGGCTCACGTTGACGCACCCGGTGACGGGGGAAGCGCTGGCGCTCCACGCGCCGGTCCCCGCGGACCTGGCCACGCCGCTGGACACTCTGTTGGGACCCGGTTGGCGGGCGCGCGTGGCGGCGGAGGTAGACGGGCTGGACGCCACGGTTGAGCGTAGGAACTGAACGCGCGTGTCACTTCGGTGGTGGAGATAACGCGAGTTGGATGGCGCTGGACAGGCGGTGCTGAGCAGGATTCCACTTGGAAGCGCCGGTCGGTTAGATGTGCCACCCGGATTGGCGGTTTGCGCTGGGGCACCCCAGCGGCCGTGACAAGGGAGCGCCATGGGGAACACTCACGCGGAGCACTACGCCCTGGATGCCGGACGGCTGGACGCGTTGCTCCATCTGCCCCGTACGCTGAGCACCCAGGATTGGTACGGCATGGTTGAGGACTCCATCCGCTTCACGACCGCCGCGCTGGAACGGAAGCTCAAAGCCAACCCGCAGGTGCCGGATTTCCAGCGTGTCCAGTTGCTCCAACGCCACGCTGATGACGAGCGCGCCATGTTGCGTGACGCCGTGGATTCCCAGGGCGATGTCAATGTCCAGGGTGAGTACGCCCGGGCGGTTGTCTCCGCGGTGGCATGGCGGTGCAACGCCGACTACCTGGCCGAATGGGACATCCTCCACGACGTGACCGCTGACGTCCCGGTGGCACGGCACCTTCCCCCGGGTGGCGACGCCATCTGGAACTCCCTGCTGGGTGTCTGGGGTTACCGGGCAAAGGAAACGCTGCCGTGGTGGCTCAGCGAAGCGTATCCCCGCGGTGATCACCACGTGGCGCTCACGGCGGTGACGCCGCTCGTCCAAGTGGTGAACGCGGTGGATTCCTCCACGGTCTGGACCGCCTTCCAGACGGCGTGCAAGGAGTACGGTTGGGAGGACCTTTCACGGTTCGATCGCGTGCTCGCGTTCACCAGAGACGCCGCGCAGCAGCGGCGGTTCCTCCTGGCCGTGGAGACGTCACACTAGCCTCGGCGACGGCGCAGCAACCTGTTGATCCCTGGCAGTGAATCGGTGAACGTGCCCCGCTCGCCTCGCCCCTCCGGGAGATCTTCATGGCGCACGCCTCGCGCAGCCTGACGTCTGAGTTTCAGGGCACAAGCCCGCCCACGTGCGCTGGGGCTTCCGCCGGCGAAGGCAATGGCTCGCGGTGGCGGGGCCTGGCTCTGTGGGGTCACCTGACGGCCGCCGGTGTTGCCGCCACCGCGACGGCGCCGTCATTGTTGGGTTGGACTGGGCTACCCGAGAAACGACCCCTCCGGGCCCGCAACGGGCTGACCGGGCTCGCCATGCCCGACCGTTGGCTGCGAAAGTGGTTCTCACAGCAGGGGAAACGATGACCAAGCGGCACATGGACGTTTTCTCCCTACGCGACAGCGTGGTGGGGGAGTACCGGGCGTTTGCGACGTCCTTCACCACCATCCACGCGCCGGACATCAAGGACAGGGTCAACGCCATCCACGAAGGAGACCGCTTCTGGCCGGAGCCCTTGATCCAGATCAACCCCAACTACCGCCGCACCACGGACGTGAAGAAGTTGGTGGACGCTGGAGTGCTGCACCCGAAGTGCGCGGAGATTTTCGGGACTGATGGGGGCGTGCCGCTCTCCCTCTACAAACATCAGGAGCAGGCCATCGCCCTGGCCAACGACCATCAGAGTTACGTCGTCACCACCGGAACGGGGTCGGGCAAGTCACTGTGCTTTTTCATCCCAGTTGTCAGCTCCATCCTCTCAGCGCGGGACAAGGACCCGGGCAAGAGGACGCGGGCCATCATCATCTATCCGATGAATGCGCTGGCCAACAGCCAGATGGAAGAGCTGGAGAAGTTCACCAGCCACGTCGCTGGGGCCACACCCATCACGTTCGCCCGCTACACCGGCCAGGAGAAAACCGAGGAGCGACCCTGGTGGCGGACAACCCGCCCGACATCCTCCTCACCAACTTCATGATGTTGGAACTCCTGATGACCCGGCAGGACCACGTGCTGCCCTTGATCTTCCCACGCGCTGGTTTGGGAGCGCCGCAAGCCGCATGTCTACTGGCAGTCCTCAACTCGCTCGTGCTGGACTTTGTGGCGCGTCAGAAGGTCGGCGGGACCCATCTCACCTACGGGTACTTCAAGCAGTTCCCGGTGTTGCCACCACAGGCCATTGCCAGGTCAGAGTCGTTCATTGTTCCGCGGGTTGCGGCGTTGGTAGGTGGGACCGCGGCCGTGCGACCCTTCACGGAGGATCTGGGCATCACACTGAAGGCACCAACTACAGGGCTGCCACGCGCGCTGATTCGTGCCGAACTGGATGCATGTCTTGCCGCACTCTACGGCCTTTCCCGGGATGAGCTGCGCTACGTGTTAGACCCGGTAGACGTGATGGGTGAGGACTACCCGTCCGAGACGTTCCGCGTGCTCAAGGAGAAGGAGCAGCGTCTCTATGGGGAGTACCGGACGCGGCGCCTCGTGCTTGAAGCATGGGACCGAATGGAGAAGAGCGGCCAACTGCCTGAACCGGCGGAGCCGAGCACATGAAAGGGACGACGACAAAGGCGCCCGCGTCGTTGGTTTCTGCACCCGCAGGCCCCCAAGCCGCCAAGGCCTTGCTGGAAACCGCACTGTCACTTCAGAACTTGCTGGTTGGCGTAGCGACGGGCGGGGGGCACACCGGCCCTTACGCGGAGTTGCGGCAGGTGCTGTTGGATTCCTACGTCGCTGCGAAGCTGCCCCAATTTGTGCGAACCTGCCGGGACCTCAACCAGTTTTGGCACCTCATCAAGCACAAAGCGCCATCCTACGCGGAGCGCAGGACGATCATCTACGATGCGTTTGCGGGGGTTCTGGGCGCACTTGAGGCGCAGCCAGGCGTGTCGCCGTCGGACCCGGACGCGCTGGCCCGGCTGAGCCCAGAGGCAGTGCAGTCCGCGTGGCAGAAGGCACTGGCACGCAAGGACAATGACCCGGAGGGTGCCATCACCGCGGCGCGTGCGCTCCTTGAGGCCGCCTGCAAACACATCTTGGACGACCTTGGCCAGCAGTACGATGACCACGCGGACCTTCCCAAGCTCTATGCGTTGGTTGCGAAGGCCATGAACCTGGCTCCCTCCCAGCATGAGGAGGACACTTTCAAGCGCATCCTTGGAGGATGCACATCGGTGGTGGAAGGCCTGGGCACACTGCGCAACAAGCTCGGTGATGCGCATGGTGCGGGGCGGAGACGCGTGGCACCGCAGCCGCGGCACGCCCAGCTCGCGGTGAATCTTGCTGGCTCAATGACCGACTTCTTGGTCTCAACCTGGGAGGCGCGCAAAGCTGGAGGCGCTGGGCGGGGGGCCACGAATGAGTAGTGTCAGCATCGTGACCTTCCTTCAGCGCCTTGAGGGCATGGACCTCGAAGCCAAGCGCGCCCTGGGTTCCAGCGGGCGCGGCGAGCTGCCGTCGGACTTCTTCCCCACCTACTCCGCGTTCGCCAACACCAACGGCGGCCTGGTTCTCCTCGGCGTTGCCGAGCGACATGACGGCACGCTGGAGGTTCTCGGCATTCCTGAGCCGCAGCGGGTGCAGAAGAATCTCTGGGACTCGCTGAACAACCCGCAGCGCGTCAGCTCCAACATCCTCACGGACGCCGACGTCCAGGTGGTGGATGTGGACGGGAAGAACATCATTCAGGTCCGCGTGCCGCGGGCGCTCCGAACACAGCGGCCCATTTTCATCGGCAGCAACCCCATGCGCGGCACCTATCGCCGCAATCATGAGGGGGACTACCTCTGCCCTGACGATGTGGTCCGCAGGATGCTGGCGGAGCAGCGCGACGAAACCCGCGACGCCGACGTGCTGGAGCGCTTCGGCATGGACGACGTCAACAAGGAGACGTTCCGCCAGTACCGTCAGCGCTATGCGGCACGCACCCCTGACCATCCGTGGGCGCGCGAAGATGACCCATCCTTCCTCAAGGCGATTGGCGGATGGCGACGAGACCGGGAGACAGAGAAGGAGGGTCTCACAGCGGCGGGCCTGCTGATGTTTGGCAATCTCAACGCCATCAAGGAGAAGTTCCCCTTCTACATGCTGGACTACCAGGAGCGCCCCGACGCCAAGCGGGACCTCCGCTGGGTGGACCGGTTGACGACGGACGGCGCCTGGTCCGGGAATCTGTTCGACTTCTACCACCTGGTGTTTCCGCGCTTGGTCCGTGACCTAAAGGTGCCTTTTGCACTTCGGGGAGACACGCGCGTTGAAGAGACCGCCGTCCACGAGGCGCTGCGCGAAGCATTGGTGAACACGCTCATCCACGCGGACTACACCGGTCGGGCCTCGGTGCTGGTGGTGAAGCGGCCGGACCTGTTCGGCTTCCGCAATCCCGGGACCATGCGTTTGCCCGTGGACGCAGTGCTGCAAGGTGGCCACAGCGACTGCCGCAATCGCCGCCTCCAGGACATGTTCCGCTACGTGGGGCTCGGGGAGCAGGCTGGTTCAGGCATCCCGAAGATTCGCAGCGCATGGAAAGGGCAACATTGGGCGGCGCCGGACATCCAGGACCAGACCGAGCCGCTGGAGCAGACCCTCTTCACCCTCCGCACGGTGAGCCTCCTTCCCGGTGACGTCATGCGCGGGCTTGAGACGCGGTTCGGCACCGCCGAGATGGCGGAGGTCACCGAGGTGCAGCGGCTCGCGCTGGTCACGGTGGCCACGGAAGGGAAGGTGAGCCACCCGCGCCTAGTGGGCATGATTGACCAGCATCCGCGGGATGTTTCGCTGGCGCTGAACGCGCTGGTGCGGAAGGGGTGGTTGGAGTCCAGCGGCGCGCACAAGCGGACCGTCTACTACTTCCCCGGTGAGCCCCCGAAGGCGGCGGACAACGGGTTTGGGCCGGACGAACCCGAGGTCGCGCCCGCGGGGGTAGCCAGCACGGCGACCTCCGAACAGAGCGGGCCCAGCTCCGTACAGAGCGCCCCAAGCTCCGTACAAAGCGACAGTACGGTGGCCGAGGTATCGCCCCCGCTCACGGCCGAGGAAGAGGCTCTGGCGGCGTCCTTGCGCTCCAGGAAGCGCATCAGCCCGGCCCAGCTCCAGGAGGGCATCCTGAAGCTCTGCGGTGGGCGGTATCTGACCCTGCCCCAGCTCGCCAGTCTGACGGGTAAGGCCCCGTCAACGCTTAGGATTCACCACCTTCGCCCGCTGGTGGACCAGGGGCGTTTGGTTCTCCGCTACCCGGATGCCCCGACCCACCCGCACCAGGCTTACGCGGCCAACGGACAGGCCACGGGGTCACATGCTTGACACGCATAAATGCGCACAGCATACATTATCCGTACCAGGTATGACGGGGTGAAGGCGCCATGAATCCGAGAGCAGTGCGGCCAGCCACCACCTATCCCGCGCTGGTGGGGAGGGTCCTCAAGGAGCTGCGTGAGCGCCACGGATTGGACCAGACCCACCTGGCCGCGGCGGTGGGGGTGACCCAGCCCACCTGGTCACGCATCGAGCGCGGGGACATCCCAGTGGGCGTGGAGCAACTGGCCCTGGCTGGCCACGCGCTTGGAGTGTCCCCGGGACAGCTCCTGAGCCTGGCGGACGTCGCGGCCAACAACGCACGTGCCCAAGGCATTGAGGTCCGACTGAACCGGACCAGGGATGACGGGGGCATTGTCCTGATTGGGGCGGCCGCGGTGGCGCTGCTGGTCCTGGGGGCTCTGGCCAAGAAATGACGACGCACTCACCATCCCCCGTCCGCCTGGAGAAGGCCGCGACGGACACAGGGTTTGACCTTCCCGGGAACGCCGCCGGCTCCTGGATGGTCTTTGCCAGCTCGCAGGCGCCGTTGCGTGTGTGGCTGACGGCCTCCAGCGGGGATGGCGTGGTGGTGGCGCTCTCCATGCTCAACGTGGCCCACGCCATGGGTGGGTATGGGAAGCCAGCGCAGATGCCGTTGCCGGAGGGGGCGGTGGCCGCGCGCGCGATGCCCAGCGTGGAGGACGTTCATCGCTTCCTGCGGCGCGCGTTTGGCCTGGCCAGGACGCTGCCCGACGAGCTGCTCCACACCTTCAAGAAGGAAACCGCCGCGCTGCCGGTGACCACGGAGGCGGAGCGCCTGGTGGTGGTGCGCGTTGGGCAGAACATCTTCCGCGGCGGGCTGCTGGACTACTGGGAGCGCAAGTGCGCCATCACCGGGCTGGGGCAGACGGAGTTGCTGCGCGCGAGCCACATCAAGCCGTGGGCGGCGTGCGCCACGGACGCGGAGAGGCTTGACGTCTTCAATGGGCTCCTGCTTGCGCCACACCTGGACGCGCTGTTTGACGGTGGGTTCATCACGGTCGCGGACGACGGCGCGGTGGTGGTGTCCGCGGTGCTCAAGGAAGAGGACCGCGTCCTTCTGGGATTGAAGCCGGAGATGCGGGTGGAAAAGCTGGCGGATGGGCACCGGGTGTACTTGAACTGTCACCGGGAGACGGTGTTCAGGAAGGCTCCCGACGCGTAATCCGGCGGTCCGTACGGCACCGCGAATTCATCAAAACCGAATACCGAGGAGGCAACCAGCCGGGTCGCTATCCGTGAGACGGAGGCGCATATATTGGTCAAGGGAGAAATTGCCGAGTAGCGACGTTGGAACCGCGTCACTGTTCAATGTCACAATGTACTGGAAGCCTCGCTGGTGCGACTCACGCTGCGCCAGAATCAGGGCCCGGGCACGCTGTCGCTCGTCCACACCGTCGAACAATCGGCTGTCGTGGAAAAGAAAGCGTGGCGAGGGGTCACGGGTGGCCCATAGTTGCGCAAGCATCAAGTCGAAGCAGAACACCTTCATCTGTTCAATGCCATCCGAACCAGCCCGTTCTATTTCCACACGAAAGCGGAACCCTCTCTCCTCGAAATCGACCAGAAGTTTTCCAGGAGCCTCGTACAAGAACTGGCTGTTGTCGTTGAACAGGCGAATTGCCTGATCGCGCACCGATGCTCGTTCGTCAAAATCGCGACGGCCAACCTGGACTGTCTGCGCCTGTTGAAGTCGCACCTCCCCCTCGCCCTCACGAAGCTGGCGCATGTTTTCCACCAGGGTGCGCAAGCTCGCGAGTTCCATCCTCTGGACACCCAGCTCATTCTGGAGGCGAGTGTACTCATCCAAAGCACGGTGCGTCTTGAGTATTTCCATGTGCGTGGCGCGCGCTGTGCTGAGATCATGAATGCGCGCATCATTCGCCGCGATCTCTCGCTCAAGGCGTTGGCACTCCGCGTCGAGGAAAGACCGTCTATTGCTCACCACGGCCACATGAAACGCATCCACATCCATCAGGCGGCGTTTGGCGGCATCAGGAAGTGCCACCCCCGCCTCCGCATAGAGCCGAGCAACATCGGCCCGCCCAGGTGGCGCCTCCTCCTCAAGGCTGCGCCTGTACGTCGTCAGCAACCGGCGCTTGCCAAAGTTGTCATCCGAGACGGAATGAATCTGTTGGGTGAGACGATCTGCCTCCTGCTCAATCTCTCGGAATTGCTCATGCACGCGGAAGGCATCAAGATCGGCCACTCGTCGTTCGAGGTCTGCCTCCAGCCGCACGCGCTTTGCCTCCAAGTCGGCCAGGGTGCCGGCGTAGCCCTTCACGACCCCGGCCTTGATCGCGCTCTTGAAGCTCTTCAACCCCGCCTTGCGGTCCTTGATGAACTGAAGTTCTGACGCTGTTTCCCAGCGAAGGCCCAACAAATAGGCGTTGTGCACCTGCTTGTCCCACTCATGTTGCCGTTCGAAGTGCGCGAAGGGGTCAAGTGCAGAACCACGTGACTTGCGTGCGAAGTAGGAGAAAAGGGACCTGAACGAGGGTGCGTACTTGTCTTGTCCGGAGGTGGGCAACCCGAATGTCATTGCCCCCAAAGCGCGATTCCAATCGTCAACCGGCATGGCCGGCTGAGCGAGGGATGGGTGGTTCACGACGGGAACTGGGAGGGAAAGGTTGGCGCCGGCCAGGAGAACCCATCGTGGGTCATTCGTACGCCTTGTGACCGTCAAATTCCGGCCTGCCACTTCCATCTCCAGCGAAAACTCCCAACCTTCAAGGGCGGGAACGCAGACCCCCTGACCTTTGACTGCCTTGCTCCCAAGGCAGAAATGGACCACCTCAAGAAGCAGGGTCTTTCCAAGGCCGTTGCGCGAGTCCCTCTCGGATGAATTCCGGGTGGTGTCTGCCAACACGACGTTGAACCCCGGCTCGAGGCTGACCGCGCGGAACGATGCCACGTTCGCGAACACTCGGCGCAGGATCATGGGGCGGTCCGTTTGAGAAGACCATCGTTCAGGTCAATCGCGCCGATGAGGAAGAGAAGATCAAGCGCAAGCACAAAACGGTAGTAGGTTCCCACCTCCGGCAATCCCCGCACCTGCTCCCACAGCGATGTGGCCGTAATGGGGCGGTTGACGCGCGACAGCAGGATGCCTCCAACGCCAAGCAAGGACGAACGAGACGGAATGTGCTTGCTGGGGAGGATCATGGTTCAAACACCTCGCACACGCTGAACAAGTACCCGAGGACGGAGAGGGCGGCTGCTCGGTCCAGTAGGTCCACAGACTTCGGGCATGCAAAGTCAACAAGGTGGAGAAACAACGTGTCTCCGAGCAGCCCTGCGTTCTGGCCTGCCCGGTAGGACTGCAGGAAGCCGTCCCGCAACCGTTCGGGGAATTCGGAGTCGTAGGTGGCGGCGTGCTGCACGAAAGCATGGACCTCTGCGGCCCCTGCAAGCGCCTGGTTGAGCATGACGCGCACCTTCTGGGTGAATCCGTTGCGGGCCATCTTCTCCGGTATCCGGGTAAGCGTAAGTTGCTGTGTGGGCGGCGATGAACTGGATGCAATCGCGCTGGTAGTGGCTTCAAGTTCCTTGAAAGTCACCCGCGGGACCTGAGCATCCAGCTCAAGCGCGATCCATCTTTCGTGCTCGGCTTTCCATTGGTGGAGGAGAGCAACGGGGTAAGCGAGCGGCTGGCCATCGATCTCGGTGTGGTGAGTGGGGCACAAGAGGATCAGGTTTGCGTAGGCATTCCTCTGGTCCACGGGAAACGTGGCATCGCCCCGGGGGCCTCCAGGCTTCTCCGCAACGATGTGCGCCATTTCACCAAGGACCTTCGCGGGATCCCCAGCAGTGGGATGGGCGACGAGATGACGTCGGCAATCCGGCTTGGAGCAGCGGGCGGCGGCCAACCCCCAGAGCAGCTTGGCGTCCTTGGGGCTGATGTCGGATTCAGACACGGCGCTCCCATTCGCGGCGGCTCAAGGGTGCCAACCGTATGGTCAGGCGCAAGGGTCGGTCAACGCCTCGGCGTCGCCGACGACCCTGGCGGCCACAGTGCAGGGGCCAAGGCCTCATGCTGTCAACGGTTCGCCCGTCACCACCCGCGCACGGAGGGTGGGTCCTCCGCGCCGGCTTCAGACCTGAGGCAGGGTTCCAGACCTTTCCCTGAAGCCGAAAACCGGACGGCCGGAATCCTGATTGGCGCGCCAAGTTTTTGGTCAAGTGCAGCCGCCAAGCGATCTGACGTCGCTGGGCGGCAACTTGTCGATGCATGCGGGTCTACGACCTGCACGTGGAAGAAACCGCTAGTTATAGCTAGACCTGACGCGGCGCGGCGAGGGCCGGCGGGTGCTCCACCTGTGTTGCCCTGGGCGGAACTGACCTCCAGAATCCACACGTGCCAAGCGAAAGGACCCATTTGCCTGGAATCGCCTGGCTCAGAGCGCTGGGCGCGCTTCCCCTCGTCGGATTCGGTATGGCGGCAGCGTTCCTCCCGCGCGAGGTATGGAGAAGCTGGGGCGAGCTTGGGACCATTCTCGGAAGCCCGGGGCTCGCACGGCCGTTGCTGCCAGCGGCCGTCTGCGCGCTCGTTGTTTGGGCCTGGACGTCGAGCTTCGTGGTCCTGCGGGTCCTCGGCGGTGTCGCCAACCTGTGCGCGGGTTTCGCGGCGTTTCTCATGTCGTCGTTATGGCGCTCGTCAGCGCGGTGGGGGGCCCGGATGCGAGACCCGAGTCCCTGCCGCCCCGCGTGGTTCCAGTGGTGTTCCTCATCCTGGCTGCGTTGTCCGCTGGGTCCATGGTTTCCGTCGTCGCAGCGTACGTCGTCGAAAGGGCCGAAGGGCGGACGGGTCGGGGCGGCGCCAGATGGGGCGGGCTGCTCGTAGGATTGGCGCTGCTGGTCCTGGCGGTGGCTTGTTCCGTGGCTCGCAAGAGTGTTGACCAAGGTGAGGCGGAGCGGAGGCAGCACGCCGAGGAGCAGTCCCGGCGGCTCGACGCTGAAGGGGAACTCAGGCGGAGGGCAGCCGCGCCGCCGGATGGCGGTTTCCCGGGACAACTGGCGCGGTGAAAACCCCGCACGTCGCTTACCCGGACGGTGCTCACGCGGTGCGCCAGAAGCCAGTTCGACCGCTGCAACCTTGCGCGCTCACAGCAATGGCCCGGAATGGCGGTGAATGGCCATCAATTGCACGAGCCGTGTGTGTCCGCCGCGGTGGTATTCAGGTCGGTCACCGCGAAGGTGCTGCTGATGTCCAGCAGGGCCACATGCCAGAATTCGTTGCATGCCTGGAGGGTCCGTTCCGCGTCCGCGATGGGAAGATCCCCCTGGTAGACCCTCACGCGTGCCGTCACCGGTTGGGTGACTCCCGCGAAGAAATGCACGCCCACCTCGTATTCCCCGGCGAGTGGTGGACGCCAACTCAGGTTCTCCGGGCCCGGCCCCGTGATGTCATCAATGTCCAGCGTGGGGTTCACGGCGCCCCAGTTCACCGCGCCCGCGCCGTTCCGGCACGTCTGGAAATAGCAGTCGTCGTTGGTGAAGGGGAGACCGGCGGGCCCGCCCCGCCGGACCAGGTGGAGGTCCAGGTCCGCCGCCTCCACGTTCCAGGTCAGCACGATGACCAGGTCATCAGCGCTGGTCCCCCACCCCGTCACCGGCACCACGTGTGGCGTGAGGGCCGTGCCGTCCGAGATCTCAAATGCGCCGGTGCGGAGCGTCACCGCGCTGGGGCTGAAGGTCAGTGACACCGTGTGGCTTTGTCCCGCGGGAATGGCCAGCGGGGGCAGGAACGGCGGCGCGGAGAAGTCGCTGCTGGACTCGGACGTGAACGCCATGCCGGTGATCATGCGCGGCATGTCCGCGTTGTGGTTGGTGATCGTGACGGTGCACGTCGCGGTGGTGCCAACGACAACGTGCCCGAAGTCGCACGCCGCGGGCGCGACGTCGATCCCGGTAAGTCCGTTGCTGGTGGAAGCAGCGCTGGTGGCCGCTGACGACGCCCACGCCGACGACGACGCGGGTGCATTGGAAGTGGCCAGTTGGCTGGACGACCCGGGCGCGAGTCCCGACGTGTTGGAGGACGAACTCCCGCCCGTTCCTCCGTCGGGCGCGGCGCCCGCGGGATGGATCACATCAACGTTGGCGGTGCACGCAAGGCCGAGCACAGCGAGGGCAGCACATCCGGACAGCACGGGTTTCATGGGCGCGAACTCCAAGGTGGTTGCCTGGGAAATGGGCACGGCGCCCGGAATCCGTCACCGGATTCTGCGTGATGGTGGGATCAGGGCAGCGCGGCCTCCAGTTCGTGGGTGAGCATGCTGTGTGGGTGCTCCTTCTTGAAGAAGAGCAGACCCTGCTTGGCGTCGTCGATCTTTCCGAGCGAGACCAGCGCCACGATGCGCATGGCGTCACGCTCCTCCCCAAGTCTGCCCTTGGCGAACTGCTGCTGGTGCTGTTTCAACATTGCCAGCGCTTCTTGGGGTGACCCGTCAGCCAGCTTCCGGCGCGCCGCCTCCAGCAACAACCGCTCCTCAGGCGAGTCCTTCCGGTTGGTGTCGGTCGCGGGAATCGCCTCGCCAACGGATGGAGCGCGTTGGGCCGCTGGCAGTGCCTCCGCGGGCGGTGTGGTGGGCGCGGCTTCCCTGGAGGGGGTGCGGTGGCGACGGGTAGGCGGACGGGCAACGGGGCGCGGCAACTCGAGTGGTCCGGGCGCCACGGCAGGCGGTGGCGCGGGCGGCTCCGGCGGGGCGAGGGCCGGCGTGCTGGCCAACGGGGGCGCGCCTTCTGGCGGTGGCTGCCCGGAGAGATTGCTCAGCAGCGCCAGGCTGCCCACGACGACAATCCCAGCGATCCCCGCCTTCCCCGCCAGCGTCATCGCCGCGCCCGTACCGGCAGCCGCGCCTCCGACGGTTGCCTCCACCCGGCTCCAGGTGCGCGCCTGCATGCCGGCGTCTGGGACAAAGTCGCGCACCGCCTCCTCCTGGCGGGCGCGCTCCTCGCGCAGCAACGCGGTGATGTCGGACGGGAGGTCCTCGTCTAACTCGCTCATGGGCGCGCCTCCGCTCCTCCCCGCAGTTTCCGGATGGCCAGCACAAACCGCTGCCGCCCCAACCGCAGCCGCGAATACGCCGTATTCACGCCAATCCCCAGCGCGCGTGCCACCTCGGGCATGGCGTGCCCTTCCAGTTCGTGCAGGACAAACACCACGCGTTGGGCCTCGTCCAGTTCACCCAGCGCCATCTCCACGTGGCTGCGCGCCTGGGAGCGCTCGGCGCGGTCCAACGCTGAGGGAGCGCCGTCCGCCGGGTCACCCAGATCCGCGCGCAGGTCCTGGCGCTGGAACGCGCGGCGGCGCCAGTCAGAAGCGGTCCGGAAGGAAATGGCGGCAATCCACGGCTCAATAGGCGTGGATGGATCCCAATCAGAACGCTTCCTGTGCACCACCACAAAGACGTCATGCACCACGTCCTCCAGGTCACGCGCGGGCACGCCCCACTTGCGGAGGAGTTTGCACACGTAGGCGAACTTCGCCTGGTAGAGGCGCTGGAAATCCAAGCCTATTCCCGCGGTCTGGACGCGCTGCTGACCATCCTTCCCAGGAACATGGGTGGCTGGGGCCAGATCCGTCACGGGAACACCAACTCGGCGCCCAAGCGGGCGGACAGGGACACAGGCGGGGCTCTCCACAGCGGCGCCCCGCTCATTGGATCCTGGAGCCGCACCCGGAACAGCACCAACTCTGGGTCCACCACAGCCACCAGGGCCAGCCGCCGCAACGCTCGCCAGCGGATGCCAAACCGCCCCCCCACCGTCCACACCGGCACCGCACCCGTGCCCAACGCCAGCCCAGATGACGCCCTGAGCATCATCACGCCCGCGCTTGCTTTGCCGCACGCCAGCAGGAAGAACGCATGCCCACACGCCAGCAACGAGCCGTACAGCCGCGTCACCAGGATCGATCCGCCGGACAGCAGCAGGGTGGAGGGGGCCTCGGGGGTCGTCTCGCCGGCAACTGAGAGCCCCCGCCAATGCGCCGCTGCGCCCACCGACAGCGTGCCCGTTGGCGACGGGGTGCCTCCCCAACCCGCCCCGACCAGTGAATAGGCGGAATATCCCGGCAGGAATGTCCGGCGCGGATGCCTGGTCATCCCGCCTGACGGTGACGGGCTGAATGGCGCACGGGGTCTGGGCTTGCGGCTGGGGCGCATGAGCACCAGCGGGTCAATGGCCAGGCTGATGGCCAGCGCCATGGATGCGGTGAGCTCATCACAATCGCGGTTGCCACTGGCGAGGGTCCGGGAGCCCTGCACCTCGCCGGTGCCGGTTTCCAGCGTCACAGCGGCGTGAAGCTGCTGCTCCTGCAGGGAAACCTGCGCGCGGACCACGCGGGTGGCTCCGGCTTGCCATGGAGCGTAACCCAGGTGTTCCTCGACCGTCGCGCGGAGATGGGCCTCGTCGGGACAGTTCTCGGCACCGGGGCCGCGCGCATAGCGGAGCTCAACCTGTGGCGGCGTGGCGCAGACCAACAAACATCCCATGGCAAGCTGGCCGATCACGGCGCCGTACTATGGCATGGGTGGCGGCCCGCACGGGTGGGACGATGGATGAACACTGTGGCCCATCCGGCAGCACGACTGTGGCGGCGGGCACCGACAGGCTGGACGCCAGCAGCAGCGGCTTGTAGGTCAGCCGAACGGGCGCCACTCTGCCCGCCAGGACAAGCGCGTGGCCAACAACCGGAACAACCGTCGTCAAAAAGGCCCGCGCCCGGGCCGTGGGTCCCAACTCCCCCGCATGCTGTTCAGCACCGACGACGGGCAGCTCCTGGAGCACCCGCACCTGCGCATGGCCGCGCACAACGGCCAGGACTTTGTGGTGCCCGCCGTGGAGGAGATGACGGCGCTCCCGCCCAAGTGGGAGATCATGCAACTGCCGGACACGTTCCCCGTTGGGTTTGATCCGGTGACCGGCTCGTTTGAGGTGGTGGACTCCGTTCCCGGGCTGCGCGGCGTGCGCCCGCGTGCGGCGGCCATCCACCCGCCCCCCGGTCACGTGCGGCAGTACCTGCCCGCCGCGGACTACCTGCCGTTCACGGCGCCGGAGACCGCGCCGCTGCGCATTGTGGATGAAGGCGGCATGCCGGGCCGCAGCGGGCTGCCGCTGTGGGCGTACACCGCGGTGGGCTGGGCGCGCGGTTCGGTGATGGCGGCCATGTTCCAGGGTGACGAACTGAGCCGCTGGCACCCGTCCCTGTTCTACAAGGACGAACTCCCGACGAGGGTGGACGCGCGCCTGCGCGAGGACCCGGACAACCCCGTGCTGTTGCAGCTCAGGGAATGCGCAGTGGACTACAAGTGCTGCTGCGCGCAGAACATCTTCTATGGCCGCTGGGAGGGCGCCATCCCCATGGCACCGGCCTGCAACGCCGCGTGCCTGGGCTGCCTGTCCAAGGATGCGGAATGGGACGCGCCCACGCCGCAGAAGCGCCTCAAGTTCAGTCCGCAGGGGGAGGAGATTGGGCGCGTCATTGCGTTCCACCTCAAGCATGCACCGGAGGGCATGTGCAGCTTTGGCCAGGGGTGCGAGGGCGAGCCCACGCTGTCGTCAGACGCGCTGGTGGATTCCGTGGCATTTGCCCGGCGCACGCAGACGCGCGGCATCATCCACCTCAACACCAACGGCAGCCGCCCCGAAGTGGTGGGCCGCGCGGCAGCCGCCGGCATCAACAGCATCCGCGTCAGCGTCAATTCGTTCGACGAGCCGGTGTTTGAGGCCTACTACCGCCCACGCGACTACAAGCTGGCCGACCTGTACGAGACGCTGCGCGTGGCGCGCGACGCCGGCCTGTACAAGTGCATCAACCTGCTGCTGTGGCCCGGCTGGACGGACACCCGCTCTGAACTGGAGCGCGTGAGCCGCCTGGTCTCCGACGGGCTGTTGGAAATGATCCAGCTGCGGAACCTGTGCGTGGACCCCGCGTATTACGAGAAGATCCTCCCGAAGCAGCGGGAGCGGCCCATGGGCCTGCGCACATTTGTCGAGGAGTTGCACCGGCGCCACCCGGCCCTGCGGTTTGGGACGTTCAACCCGCGCCTGGCTGCGGAGTGGTTCAAGGAAACCCCGCCGTGGGTGGCGGACGCGCGCTGAGGCCGTTGAATCCGCCATCCCGGCGCAGGGCACGTGGGTAACCCGGGTGACGAAAGAGCGGATTGGGTGGCGATCCTCTTCGCGTGAGTCCTGCGCCGGGTCGAAGCCGTCGGAACGATGGAGCCAACCTTGCTGGCGCCACGGAAGGGCCTCGTCCTCGGTGACTCGCTCAGGACTGCAGGTTGACCGAGGCGTCCACGCTGGCGGCCCGCGGTACCTCTGGCGACAAGTCACCGAGCTGCGCCCACGCCGATGGAATCAGGAGGCTGCAGATGGCCGTTGAACTGAAGTCGCTGTCGCTGCGGGGTTTCGCGCTGGCTTCAATGGTTCGAGTCGCTCCAGCGTGATGATTGGGCGACCGGGTGAACCGGTTACAGGGGCCGCTGCTTGAGCGGGTCAGCGCCTGCCGGTAACTGACCCGGTGGGCATGGCCACTGACTTCAATGAGAAGGTTGCGCGGGCGCGGGCCGCCGGGAAGAGCGGCGAAGCGGTGGCGCTGTGGCGGGACCTGCTGTCCGCCACCAACGTGGAGGAGGAAGACTACCGCCGCTGCTGCGAAGCGCTGGCGGATTTGTACGTCCTACCCGCGCTCAAGCGGACGGCCGCGGCGGCCGCCATCCGCGAGTACCTGCGCGATCTTGACGAGGCGGGGCGGTTGTACGCGCTGACGGGTAGCGCGCGGGACATGGCGCGCGTGGCGGGGCTGGCGGAGGACCACGCGCGCGCCACGCGGGAGTTCCAGCGGGCGCACATGACGGCGCACGCCGCGCACGCGGCGGCGCAGGGCGGGAACTTTGCGGAGGCGCGGTCACTATGGACGCAGCTGGTGCGCCCGGCCGAGGTGCAGGGGAATCTCCACGTGGCCGCGCTGGCGCGGTTCAACGCGGGGCGCGCGGCGCAGGCCACCGGGGACGCCGCGGGCGCGCAGGCGCTGTTCTTTGAGGCGATGAACGCGTTGGGGCAGGAGGCGGACCGCCGCGAGGGCGAGGGCGACCGCGACGGCGCCTTCCGCTGTTACATTGTGATGAAGGACGTGGGACTGGCGGCCAAGGCGTTTGAGGACGTGGCGGAGGGCTACCTCAACGCGGCGCGCCTGCTGCGCCAGAAGGGGGACCGGTTTGGCGCGGTGCAGGCGCTGCAGGAGCTCATCCGGCAGGCTGAAGAGGACGGCGAACTGCACGCGGCCAGCGACCTGTACCGCGAGGCGGGCGAATACGCGCGCCGCATGGGGTTCCTGTACGCGGACTACTTTCTCGTTGCCGCGGGGCATTCCTGGCGGCGCGTGGCCGAGGAGGCGGGCAAGGCCAGCCGCCCGGTGGCGATGGTGGAGAACGCGCTGCTGGCGGCGGTGGACGCGTTCAACCGCACGCTCAACACGCGCGAGGTGGTGCGCTGCTACGGGCAACTGGCCAACCTGGACCTGCCGGAGTCCCGCAAGGAACGCTACGCGCGGCTGGCGGAGGATCTTGGGCGCATTGCCCTGGCGGCGGAGGGTGATGAGGGAGTGCCGGTGCTCCCGGACTACTTCCGGCGGCGGTTTGTGCCGGTGGACTTTGCGGTGCGGGAGCTGCTGGACCGGGAAGCGGGCGTGGACCTGGGGATGGCCGCGGCGCGCCTGCTGGCGGATCCCAACGTGTGGGACGTGGAGCGGCGGCGCGCGCTCAACCTGGTGCTCTCCTATGAGGATCACCTGCTTGCCGGCGGGGCCGCGCAGGCGCTCCCCGCCTCGGTGATGGCGCTGCTGTCGGACTCGCGGCACCCGGGTCTGGTCCCGCCGCTGGTGGAAGCGTTCCGCCGGGGCGAGACCCCGCAGAAGGTGGCGTGCGTGATGGCCGCGGGGCGGATGAAGCTGAAGGAGGCCATGGCGGTGGTGGACCTGGCGCTCAGCGCGGAACGGCACGGCGAGGTGTACCAGGCGGGGCTGGCGGCGCTGCGCGGCTTCATCTTCCCGCAGGCGCTGGACTCCATGGTGCGGCTGTTTGGGCACCATGACGATGTGCGGGTGAAGGAGCTGGCGCTGCGCAACGTGGCCACGGCCGGCACCAACGAGGCCGCGGAGTTCCTGCTGGACGTGGTGCGCAGCAACGCGGCCGGCCTGGCCACGCAGGCCCGTGACGTCTTGCAGCAGCACCTGAGCGAGAAGATGCTTGGGGCGCTGGAGAACAACCGCAAGGGCGAGCCCAACCGCGAACTGCGGCAGTTCATCAGCGCGCTGCTCAGCCGTGCGCGCCGCAACCGCGAGCTGCCGGTGTGAGGCCGCGCGCGCTGCTGCCGGGGACGGTGCTGTTGCTGGCGCTGGGCGTCATGGTGGGCGCGCGCGCCGCCGCGCCTGGTACCGGCCCCTTTGCCGGCGCGTGGGAGCCCGTGGTCCTGCGCGGTGCCGCGGTCACCGTTCACCGCAACCGGCCCGTGGCGGCGTTGGCGCTGCTGGCCGCACGGGACGGTGCGTTGGCGCCCATCCCCTTCCAGGTGGACGAACGCACGCGCGCCGGCGGGTGGTGCCTGGAATCCGCGTCTCCGTCTGCCGGGGCCGCAGACGGGCGCCGGGCGCAGGGCGACGAGTCCCCCGGGCTGTTGGATGCGGACGACGAGCTGGCGTTCATGCCGGCGGACCTGGGGGCGCGCGTGGGCGCGGCGGCGCTGGCGGCGTACGCCGCCGCTGAAGAGCTGACCGTGACGGACCCCCGCACCGGTGAGACCGCGTGGGCTTACCTGGTCTCCACGGGCGCCTCGCCACCGCGCAGCGCGGTGCGGCACGTGCGCTTCCAACCGCAACCCGGCCTGGGAGATCTGGTTGCCACGCCGGTCTTCCGCATTGGGTTTGTGCCCGGCAACGCGGTGGTCCCGTCCCTGCTGACCGTGGGCAACGGGGACAACCTGCTGGACCAGCTGCACATGCGCATCCACGCGCGGCTGCTGGGGGTCCTGCCCATCTCCCGGGACGAGTCCGACCTGCGCTCGCACCTGGGCCGCTACACCGCTGGGCCGGTCCGCGTGCTGCGGGAGGTGCTCACCTCCGTGCGTCTGGTGGGCAGCCTGCACTCCCCGGACATCCCCAACGTGAGCATCCACACGCGTGACTCCGTGGTTCTGTCATTCCGGCTGGACGTCCCGTTTCCGCCGGCGGGCGTGGCGCAGGATGCCACGTTCACGGCGCTGGCCGGGCTGCGGCCGGTGCGCGGGTGGCGCGCGCGGGCCAGTTCGGATCCGCGCTGGCTCAGCATTGACGGCCGGACTGACGAGGTGGAGGCCTCCGCGCAACGCGTGGGTGCGGTTTGGGTGGCGCTGCAGGGGCCGGACGCCGCCGTGGTGCTGGCCCACCGCGGACTGCCCCCGGAGCTGACCGCGGCGTTGGAGTACGTCGACACCGCGGAGGGCGCGGGCGTGGGGTTTGGGGTGACGGGCGCGCAACACCTGCTGCGCGGGTCATTCTCCGTCCAGATTCTGGCCCACGTCCTGGACGGCCCGCGGCCCGCAGACGAACTCCTGGCGGTAGCCGCCGCGTGGGACCGTCCGCTGCACGTGGAAGTCCGTACCGTGCGCTGACCGCGCTGACCGGCGGATTGCCACGCGGTTCAACGCGGCGGAGGCGGCGGTGTGGCCGGCCGGCGCGCGGGTGCGGGGGAGGGCACCGGCTCCTCCAGGATGGCGCGGCGCACGTGGGACCAGGGTGCCCCGTCGTCAAAACGCGCCTGCTCCCCGCTGACGGAGACCCCCAGCCGGGAGGCCAGCTCCCCCACCGGCAGCGCCGCGCGCCCGTCCAGCGACGCGTGCAGCCAGGCGCGCCCCCAGTGGTCCGCCGGGAGCGCGTTGCGCAGGCGCTCCACCACGCCTGCTTCGTCAAGCGCGCCGCCCGGGCCGCGGCTCTCCGCCGCCAGCGCGCGGTACACCGTGTCCAGGCTTTCGCGGTTGTCCGTGTGCTCGCGCAGCGCCACGTCCAGGATGAACGCCGTGCACGCGCCGCCCCAGTACACCCGCCGGTAGTCATGGTTCCGCCGCATGTCCGCGCTGGCCGCGCGCAGCGGGGTGCGCTGGTCCGTGGCGCATCCGTGACGGAACCCGTCCAGCAGCCCCTTCCACGCCACCGGCGGCGGCCGCACGCCACCGCGCGCACGCAGCACGTCCTGATAGTAAGTGGTGAAACCCTCGGTGAACCACGGCACGCGGTGCACCACATCCGGGTTGTGCAGGTGGAACAGTTCGTGCGGTGCCACCCAGTCCGCCGCAAACGACTCCGCCGGCGCCTCCGCGCCATAGAACAGCACCGCGCTCCCCAGTCCCCACCGCAGCGTGCTCCCGAACACGCCGGGGTCCGACTGTTCCGCCCACGGAACCACGACGACCAGCGTGCGGGCCACCGGCAGGCTGCCGCCGCCAAACCGGGCGGACATGCCCGCGCTGCGGGACACCCACGTCGTCAGCGCGGCATCACCGGCGCGGCCGGGTCTTCCCACGGCCACCGCGGACACCGGCGCCCCGGGCACCTTCACGTCCAGCGCGCGCTGCGGCCCGAACACCAGGTAGCTGCCACCCTCCAACGCCGCCGCGCTCAGGGTGTACGTGCGCGGCGCGCCGCCGGGCAGCCACGGAGCGGACAGCAGCACCTCTCCGGCTACGCGCACGGTGATGCGCGTGTCCGGCGGCACCTCCGCCGGTCGCAGCAGCAGGTTGCAGTCATTGACAATGACGGCGTCCCCCGCCCGCAGGGCCACGTCCACGTCGCGGTGCGCGTCCGCCATGGCACCGGCGTCCACCCTCCAGGACACCACCCATTGGGCGCCCCGCGGCTGCGCCAAGCGGTCCGTCACAAACGCATCCCCGACAAACGCATCCCCGGCCCGCATGCCCAGCTCCCAGGCCGGCTCCGCAGGCCACCCGACCGCGCGGCATTCTCCGCGGACACGCAACTCCGGCAACGGTGAGGGGTAGAGCGTACAATCCAGCGCCGGTGCGGACGCACCCACGGCAAGGGCCAGGACGGGGAGGAACGGAGGCATCACCGGGCGCAGTCAGCCGGGCATGGCCGCCTGGTCCAGGTCCACAATGCCCATCTTCCACAGGCGCCGGATGCTGCGCAGCGTCTCCACCTCGCGCAGCGGGCTGGCCAGGACCAGGCTGGCCACGTCCCAGCGGTCGTTCACGCGCTCGGCAATCTCCCGGTCCGTGCGGCTGAGCTTGCGTGAGGGGAGCGCGGCCGGGTCCACCAGCCGCACCACGCTCACCGGCTGCAGCTGCTGGTAGAGCGCGGCCACCTGTTCCCGTTCCGCCTCGCGCAGCAGGCGGCGCACGCGCAGGTCCGTGGGGTCGGATGCCAGCAGGCTCCCAAACACAATGGCCGCCTCCTCAAACTGCCGCTCCTGCACCAGCACGGACGCCTGCGCCAGCAGCTGGGCCACGGGGTCCACGCCGGACTCCGTGCCCTCCACCTCCACCAGCCCCATGCCGCGGACCTCCTCCACGTGGCGCAGCAGCGCGGGACGGGAGACGCCCAGCTTCAGGCGCGCTTCGCCCAGGGTGAGGCGGGACTCCGCAAAGCGCAGGATCAATCGCTGCACGCCGGAGAGCCGGTCGGGCGCCGGCGTCGCCGTGCGCGCCAGGGTGGCGGCGTCGCGCGGGTAGGCCTCCGCCAGGCGGGGCCATTCATCCAGGTGGCGCAGCCCCTCCATGACCACCACGCGCAGCGGCAGGTGCAGGGGCACGCCACCCTCCAACGCCACGCGCGGGACAAACTCAAAGCGCCCGTGCCGTTCCAGGAACAGATCCAGCAGGCGGTCCGTGGCGGTGGGATCCTCCGGCGAGCCCGCGCCCGGTCCGCCACGCACCGGGGACAGCATGGTGACCTCCCGCTGGG
This sequence comes from Deltaproteobacteria bacterium, assembly GCA_016218805.1. GTDB lineage: Bacteria > Myxococcota > JACRCW01 > JACRCW01 > JACRCW01 > JACRCW01. The sequence continues at coordinate 49,180 of JACRCW010000169.1, read as the reverse complement.
AGACGTTGAGCCAGGTGACGGCGCCGTCGCGGTGGAGGCTGACGTGGCCACTGCAGCCGGCCTGCTCCACCCACTGCAGCAGGTCAGCCAGGCTCATGGTGGACAGGTCACCGGCTATCAGTGGGACCTCCGGGTGGGCGACTTGGGGCGCCCGACTTCCTTTGACTATATAGGCCGCGTGTCCCTCATCAATCCGCTCGCCCGCGAGATCTCCGCCAAGATTGTCTACTACGGACCGGGTCTCTCCGGGAAAACCACCTCGCTCAAGTATCTGTACTCCGTCATCAAGGCGGAGCGCCGCGGCGAGCTGGTGACGCTGGCCACCGAGGGCGACCGCACGCTGTTCTTTGATTTCCTGCCCATCAGCATTGAGCGCGTGCAGGAAATGCCGGTGCGGCTGCAGCTGTACACGGTGCCGGGACAGATCTTCTACGCGGCCACGCGCAAGCTGGTGCTCAACGGTGCGGACGGCGTGGTGTTTGTGGCGGACAGCCAGGAGGCGGCGCGGGACAACAACCGCCTGTCGCTGCAGGACCTGGAGGACAACCTGGCAGAGATGGGGCTGGACCTGGCGCGGTTCCCGCACGTGTTCCAGTGGAACAAGCGTGACCTGCCCACGGCCATGGCCGTGGCGACGATGAACGCCGAGTACAACCACCACGGCGCGCCGGCGTTTGAGACCTGCGCGTCCAAGGGCACGGGGGTGCTGCAGGCGCTCAAGGAGATCAGCGCGTCCGTGGTGCGGGACCTCAGACGCCGGCAGCAGGGTGCCCGGCGCGCGCCCACCGGTGAAACGCAGCTGGTGGCCGAAGACGGCCTGACGGCGCGCCTGTCCGCCGTGGCCAGCGAGGCGGTGGAGGAGGCCACCGCACCCGCCGCCGCTCCCTCCCTCCCGGTGCCCACCCAGCCGCCGCCGGCCTCGCTGCCCGCACGCTCCGCGCTGGCGGGGACGGGGCTGAGTTTTGCGCCCCTGTGGCCGGGGGACGGGGCGGGTGTGGAGCGCGTGGAGCGGCACATCGTGGCGCGCGAGTTTGCCACGGCCGTGCGCGCGGCCGCGGAGCTGATGGCGCTGCTGTTGGACGCGCTGCCGGGCACCAGCGGGACGGGCGGACCCATGGCCCGGGCGGCGCTGCTGGGCATTGACGGGCGCGAATACCTGCGCCTGTGCCGGCTGGCGTCCGCGCCGGACGCGGCGCTGACCGCGGAGGACGCGCTGTTTGCGCTGTACCTGCTGGTGTCCGCGCGGGTGAAACAGCAAGCGCTCTGAGCGGTGCCCAGGTGACCATCCCGCCAGAGAACCGCCGCCGTTTTGTCCGCGTCCCGCTGACCGTCATGGTGCAGTACCGCGCCACCTCTGTGGATGCGCTGTTGGACGCGCACACCGTTGACGTCAGCGAAGGCGGCCTGTTCCTCCGCACCGACCGCCCGCGGCCCATGGGCACGCGCGTGCAGTTCCGCATCCTGCTGGAGGACGGCGGGACGCTGCTGGAGGGCACCGCGGTGGTGGTGCGGTGCCTGCCGGTTGCCACGGAGGGTTCGGCCGCCGGCATGGCGCTCACGTTCACGCAGATGGAGGAGCCTTCGCGCGCCGCCCTGCGTGACCTCGTGGCGCGGGCGGCGGCCCGGCGGGGGTGAGCGGACTGCCGCGGGGCCGGCCTTGTGGCAGGATGGGGCGCGGCCGCCTCCGGGGGAGGGGCCCGGGGGAGCGCCGTGCCCGAGTCAAACGCCAGCGGAGACTTTCTCATCGCGGACGATGACCAGGCGTTTCTGGACCTGTTGTGCAAGACGTTCCGGCGGGACTTCAACGTGCACGCTGCGTCGGATGGGAAGCGCGCGCTGGAGTTGCTGGAAGGGCTGCACCCGGTGGCCATCCTTGTTGATGAGATGATGCCATTTGTCAGCGGGACGCAGGTGCTGGCGCGCGCCAAGAGCCGGCACCCGGCGGCCGCGCGGATGCTGATGACGGCGTCCACAGAGTTCAGCAAGGCGGTGGAGGCGGTGAACACCGGGGAGCTGCACCGCTTCTTCTCCAAGCCCCTGCGGCCCATGGAGCTGCGGCAGGTGGTGCTCTCGGTGGTGGAGCGCGTTCGCGCGGAGGCGCTGCTGCGCGTGGAGCTGGACACGCTCAAGTCCGCGCGGGCGCCGGAGGCGCGTCCGCCACGCGCGCTGTTTGTGGGCGTGCACGCCTCCGCGTCTGACGTGTTGCGCGAGGCCTGTGAACTGCGGCGCTACGAGATCACCTCCGAAGCTGGGCTGGGGGCCGCGCAGGCGCTGATGACCAACCGGGCGTTTGACCTGGTGGTAGTGCAGGCGCAGGGCGGGATGGACACCACGCTCATTGTCCACCTGGCGCGCACGCTGGATGAGTCACTCCCGGTGATTGTGGTGGACCCCGAGCCCACGTGGACGGCGGCGACGGCCGCGCTGGGCGCGGGCGCGGTGGACTTCATGGGCGTCCCGCTGCCGGGGTTGCAGGAGGTGGCGGACCGGATGGAGCGCGCGCTGCACGGGCGCCTGCTGGTGCATGACCTGCGGCGCGTGACCGGGGACCTGGTGTCCACCAACCGCAAGCTGGCGGTGGCGCGGCGCACGCAGGAGGAGCAGCAGGTCAAGGTGCTCAACGCCATGGTGCGCGCGCTGGAAGCGCGGGATGGGTACACGGCCGGTCACACGGACCGCGTGGCCGCCATCAGCGTGCGCCTGGCGGAGGAACTGCGCCTGCCCGCGGAGAAGAAGGAGATGGTCCGCGTGGGCGCGCTGCTGCATGACATCGGGAAGATCGGCGTGCGTGACTCGGTGCTGCTCAAGCCGGACCTGCTGACCCCGGACGAGTTTGAGGTCATCAAGACGCACACCACGCTGGGGGATGAGCTGCTGCGTGACGTGGACCAGTTCCGCTGCGTGGTGCCCATCATCCGCGCCCACCACGAGCGCCTGGACGGCAGCGGCTACCCGGACGGGCTCAAGGGCACGCAGATCCCGCTGGAGGCGCGCATTGTCGCCGTGGCGGACGTGACGGATGCCATCACCTCCACGCGGCCCTACCGCGTGGCCACCGGCCTGGAGAGCGCGTTTGCGGTGCTGGCTCGGCTGGAGAAGGGACGGGTGGACCCCGCCGTGGTGGAGGCGCTGCGCACGTTGCACCGGCAGCGCCGGCTGGAGGACCTGCTGCAGCCCGTCAGTGAGCATGAGACCTGAGGGACCTGGCCGGGTTTGCGTCCCGGGCACATGGCGGAGAGGCGCAGCGCGCAGCTGACTGGTGGCCTGAACCACCCCCACGGACACCAGCGGCCTGACTCCACGAGGAATGCGCGGGCTCGTCATCCGCGCTTTCCGGGAACCTCAGCGATGCGCGCATACACCAAGCGGCCCTCCGTGCGAAATCGCCCCCGATCGCCGGTCATGCCGAGGAACTCAACCGATGTGGTCGTCTTGTCCTCCCTGTGCGCCTCCAGTCGGACCGCCCCCTCTCGAACCAGCGTGGAAATGGTTGGCGAGAGCGTGAACTCTTCGCCATCCCCTCGCCACCAAACGAAGAGCCCGTTCGGCAACCGCGCCAACAGCGCCATCACGGCCGGTGGCCCGGCACCGCAGACCAGAAGCACACGCAGCACCCGTTCGGCATTCTGCGGTACCTGCATGTGCGCGGGCAGCGTGTTGATGTGCTTCTCAAGGCGCTCCACGACCAGGGATGCATACCGACCGGCGCCGATTCGGGAAGCCAGGTTCAGCGCCTCCGCCAGAAAATCTCCGAGCCGTTTTTCACCGTAGTCGCGTTTGAACCACCACCGAGGAATCAACTCGTCTGCGATGTTCTGCGCCACCGTGAGAGTCAGCCCGGGGTCGTCCGCGAGCAGCCCCGCCAACAACGACGGCACCCCCACCGAAGGACGTCCGCGCCGCCGCCTTGCGCTGCGCAACAATGCGCGGATGGCGGCCGCCAACCGCGCATCCTCGCCGCGATTCACACCAAGCTCGCCGAGGGCAAGTAACAGCGTTTCGCGCCACTCGGGCAGGAATGCCTCCGTGGGCCGGTCCACCAACTTCTCCAGTTCCCCGGTGCGTACCAATTCCCACGCCGCCAGGTACTCCGCGAGCGTCAGGTGCATGAAGCCGTACAGGCCGGGCGCAACCTCCACGAGCAACCCCAGCGCACGCTTGAACAGGTCAATGGCCTCGTCCACGGACGCAAGACCCTTGATGGCGCGATCTGAGAGCTCGCGTTCGAGGCTCTCGCGCAACTCGGCTTCCGGAACGGTTCCACGCGACGCACGCCGGACGGCCCGCAACGCCAGCGGACCCAGCAGCCTGGCTGCATCGGCACTGGTCAGGGGCCGTGCATGGGTGTCGCCGCCCAGGCTGCGGGCACGGTTCCAGCGTTCCACCAGCACGCGCGTGGCGTGCGAGTACAGTTCAACGCGGTGATCCGGGAGGCGAACCCCCGTCCGATGCACGATCGCCAGCACCGTGAGCAGGAGGGGATTACCCGCGAGCTCGGTGAGCTGCGGGTTGCCAAGGACGTCCTGGGCAAGTCGCGCGCCGTCCTGGCGCCCCCGGTCACGGGCTGTTTCCCCGTGCAGATCCACCGCGTACAGTTCACACCACTGGACCAGGAACGCCTTGATGGCATTCCGATCCAGGGGCGCGATGGTGCAGGCCGGAAACGGCAGCGGCGCTTCGGGATAGCCCGCCAGCCGACTGGTCACCACCAAACGGCACGACGGGTAACGCGAATGGAATTCCACCACCCGGGCCGCGACCTGGACACGCAGCGCTTCCTCCCCCACCTCGTCCAACCCATCCAGCAACAAGAGCGCATCACCGTTGCGCAGCGCCGCGCCCAGCACGTGCGCTGCCGGGGCGCAGTCCTCCAGCAGCGTGTCCACCATGATCGCCACGATTTCGTCCACGCTGGCCGCTCCCCCAAACGCGGCCAGCGGGAACAGCAGGGGTAGCGGGGTGCTCATCCCGAGCGTCGGCTCCCGGGCAGCGCGCAGGGCCAGCCAGCGCAAGAAGAAGGTCTTGCCGGACCCCGGGTGCGCCAGCACCACCACGACATGGTCGGGTGCCGCCACAAGGCGTACCAACGGCACGCCAACGCCCAGCTCAAACGACATGCGCAGGCGTCCACCCCGGTCGAAACGGGCATCGAATTCGCCGGACAGGTCAGCCGGCATTGCCCGCAGTTCCTGGTAGATGCTCTCGATTCCCCACCCGATGTCTTCGGTGCTGTCGCGCACGAGTCCGCGCAGGTCCAGCTTGCCGTAGCGGCGGTGGTACCACTCACCAAGCTGGGATCGCGCTTCCGCGACACCCACCGTGGGGTCCGGCTCAAACGGAATAACCGCGTTGAAGCGCACGCGCGAATACAGATCGCCCGCGTATCTTTGGACGTCCTTCAACTCCGCCCGAGTCACGAGGAGCACCAGCTGCCGGTTGGCGGCTGCCAACCGGTCGCGCCGCCCATTGAGTTCCTGCAGCGCCGTTTTTCGCGTCGCGGAATCGCGGGGGAGCCCAAGGATGATCCACGGTTGCTTGTCGTCCGCGGCGGCTGCGCCCGGCACCAGTGGGGAGATTCGTTCGGTCGGCAGGACCCGCGCTACCTCGGCGCCGATTTCCTTGTGCTCCCGGGACGGTACGATGAGCAGGAAGACGCCGGGTTGCCCGACCAGCGGGTGCCGCAAGGCGGCAGTCACGGCATCGCGGTAGCGGGTCATTCCTCGGCTGGCTCGGTTTCGGGGACATCGCGCGCTGCCCGGCGCGTCCCATGCACTTTGACGGTGCGCTGGAGCACGGGGTGGACCACGAATTCGGGTGCGTCCGATTCGTCCGAAGGCGGCTGCGCAATCACTCTGCCGTCAGCGAACAACGCCGAGGCGCGGTCCCCGCGCAGGTGATGTTCTTCGTCAACGGCCGCAAGCGCGTCCAAGTCCTCGCCTGTCAGACCCTGTGCGAGTTGTTGGGCCAACCACCTGACGGCTTCTTGCGCCATGGAGAGCCCCATCCGCGGCTTCCCCTCAGCGGCCGCAACCGCCTCCTGCATCAGTTTGATGGCGTGGTTCGGCACGCCGCCGCTCATCTGGGCGATGTACTCCAGCACGCCGGTTTCAACATCGCGCGGAATGTCGAGACCCGCGGCTTGCAGGCGCAGCTGAAGCGCCCGCACCACGCGCGCGCCATCGTCGGGCCCGAAACCCCAGACGGTGACGGGCACGAATGCGAGTGCGGAGGCGGTTTCGGTCAACGTGCACGGCGGTGCGGCGATGACCGCGGACCACGTTGGATCGGCGAGCAGGCGAGTCTGGACAAACATCTGTCGGAAGCGTTCCGCCGCTTCGCCATTCATCTTCTCCAGGCCGTCAAGCAGCACGAGAATCGGCTTGTCGGACTGCGACCGAACCTCCCGCGTGATCTTGGTGCTCACCCTCATCAGTGCCGAGCCCTGGGGCGACGTTTCGGCAATCACGCCGGTGGGTCTGGCAAGAAGGCGGAGTGCGCCCGCCGTGGTGGCGCTCGCCGCACCGATGAGGGGTGCCGCGCCCGCCAGGAGTCCGGAGCCAGCCGCTACGGCGGTAGCCGCCGTTGCAAACGTCGCAATACCGGCGAGTGTCTCGGCGAGCGGCCCCAGGGTCTTTTTCGCCTCCTTGCCGGCGTAGGCTTCAGCGAGTTCCTTGAACAGTGTCTCAGCGGTTCCCTCCGCGGTGTGCCGCAACAGTGCCGCCGAAGTGACATACAGGAGGTCGAACGCCGAGACGCTGGCCGCGGAGACCCCGGACGCGTCGAGGTCTATCTCCACGACGATAGCGTCGTCTTTGGCAAGTTGGCTGATCCTGCGCAACTCGGTGCTCTTGCCGCCGCCCCTCGGACCCACCAGGAGGACCTTGGCAAATCCACCAGGGTCACGCTGGACCCGCTTCAAAGCACTTTCCGCCGCCCGGTACTTGGGTTCCACATACAGCCGCATGTCTGCCGGCGGCCGGTCAGGCCGCAGCCACGGGAACGCACTCCGCCAGTCTGGAATACTCGCCATGTCGTGGTCGCCACCCTGGCGCCGGTATTACGTCATCACCTCGGAAGTAGGAAGCACGGGACCCAGCCGCCGGCGGAGAGGTCCTATGGCGCACCCTGTCCTTGTGCGTTGGGCCGGGAACGTGATGCGCACGGAGTCAATGTCCGGGCTGCCAGCTTGCGCGCAGCCAACGCGCCGCTGTCCCTGGCGGAGCCCCCGCGGGCCCGCCGCAACGCAGGAGTGCGCACGGATTCCCGGAATGGCGTGCCACGGAAGCTGCGAGTACCCCCGGGAATTCGGGATCCGGGTGGCACTGAACACGCCCGGTGGGCGCGGAATTCGGGATCCGGGGGGCCCTGAACACGCGCAGTGCGCGCGGAATTCCGGATCCCGGTGCCACGGAACTTTCGAAGTGCCTGCCAATTGCGCATTCCGCGGCCACTTCATTTCCCCCGCGGGCCTGGCGGAGGTGTTTGCGCACTCACTCCACCCAAGGACAACCCCGTGCAGCTGCCCAAGGAAGGCGTGGGCGTCACCCCGCTGCGGCAGTTCACCACCTCCGTGCGCCAGTTGAAGCGCCTAGGCTTGGAGACCCAAGCGCGCGACTGCGCGGCAGCCCTTCGGCGCATCCGGGATGCGCAGGCGGCCGCGGATGACGCGGAAGACCCCGCGACCGTGGCCATGGCGGACCGCGACGCAGCGGATGACACCCCTGGACAGCACCACCGAGGAATGCGACCGCGTCCTTGCGGCGCGGATACCGGACGCGAAGAAGCAGTCGCCTTGGAATCGCATCCTCCCGAGGGTTCGCTGTATTACACGGCCTCCCCGGTGGGTGAGCAGCAGAAGCGCTTCGCCCAGCTGGCCGAGCGCCTCAAGGCGCACCTGCCGTCCGACGACCCGTTGGTGGTGAATCTGGTGCCGCGGCGGCTGGCGGCGGTGACGGATTGGGCCAACACGCAGGCCGAATACGGCAAGGCGCTCACAACGTTGGAGGCCAAGCGCATTGCGCGGGAGCACGCGGAGACGGAGTGGCGCGCGCTGATGGACCGGCTGTACAGCGGGCTGCGCGCGGAGCGCGGGCGTGACGCGGCGGAGCAGTTCTTCCGCCGCACCGAGCGCCGCCCCGCCAAAGAGAGTGGTGGCGAGGGAAGCGGAGGAGGCGGTTCCGCCCCGCAGGGTGCGCGCTGTGGCACGGGTTTCCAGCCAAGCTGTTCGGGCCGTCCTTAGCCGTTCCCTAAGCGCGCCGCGCGCGGAAGAAGTCCTTGAGCAGGTCCGAACACTCCTCCGCCAGCAGGCCCGTGGTGACGGCGGGCCGGTGATTGTGGCGCGGGTCCCGCAGCAGCGCGTGCAGGCTGCCGGCGCCGCCAAACCGCGGGTCGGTAGCCGCCCACGCCACGCGGTCCACCCGCGCCAGCACCAGCGCGTAGGCGCACATGGGACAGGGTTCCAGCGTGACCAGCAGCGTGCACCCCGTCAGCCGCCAGCGGCCCAGCCGGGAGGACGCCGCGCGGATTGCCTCCACCTCGGCGTGCCAGGTGGGGTCGCGCAGGGCTTCGCGGCGGTTGCGGCCGCGGCCGACAATCTCCCCGCCGTGCAGCACCACCGCCCCCACGGGAACGTCCCCCGCCTCCGCGGCGGCGCGCGCCTCCGCGAGCGCCAGGGCCATGGCGGCAAGGTCATCCATCAGGCAAACACGATGGTCTTGCGCCCGCTGACCAGCACGCGGTCTTCCAGGTGCAGCCGCACCGCGCGCCCCAGCACCACGCGCTCCAGGTCTTTGCCGTGGCGCACCAGGTCCTCAACGCTGTCCCGGTGCGTCACGCGGTCCACCTGCTGGTCAATGATGGGCCCGTCATCCAGCACGTCCGTGACGTAGTGGGACGTGGCGCCAATGAGCTTCACCCCGCGGTCAAACGCCTGGCGGTACGGGTTGGCGCCAACAAATGCGGGCAGGAAGCTGTGGTGGATGTTGATGATGCGGTGCGGGTAGGCCGCGCAGAAACGCGAGGACAGGATCTGCATGTAGCGGGCAAGCACGACGAGGTGGACGTCGGCCCGGGCGAGTTCGGCCAGGATGCTGTCTTCCGCGGCGGTCTTGTTGTCCTTGGCAACTGGGACGTGCAGGTAGGGGATGCCGAAGTGCCGCGCGGGTTCCTCCAGGTCCGGGTGGTTGGAGATGATGAGCGGGATCTGGCAGTTGAGCTCGCCCGCGCGGTGGCGCAGCAGCAGGTCATAGAAGCAGTGGTCCTGCTTGCTGACCAGGATGGCCGCACGTTTGACGTCGGTGGACAGGCGGACCTCCACGCGCGCGCTGAAGCGGCGCAGGGCCTCCGTCATCGTCGCCTGCAGGGCGGTGGCGGGCAGGCTCATCCCGGCCAGGTCAAACACCACGCGCATGAAGAACTGCCCCACAGCCGCGTCGGAATGCTGGTCCGCGTCCAGGATGTTCCCGCCGTGGTCACGGATGAACAGGGCGATTTCGGCGACGATGCCCTTCTGGTCCGGGCAGCTGATGAGGGCGGTGGCGGAGGCGGCGGTCATGACGTTCCCTTAACGCACGACCGGCGGGGGCTGTCCACGCGACCGGGAACTGGCGCAGGGCCAAAGGGGCGCTAGTTTGCGGCCATGGTGCGCCGTCCCACGCCCCGCCCGCCCGTGCCTCTGGCCGCCTGGACTGACGCGGAAGCCGCGCTGCAGCACGCCGTGGGCACGCTGCAGACGGGCGGCGAAGAGGCCGTCCACGACGCGCGCGTGGCCACCCGGCGGCTGGAGGCGTTGGTGGAGCTGCTTCGGCCACGCGGCACCCGGCGCCAGGCGCGCGCCGCGCAGCGCCGCTTGCGCGAGCTGCGGCGTACGCTTGGGGGTGCGCGCGACGCCGAGGTGGCCCTGGGCGTCCTCACCCGGCTGGCCCGGGAGTCCCAGCCGCGCGTGACCCTGCGCCTGGCCCCGGCCCGGGCCGCCCTGCAGAGGAAGGTGCGCGCGGCCCGTCACGCGGCGGCCGCCGGGTGCACCGGCCCCGCGCAGCGGTTGACGCGCGCGCTCGCGCGGTTCGCCACTGCGTCACAGGGCCGCCTGGGTGAACGCTGGCCCCGCCGCCTGGCCGGCCTGGCTGAACAGGTGACCCGGGCCGCGCAGCGCGCCGCGCACCACCGGGACCTGGCCGCGCTGCACCGCCTGCGCATCCGCTTCAAGCGCCTGCGGTACGCGCTGGAGGCTGCCCACACGCTGGGCTGGCGCCCCCTTTCCGACGACGACCTGCACGCGCTGCGGACCGTGCAGGACGCCCTGGGGCGCACGTTGGACGCGCAGGCGGCGGCACCCATCCTGGCGGAGGTCGCGCGCGGCACACCGCTGGCCCGCCTGGCTGCCGCCTCCGCCCGTCGGGACACGGCGGCCCTTGCCACGGCGGTGGCGCAGTGGCTCAAGCCGCGCCGCCGCCCGTGAGACACCTCACGTCGCGTCGTCGGGAAGCGTGGCCGCTGCCTTGACAACGCCCTGACAGGGGCCAACAGTGCGCGGCCGTTCTCGTCAACCGAGGGGAGTCTTCTGATGCCACCCGTCAATCCAACCCGTCCCGTCTCCGGCACCTCCACCACGTCCAACGCCAACGCGCTGCCCGCGTTCCCGGCCAACGCGGACGCCCAGCAGCTCAAGACGCTGTTGACGGACACGTTCCCCAAGCTGGTGACCGGCCGCACGCCCACCATCAATGTGACCGAGGCCAAGTGGCTCATGAAGCTGGCCGCGCTCCCGGGTGCGGATGCGTCCGTGAAGGCGCTGCTGGAGGAGAAGTGCCGCGGGGTGACCCTGACCAAGGCGGCCAAGACGGCAGGCCTGGAGGCGTTGCTGACGTCGCTGCGGCCGGCGGCCCCCACGGGCAACACCGGTGGCACCGGCACGGGCACCGTGACCACGCCCGGCGGCGGCAACCGCCCGGTGGGCACAGGCGGCGTGGGCACCGGCGGCAGTGTGATGGACCTGCGCCTGGGCGTCGCGCCAACCGATATCGTCCCGCAGTTCAAGGGCGTGGCCACCTTTGACGGGCCGTGGAAGCTCAAGAGTGCCGCGCTTGCGGACGCGTACAAGGGCGTGAAGGCGGACAAGTTTGGCACCACGGATGTGCAGCTGCCCGGCGGCGGCGCCTTCAACGTGCGGGACTTCCACTACGACCTGGGCGGCGGCAAGGTGGGCATGCGGTTTGTGGCCGTGGGCGACGACACGACGGTGAAGACGGCCGACGGCAAGACCGTCCCCGGCCACCAGCAGATGGATGACTTCCTGCGCAAGGAGATGGGCCTGGGCGCGGATGACCCCATCTTTGCGCTCATTGGCTACATCCACCCGGAAGGGCACACCGGCACGCTCAAGGAGCTGGCCGGCACCCTGCTCAAGACTGAAGGCGGCAACACGCACCTGGGGGCGTACGTCGGTGGCGGGCGCACCACCAACTCGCCGGAGACCTACCACCAGAACCAATGGGAGGTGGCGGGCTACCCGGCCAACGTGCAGATGGTGAGCCTGGAGGGCGTGCCCCAGAAGACGCTCAACCAGAACGCGCTGATTGCCGACGCCATCCTCAACAAGGGCGTCCAGTTCCCGCCGGACTACAAGAACGACTTCTACAAGACCATTGACCTCAAGACGACGCTGGACTTCTACAAGCGCTGGGTCCGTGACGACCCGGAACTGAAGTCCAACCCCAAGTGGCACACCTACTGCGCCGAGCACAAAACCATTGTCACCAACATCATGCTCAACGTCCCCCACAATGAGGCCGCCTTCAAGGAAATCTGGGGCGACGCCGAGGGGAAGAAGCTGTTTGGCGAAGTGCAGGCCAAGTACAAGGCTGCCACCGGCAAGGACATGCCGGAGACCAGCTTTGAGCCGCTGTGGAAGAAGGAGGGCATCCAGAACCCGGTGAACGAGGCGGGGTTTGGCAAGGGTCTGGCGTGGCCCGCGGAGACCACGCCGGACATCATGAACGACTTCATGAACGTCTACGCCAACTTCAAGGACGTGGGCGGCGTGACGACGTGCGCCATGCTGGCCGGGTTCCTGGAAGTGCTCAAGGAGCGCACGGGCGTGACCGCGGAGCAGTACTTCAAGCTGGCCTTGCCCGTGATGAACAAGGTGATGATCGCGGAGGCCAAGACGCAGAACATTGCGTCCCCGGCGGACCTGCAGAAGTTCATGCAACAGTCGGCGGCCGCGCTCTACGTGGGGCTGGGTGGCAAGAAGGAGGACTTTGCGCCGGGCGGGACCATCAACCCGCAGACCATGGGGCTGGCGCAGAACATGCTCAAGGGCGTGGAAGCGCAGGCCCCGGACATCCTGCAGAACCACGGCATCACCAAGGACCAGGCGCGCGGCTGGCTGGACAAGGCCCTCCTGCCCGACCTGGAGGCCGCGCGGACCACGCCCATTGGCGACCCCAACAAGCCGCGGTACTTCTCCCCGCCCAACATCACGCACCGCGTGGCCATTGGCCTGCATGAGCACAGCAAGTTCGTCACGGTGAAGACGCTGTGCACCGCGGTGGACCACACGGAAGTTGAGCCCAAGTGACGCGGTGGTGGCGGGTGGTCACCAGGCGTAGGCCTCCGGCGCCTCGCCACCGGGGCCCGGCCAGATCTCATCCAGCTTCTTGAGCGCGGTCTCGTCCAGCTTGAGGTCCAGCGCGCGCACGCTGGCCTCCAGCTGCGCCACCGTGCGCGGCCCAATGATGGGCGCCGTCACCGCCATGTTGTGCAGCAGCCAGCCCAGCGCCACGTCGGCGGGCGGGTGGCCCAGCTCCTTGCAGAACACCTCGTAGCGGTCTGCGGCCTCCTGGTTGCGGTGGTAGACCTTCTGGCCCCATTCCTCCTGGCGGCGGGACAGGGTCTCCTGCGCCTTGAGCTTCCCGCCCAGCACGCCGCTGGCCAGCGGGCTCCACGGGATGAGCCCCAGCCCAAACTGCCGGCACGCCGGGATGACCTCCAGCTCAAGGGTGCGCTCGGTGAGGTTGTACAGGGACTGCTCGCTGACCAGGCCCAGGAAGTGGCGCGCGCGCGCCTCCATCTGCGCGTGCGCAATCTGCCAGCCGGCAAAGTTGCTGCTCCCCACGTAGAGCACCTTCCCCTGCGTGACCAGCACCTCAAACGCCTGCCAGATCTCATCCCACGGCGCGTGCCGGTCCACGTGGTGCATCTGGTAGAGGTCAATGTGGTCCGTCTGCAGGCGCTTGAGGCTGTGCTCGCAGGCGCGGCGGATGTGCAGCGCGCTGAGGCGCGCCTGGTTGGGCCACTCGCCCATGTTGCCGTAGACCTTGGTGGCCAGCACCACCTTGTCCCGGCGGCCGCCGCCGCGGGCAAAGAAGCGCCCCAGGATCTGCTCGGTGACGCCTTCGCCGGACTTCCAGCCGTACACGTTGGCCGTGTCCCAGAAGTTGATCCCCAGCTCCAGCGCCTGGTCCATGATGGCCACCGCGTCATCCTCTGTGGTGTTGGGCCCAAAGTTCATGGTCCCCAGGCACAGGCGGCTCACCTTCAGGCCGGTGCGGCCCAGCTGCGTGTACTGCATGGCGTTGCTCCCATCCGTGGTGCGCCCCCTTGGGCGCGGTGCGGGTGGGATGTCGCGCCGGGGCGGGCCGCGTGCAAGCGGGGGTGGCGCGGCGGCGTCTTCCTTGATCTGGCGGGGCAGTCCTACCTAGGCTCGGCGTATCGTACGCGCCTTAGAGGGAGCAGCCCGCCATGAACCAGCCGCGGCAGTACCGCCGGAGCATCCTGCTCATCGATCCGCAGTTCCAGCTCAAGTACACCGGGCTGGTGGTGGCGATGGGAGCGATCATCAGCATCATCTGCGCGTACTTCATCTACCGCGCGTACAACGAGAACACGCAGCTGCTGGAGTTGAGCGAAGCGGTGGGCCAGGAGATCAGCCGCCGCGAGAGCACCACCATTGTCACCGTGGTGGTGGCGTTTGTGGTGCTGGAGATTGTGGCGCTGGGTTTCTGGGGCGTGCTGGTCACGCACCGCATTGCGGGTCCCATCTACATCATCAGCCGCTACCTGCGTGAGCTGAAGGACGGCGGCTACCCCAGCATGCGCCCGCTGCGTGATGGCGACGAGATGAAGGGTTTCTTTGACCTGTTTGCCGCGACGCTGGAGGGCATGAAGCAGCAGGACCGCGAGGCCATTGCCGCCATTGACGAGGCCATGCCCAAGCTGGGCGAATCCGGGGCCGCGCTGAAGGCGATCCGCGACCGCAAGGCCAAGGCGCTGGGCACCGGCTGAGCGGAGCCCGCCCGCCGGGCAACACACAACAGGGAGCGGACGCGCACCGCGCATTGAGCGGGCGTGCCGCGGTGTGGCAACCATCCGCCGCGCGCCCGGCCCGTGCCGGCGCGCACGGGAGCGAGGGACGGCATGGCGCGCGTGTTGGTGACGGGTGGGGCGGGGTTCATCGGGTCACACCTGTGCCGGCGGCTGCTGGCGGACGGGCACGAGGTGCTGTGCCTGGACAACTTCTTCACGGGCCGCAAGCGCAACGTGGAGGCGCTGGTGGGCAACCCGCGGTTTGAGCTCATCCGCCACGACGTGGTGGAGCCGTTCATGCTGGAGGTGGACCGCATCTACAACCTGGCGTGTCCGGCTTCGCCGGTGCACTACCAGTACAACCCGGTCAAGACGGTGAAGACGTCCGTGCTGGGCGCCATCCACGTGCTGGGGTTGGCCAAGCGCGTGCGCGCGCGCGTGCTGCAGGCGTCCACCAGCGAGGTCTACGGTGACCCCGCGGTGCACCCGCAGCCGGAGAGCTACTGGGGCCACGTGAACCCCAATGGCCCGCGCTCCTGTTATGACGAGGGCAAGCGCGTGGCCGAGACGCTGTTCTTTGACTACCACCGGCAGAACGGCGTGGACATCCGCGTGGTGCGCATCTTCAACACGTACGGCCCCATGATGCTGCCTGACGACGGGCGCGTGGTGTCCAACTTCATCATGCAGGCGCTCAAGGGCGCGCCGCTGACCATCTACGGCGAGGGGAAGCAGACCCGGTCATTCCAGTACGTGGATGACCTGGTCACCGGCATGGTGAAGATGATGGAGCAGGACGGGTTTGTGGGGCCGGTGAACCTGGGCAACCCCGGCGAGTTCACCATGCTGGAGCTGGCGCAGAAGGTCCTGCAGTTGTCCGGGAGCTCGTCCAAGCTGGAGCACCGCCCGCTGCCGCCGGATGACCCGCGGCAGCGCCGTCCGGACATCAGTGTGGCGCGCCAGCGGCTGGGCTGGGAGCCGCGGGTGCCGTTGGAGGAGGGACTGGTGCGCACCCTGGAGTACTTCCGGAAACAGGTGGCGGAGGGCCACGCGTGACGGCGGGAAAGCGCGCCGCAGGAGTGGGGACGCAGTGCGCGCGCGCCGCGCTGCACGCGCCCATCCGCGGCGAACCGACCGCGCCGCCCATCCCGCAGGCCACCGCGTGGGCGTTCCGCAACGTGGAGGACGCGGACGCGGCGTTCAACGCCAGCGGGGATTCCGAGCTGTACGCGCGCCTGGGTACGCCGCTGCATGGCGCCGTGGAGCGCACGCTGGCGGGGCTGGAAGGCGTGGAGGCGGCCTGCCTGTTCTCCACCGGGATGGCGGCCATCACCGCGGCCATTGACGCGCTGTGCCCGCCGGGGGCGCTGCTGCTGGCGTCGCCGGACCTGTACGGGACCACGGACACCTACCTCAACGGGATGTTCCGCGAGCGCGGCGGCCGCGTGGCGCGCGTGGACATGGCGGACCTGGGCGCCGTGGAGCGGGCGCTGGCGGACCGCCCTGCGGCGGTGTTGCTTGAGGTGCTCACCAATCCGTCATTGAAGGTGCTGGAACTGGACCGCGTGGCCGCGCTGGCGCATGCGGCGGGGGCGTTGGTGCTGGTGGATGCCACCTTCACGCCGCCCACGCTGCTGCGGGTGGCGGCGCTGGGGGCGGACGTGGTGCACCACAGCGCGTCCAAGTTCCTGGCGGGCCATGGCGACGTGAGCGCGGGCGTGGTGGCGGGCCCGCGGGCGGTGGTGGACCGCGTGCGCACGCGCCGCAGCGTGCTGGGGGCGCACCTGGGCGCGCTGGAGGCTTGGCTGCTTGCGCGGGGACTGCGCACGCTGCACCTGCGCACCGCGGCGGCATGTGACAACGCGCTGTTCCTGGCGCACCGGTTTGAACACCGCCGGGCCGCGGGCCGGTTGCCCGCGCTGCGCCGCGTGGTGCACCCCGCGCTGCCGGGTCACGCCGCGGCGGGGTGGCTGGGGCGCGCCGCCGGCGGGCGGTTTGGGATGATGCTGTGTATTGAGCTCAAGGACGCGGACGCGGCCGCGCTGTTTGTGCGCCACCTGGAGGACATCCGGCTGGTCCCGTCCCTGGGCGATGTGGCGACGTCCGTCACCATCCCGGCGCGCAGCAGCCACCGCGGCGTCCCCCCGGCGGAGCGGTTGGCCCGCGGCATCACGGACGGCCTGGTGCGCATCAGCGTGGGCGTGGAGGATCCGCTCGACGTGGCGGAGGACATGGAGCGCGCGCTTGCCGCGTGCCCTGCCGCGTAGAAACGCCAAACGCGGTTCACTTCTCGTTGAGCAGGTCGTTGCGCAGCGAACGCAGCCCCTCCAGCACGCGCGCCGTGCGCTCCGCCGTCTCACGCGCCTTGCGGGCTTCCGCTGCCGTCTCCTCCGCATGCGTGTGTGCCGCCCGCGCTTCCGCCTCCGCGCGCGCCACCTCTTGCTCCAGTTCCGCCAACCGCTTGGCCCGCGCGGCTCGTCGCTGTTCCTCCGCGGCGCGCTCGCGCTCCGCACGTTCATCCTGCTCCCGCCGCAGCTGGCCAATGTGCGCCACCCCCGGCGGCGGGGCAGGGGCCTGCAGCAACTCGGAGAGGTCGGCGGCGGTGGGCTCCTGCAACATCACGCCGGCGCGGAGCTGCTCCGTCGCCGCGGGTGACGTCGCCGCGGCCGACAGGATCGCCCGTACCCGGTCGTCGGCGTCCGGGGCAAAGGCCCGCGCAGCATCGACGAGCGACTGCAGGACGGCCCGCTGCTGGCGCGTGGCCTCCAGCACCTCGGCGGCCGGAGCCCCTGCGCGCTGCGCTGTGAGCACGCGCTGCGTCAACGACAGCAGCGCCTGCACCTGCTCCGGTGTCTGCCGCGCGGCCTGGTTGACCGCGTACAGCGCCGTGGAAGGGCGACGCAGGGCCTTCACCTCCGCGGCGTCTTCCTTGCGGCCGGCGGACTTGAGCTCACGGACCAGGGCGTCCCGCTCGGCCGTGAACTGCTCTGGTGGAATGCGGCACAGCCGCTCCAGATGTGCGCGTTCCAGCGTCATTGGGCTTCCGGCGCGGGGAAGAGCGCGTCCGCGTCCATGAGACCCCGCAGCACGTACGCGGACGCGGCCAGCCGGCGCCGCAGTTCCTCCTCGGCGGCCGCCATCCCCGCCAGCGCGTCCACGTGGGCGCGCGCCGCCGTCTGTTCCTGCGCGGCGTGTTCCACCAGCGCCGCGGTGCGCGCCGCCGCCGCGGTCACCCGCCGCGCATCCACCCCGGCAAGGCCGCGCATCCACGCGACGACGGGCGCCAGCGCGTCCGCCAGCGCCGCGGCCGGAAGGTCCAGCAGCGCGGCCAGGTCGGTGGGGAGCGGGCCCACGTCGCTATGGAGCGCGGTCAGCAACTGGCGCAGCGAATCCTCGTCGTCACGGCGACGGTCACGCGCCTCGGAGAGGTGGCGGCGGGCGCGCAGTTCCGCATCGCGCGCGTCTTCCCATCCGCGCACGCACGTCGCCACGCGCCCGCCCCACGCGCGCACCTCGTCGCGCGCGTGGTCATGCAACCGCGCCTGGTGCGCCCGCGCCACGGCGAGCAGCTCGTCCACGGTCAGCCGGTTGAAGCGGAGCGCGTGCATTCAGAAGCAGTTGATGTTGTCCACTTTGGGCCAATAGTAGACAAAGATGTTGCAGTGCTCGCCCGTCTCAACCAGCCCGCCAAACACGTAGCAGCAGTCCAGGTCCTCCGGCGGCGTCCCCGTGGGTGAGCTCGGATGCGGTGCCGCGTCCAACGCGTTCAACCCGCTGCAACCAATGGACGGCGCGGGCTCCATCCACTCGTACGCGCACGTGTAGAACACGCCGCCGTGCGCGGGCACCGTGGCGTCCAGCTCGGGCGAGCGCAACATCGGTGGGTCGTCCCAGACGTCCGAGTAGTAGAAACGGTCCGGCGGCGCCGGCTGCGTGGACATCCCGTCCCACGCGTACATGAAGAACTCCGTACCGCGGCTGTGGAAGTGCCCATTGGCCGCCACCACGTGCACCGGCTCCGGGTTGTTGAACTGGCAGGTGCCGTCAAAAGACGGCGTGGGATTCCCCTGGCAGATGCGAATGGACTGCTTGGTTGCGAACAGCGTGCCCAGCTCGTGTTGCACCGCGGAAGCCGGTGCGGTCCAGAAGTTCACCAGCACCAGCCCGCGGAAATCCGTCCGCTGCGTGGTGGCGTTCACGTAGTGCGTCTGCACCATGAGCCATTCGCCCGGTTCAAAGCGGTGCGCCACGCCCGCCGGTAACTCCCAGGACAGCGCGCCGCCCGCCTGGCTGTTGATGACCAGCGGCCAGTCCGCCCAATTGGGGCTCTTGAAACACTCGCCCGTTCCGTTGCGCCCGCGTGACACGGCGCCGTTCTCCGGCCCCAGCCTGGCGCTGCCATCCGTGTCGCGCACAATGGTCTTCACGCGGAACACGTTCATGTGGTGGCTCCCGTTGTTCTGCGCCACGTCGAGCTTCGTCACGTAGACGGGGTCTGGGGCCGCCCCCGGAACCTGGAAGAAGTAGCAGTCCTGCAACTCGTCGCCGACGGGAACCTCAAACGCGCCGGTGCTGAGCTGGAAGCCCTGGCCGGGTCCGGGCGGGTCCAACTTCACGTCGGTGACCTGCGTCCCCCCGTTGTTGTCCCACGGGCGGGGTGAACAGGCCCACAGGCACATCGCGCACGCGGTGGCAGCGTGAATGCGCATGGAATCCCTCCGTTGATGACCCAACGTGGCCGCTGTCAAACCCGCCTCCCACCCGGGCGCTGCTGCGCACCGCCCGGCCTCATGCCGCCGTCATACGCCCACCCGCGGGCAATGCGGCATGAGCGGACATTGCTCGCACTGCGGGCGGCGGGCCTGACAGACATAACGGCCGTGCAACACCGTTGCATGGTGCGCGTCAACCCACGCGTCACGCGGCCACAGTGCGCACAGGTCCTGCTCCACCCCGTCGGGGTCTTCCTCCGTCGTCAGACCCAGGCGCCGCGCCACCCGCCCCACGTGCGTGTCCACCGCCAGCGCCGGCACACGGAACGCATTGGCCAGCACCACCGACGCGGTCTTGCGCCCCACCCCGGCCAGCGCCTGCAACTCCTCCCGCGTGCCCGGCACCTGCCCCCCGTGCTTCTCCACCAGCGCCCGCGCCGTCACCACCAGGCTGCGGGCCTTGTTGCGGAACAGCCCCAGCGTCCGGATGAGCGGCTCCACCTCCTCCGCGGCCACCCCGGACAACGCCTCCGGTGACGGGAAACGCCGGAACAGCGCAGGCGTGGCCTGGTTCACCTTGGCGTCCGTGCATTGCGCCGACAGGATCACCGCAACCAGCAGTTGCCAGGGGTTCTCAAACGCCAACTCGCAACGCGCGTCCGGCCAGCGCGCCCGCAGTGCGTCCAGGATGGCGGCCGCACGGGCCAGCCTCTCGGTCCGGGTCTCTCGGGTTCTCCTGGCAGCCAAGACGGTCTCCTCGGTGGGCGCGTGCATCCGGCGGGCCTGCTGCTTAACATGACCGGGCGGTGCCCGGGTGGGCCCGCGTCCACGAGGAACGCGATCCCCATGTCCACGCCCAAGACCTCAACGCCCGCTGGCGACGTCGCCACCAAAGACCGGGCGGAGGTCCGCAAGCCGCGCAAGCACAAGGTGCTCCTGCATAATGATGATTTCACGACGATGCAGTTCGTGGTGCACGTGCTGCAGAAGTTCTTCAAGAAGTCCGAGACGGAGGCCATGCAGATCATGTTCACGGTGCACCACACCGGCATGGGCGTGGCTGGCGTCTACCCCGCCGAAGTTGCCGAGGCAAAAGTGGTCCAGGTGACGGACTACGCCCAGGCCAACCAGTACCCCCTGAAAGTCACGTCGGAACCCGAATGAAGATCAGCAAGGACCTTGAAGTCTCGCTCCAGGTGGCCGTCAACGACGCGGCGCGGCGGCACCATGAACTCGTTACCGTGGAGCACCTGTTGTTCGCGCTGCTGCATGATGACAGCAGCGCGCGCGTGGTGCGCCAGTCCGGCGGGAATGTTGCCGCGTTGAAGGCGCAGCTGGATGAATTCCTCACCCGCGAGGTGCCTGCCGGCGAAGAGCCGGAGGAGGAGGAGGAGGCGCAGCCCACCGCCACCCCGGCGTTCCAGCGCGTCATCCAGCGCGCGGTGCTGCAGGTGCAGTCCTCCGGGCGCGAAGAGGTGCGCGGCGCGCACGTGCTGGTGTCCATCTTTGGCGAGAAGGACAGCCACGCGGCGTGGCTGCTGGAGCGCTCCGGGGTCACCCGCCTGGGCCTGCTCAACTACATCTCCCACGGCGTCAACAAGGACGGCGCCGCGGATGACGACGCGGTGAAGGAGCCCGCGGGCGCCGGCGGCGAGCCCCCGGAAGGCGAGGGCGCCGGCGGCAAAGACCCGCTCAAGGAGTGGTGCACGGACCTCACGGTGTCGGCCGCGGCAGGGAAGATTGACCCGCTTGTCGGGCGGCACCGCGAGATTGAACGCACGGTGCTCATCCTGTCCCGCCGTAAGAAGAACAACCCGCTGTACGTGGGTGACGCGGGCGTGGGAAAGACCGCCATTGCCGAGGGGCTGGCCCTGCGCATCCACGAGGGAAAGGTCCCGGACAACATCAAGGGCTCGCACGTGTACGCGCTGGACCTGGGCGCGCTGGTGGCGGGCACGCGCTACCGCGGTGATTTTGAAGAGCGGCTCAAGAAGGTGCTGCGCGCGCTGGAGAAGCAGGACAAGGCCATCCTGTTCATTGATGAGATCCACACGATCATCGGCGCCGGCGGGACGTCTGAGGGGTCCATGGACGCCTCCAACCTGCTCAAGCCCGCCCTGCAGAGCGGCACGCTGCGGTGCATCGGCTCCACCACGTACCAGGAGTACCGGCAGAAGTTTGAACGCGACCGCGCGCTGGTGCGCCGCTTCCAGAAGGTGGACATCAACGAGCCCACCGTGGGCGAGACCATCCGCATCCTGCACGGCCTCAAGAAGCACTACGAGGAATTCCACGGCGTCACCTACTCGCGGCCCGCCCTGCGGGCGGCGGCCCACCTCTCAGACCGGCTGCTGCAGGACCGCAAGCTGCCGGACAAGGCCATTGACCTGGTGGACGAGGCCGGCGCGCAGGTGAAGCTGAACACCGAGCGGGCCAATGACCGCAACGTGCGCGCGCGCGACGTGGAGAAGGTTGTGGCGCGCATGGCGCAGATCCCCGAGAAGCAGGTGTCGCACAACGACCGCTCCGCGCTGAAGGACCTGGAGGTCAACATCCGCAAGAGCCTGTTTGGCCAGGACAAGGCGGTGGAGCAGGTGTGTCAGGCCATCAAGATGAACCGCGCCGGCCTGGGCGTGCCCACCAAGCCCATGGGCAGCTTCCTGTTCACCGGCCCCACCGGCGTGGGCAAGACCGAGCTGGCCAAGGTGCTGGCCAAGACGCTGGGCATCGGGTTTCTGCGGTTTGACATGAGCGAGTACTCCAGCGAGTTCACGGTGAGCCGGCTCGTCGGTTCGCCGCCGGGGTACGTGGGGTTTGACCGCGGCGGACAGCTCACTGAGTCCATCACCAAGACGCCGCACTGCGTGCTGCTCCTTGACGAGATAGAGAAGGCGCACCCGGTCATCTACAACATCCTGCTGCAGGTGATGGACCACGGCACGCTGACGGACGCGCAGGGCAAGCCAGCGGACTTCCGCCACTGCGTGCTCATCATGACCAGCAACGTGGGCGCGCGTGAGATGGAGGGCCGCAAGGTAGGCTTTGGTGATTCGCTGTCCGTGAAGGGCGAGGACGAGAAGGCGTTCAAGAACTTCTTCAGCCCGGAGTTCCGCAACCGGCTGGATGCGCGCGTGTCCTTTGAGTCCCTCCCTGAACCGGTGGTGCTGCTGGTGGTGGACAAGTTTGTCCGCGAGCTGCAGGAACTGCTGACCCCGCGCAAGGTGACCATCCACGTGGACGACAAGGCGCGCAGCTGGGTCATGAAGAAGGGGTATGACCCCAAGATGGGCGCGCGCCCGCTGTCCCGCGTCATCCAGAACGACCTCAAGCGCCCGCTCACCGACGAGCTGCTGTTCGGCAAGCTGGCGCAGGGCGGCACGGTCTCCGTGGGCGTGGATGAGAAGGACGACACGCTCACGTTTGCGTACGAGTCCGCGCCGCCCCCCGCGCCCTCTGAGAAGAAGAAGACGAAGGCCGCCGTGGAAGGGAACTGACGCCGTGGAGGACCTGGCTGACACGTTGCGGGCCTGGTTGCAGGAGCACGCGCCGGACGTGGCCGCCGCGTGGCTGTTTGGCAGCCGCGCCCGCGGGACCGCCACCGCGGCCAGCGACGTGGACGTGGCGGTGCTCTTCCGCGGCAGCGTGCCGCCGGCCCGCGCGCTGGACATTGAGGGCGGGCTGGAGCGGGCCGTCAGACACGAGGTGCAGGTGACGGCGCTCAACGCCGCGCCGGCCGACCTGGTGCACCGGGTGCTGCGTGATGGTGTCCTGCTGGTGGAAAACGACCGGTCCGCCCGCGTGCGTTTTGAAGTGGCGCGGCGCAACGAATACTGGGACCTGCTGCCCTACCTGCAGCTGTACCGCCGGGCGGGACGGGTGACGCCGTGACCGACGCCGAACTGGTCCTCAAGAAGCTCGCGTTCATTGAGACCTGCCTGACGGAATTGCGCACGTTGGCCCGCCCCGCGGAGCTGTTGCGGGACGTGCGGGAGCGCCGCTTCGTTGAGCACACGCTGCAGCTGGCCATCCAGGCCGCGCTGGACGTGGCGGCCCACATCGTGGCCGAGGGACGCCTGGGTGAGCCCGCCACCAACCGCGAATTGTTCGACCTGCTCGCAGCGCACGCGTGGATCGACCCGGCGCTCCGCGACGACCTGCGCCGCATGGCCGGGTTCCGGAACGTCCTGGTGCACGGGTATGCCGCCGTGGACCCCACCCTGGTGCGTGACGTCGTTGACAACCACCTGGGCGACCTGGAGCGCTTTGTCACCGCCGTGCGCGGCCGCCTGGTCCCCCCGCCGGCTGCACGCTGAAAAACCGTTGCGCACGCGGTGGTTGCTGGTAGAAACGCGCTTCTCGGCGCGGTCGCTCCCTCGCCGGTGTGGAGATCACCTCCCGGGAGGACCGCAGCTCGATGACCCTGTTCCCCGAATGGTCGCTGGACAAGGCGCTCACGCACTACAACATCGCGAATTGGGGCGCCGGCTACTTCACGATCAACTCGCGCGGTCACCTGGCCTGCACGCCCTATGGGAAGAACGGCCCGTCCATCGACATCATGGACGTCGTGGAGGACATCCGCGAGAAGAAGCTCGGGTTCCCGTGCACCATCCGCTTCCAGGACGTGCTGCGCAGCCGCGTGGTTGCGCTCAATGAGTCCTTCCGGCGCGCCATTGCGGACCACAACTACCGCGGCGCCTACTTTGGCGTGTACCCCATCAAGGTGAACCAGATGCGCGAGATCGTCGAGGAGATCCTTGACGCGGGCGCGCCCTACCACATGGGCCTGGAAGCTGGCTCCAAGGCGGAACTGCTCACCGTGCTGGGTCTCAACGACGACCTTGACGCGCTCACCATCTGCAACGGCTACAAGGACGACCAGTACCTCAAGCTGGCGCTGCTGGGACGCAAGCTGGGCCGCAAGGTCATCGTCGTCATTGAGAAGCTGTCCGAGCTGCCCGCGTACCTCAACCTGGCGCAGGACATGGGCGTGGCAGAGCCCATGATTGGCCTGCGCGCAAAGCTGACCACGCGTGGCGCTGGCAAGTGGGAGCACTCCGGGGGTGACTTTGCCAAGTTTGGGCTGACCACGCCGGAGATCATCAAGGTCTGCACCATGCTGCGCGAGCGGAAGATGGAGGGCGCGCTGAAGCTCTTCCACTTCCACGTGGGCAGCCAGCTCACGGACATCCGCACCGTGAAGAACGCGGTGCGCGAAGGCGCGCGCATCTACGCCAAGCTCAAGAAGATGGGCTTCCCGTTGGACTACTTTGACGTCGGCGGCGGGCTGGGCGTGGACTACGACGGCAGCCGCACCACGTTTGAATCCTCCATGAACTACACCATGGAGGAGTACTGCTCTGACGTCATCTACCAGCTGCAACAGATCTGTGAGGCGGAGAACGTCCCGCCGCCCAACGTGGTGTCAGAGAGCGGGCGCGCGCTGGTGGCGCACCACAGCTGCGTCATCATGAACGTGTTCGGCCACATTGAAATCGGCGAAGGCGAACAGAAGTCCCTGGAGCCGCCGCCCAAGGACGAGCACGAGGTGGTCCGCGAGATGCGGGAGACGCTGCAGGCCCTCTCGCCCAAGAACCTGCTGGAGAGCTTCCACGACGCGGTGGCCAAGAAGGACGAGGCGCTGCAGCGTTTCTCACTGGGCTTCATGTCCCTGGAGGACCGCGCCAAGGTGGAGAACCTGTTCTGGGAGGTGCTGCGCTCCATCCTGCGCCTGCAGGAACGCATGACGCAGGTACCGGAGGACCTGCAGCGCCTGCAGGACGCGTTGGCGGACCAGTACCTGGCCAACTTCTCGCTGTTCCAGAGCGCGCCGGACCACTGGGCGGTCAAACAGCTGTTCCCCATTGTGCCGGTGCACCGCTTTGATGAGCGCCCCACGCGCGAGACCACCATCGTGGACATCACGTGTGACTCCGACGGGAAGATCGACAAGTTCATCGACCTCAAGGACGTGCGGGAGACGCTGTCGCTGCATTCGCTCAGGCCCGGTGAGCCGTACTTCCTGGGCGTGTTCCTGGTGGGCGCCTACCAGGACATCATGGGGGACATGCACAACCTGTTTGGCCGCGTGAATGAGGTGCACGTCTTCTGTGACGACGAGGACCCCGAGGACTACTACATTGAGGAGATCATCCCGGGTGACCCCATCATTGAGCTGGTGACGCGCCTGCAATACGACCCGCACGCGATGATGAAGAAGATCAAGAACGCGCTGGAGCAGAAGGTGAAGGAAGGCGCCATGAAGCCCAAGGAGAGCGTCATGCTCACGGACTTCTATGAAGAGGTCATGCGCGGGTACACCTACCTCACGCACGCGCGGTCGTTGGACTGAGCTGCGCTGTTCCCGATCAACTGCGCCGTTGTGGTGCATGACGTCGCTCCAACCCGGCGCAGCCTCCGCGGTGTCCCCGCTCACGGCCGCCCACGCGGGGCCGGTGCAACTCGCAATTCGCGCCATGGGCCTGTGCGCCGGCCGTGGCACGTCCGCTGCTGCGCCATGCCACGGAGGTGGCAGCATGTCGGGTCCTGTCGTCCTGTCGCTGGCGCGCCCCCGGGGGGGCGGGCGTAGGATGAGCACCGTCATGGCGCAGCCGGGTGAGGACAACGAAGTCCTGCTGAGCGTGCACGACCTCATTGGGCGCGAGGTTGCGCTGGATGACCTGTTGCGCACCATGATTGACCGCATCCGGACCGCCATGCGGGCGGACCGCTGCACGCTGTACCTGGTGGACCACGGCAAGGGTGAGGTGTTCTCCAAGGCGGCGCACCTGCCGGAGCTGCCGGAGATCCGCCTCAAGCTGGGCCAGGGCGTGGCGGGTCACGTGGCGCAGACCGGTGAGCTGGTGAACGTGCCCTCCGCCAAGGAGGACGCGCGCTTCTACGGCGGTGTGGACGAGAAGACGGGTTACCGCACGGAGAGCATGCTGGCCGCGGCCGTGCGGGACCGCGCGGGCAACATTGTGGGTGTGGTGCAGCTGCTCAACAAGCTGGACGGCCACTTCACGGACGAGGACGCGCGCCTGCTGACGGAGCTGTCACGGCAGGCGGGGATGGCCATTGAGTCCACCACGCTGCACGCGCAGCTGCTGCGCCCCGCGGCGGAGGCCACCGAGCCGGTGCCGCTGCAGGACCGTTTCAACCGCATTGTCGGCGAGAGCGCGCCGATGCGGCAGGTGTACAAGCTGACCACGCGCGCGGCGGCGTCACAGGCCACCGTGCTCATCACCGGCGAGAGCGGGACGGGCAAGGAGCTGTTCGCGCGCGCGGTGCACGTGAACTCGCCACGGCGGGACGGCGCGTTTGTGAAGGTGGACTGCGCGGCGCTGCCCGCGTCGCTCATAGAGAATGAGTTGTTCGGGCACGAGCGCGGTGCGTACACGGGCGCGGACCAGCGCGCCGTGGGGAAGTTTGACGCGGCGCAAAAGGGGACCATCTTCCTGGATGAGATTGGCGAGCTGCCGCTGCCGGTGCAGGGGAAGCTGCTGCGCGTGTTGCAGGACCGCGATTTTGAGCGCGTGGGCGGCAACCGCCCCGTTGAGGTGGACGTGCGCATTGTGGCGGCCACCAACCGTGACCTGGAGAAGATGGTGGCAGCGGGAACGTTCCGCGCGGACCTGTACTACCGCATCAAGGTGGTGGAAATCCGCCTGCCGCCGCTGCGCGCGCGCGGCCCGGACGACATTGGGCGGTTGGCGAAACATTTTGTGACGCAAGCGGCGCGGCGCCACGCGCGCGCGGTACCGACGTTGTCCGCGGTGGCGATGTCACGCCTGTGCGCGTACCCGTGGCCGGGAAACGTGCGGGAGCTGGAGAACTGCGTGGAGAGCGCGGTGGTCATCATGGACGGCCGCGAGATCCTCCCCGAGCACCTGCCACTCCCGGAGGCCACCCCGGCGCTGCACGCACCGTCGGAGATGAGCCCTTCCCGGCTGCCCACGCCGCTGGCCATTCCGCTGTCCGGGAACCTTCCGCCGACAAAGCCGCTGGCTGACGTGGAGAAAGAGCACATCCTGCACGTGCTGGATTTGGTGCAGGGGAACCGTTCGCTGGCGGCGCGCGTGCTGCAGATTGGCCGCAACACGTTGGCACGCAAGCTCAAGGACTACGGGATGTGAACATCCTGGGAGGGCGAGGCTCCTGCCGAGCCACGTCCCGCCGGGTAAACATTACAAACAAAGGGCACGCGGCGTTGCCACGGGGCGGGCCGTTCACGCGGGCTCGGCAGGAGCCTCGCCCTCCCAGGTGCTCCCTAGAAAGGAATGGTGCCGCCGATGGGCACCAGTTCCAGGCGCTCCAGCAGGCGCGGGTCCTGCGCAGCGAGCTCGACGATCTTCTGCGGCGGTTCACCGAGCCACTCGTCCGTGAGCTGATAGGTGCCCCAGTGCATGGGCAGGATGCGGCGCGCGTCCAGGTCACGCGCGGCCTGCAACGCGTCCTCCGGATTCATGTGTTGCTTGCGCATGAACCACTCCGGGTCGTACGCGCCTATGGGCAGCAGCGCCAGGTCCGGTGAGCCGCAGCGCCGTGCAATCTCACGGAACCCGTCAAAGTAGGCCGTGTCCCCCGTGTGGTAGACACGCTTCCCCTCCGCGGCGAGCACAAACCCGCCCCACAGTGATGCGTTGGTGTCATGCAGCCCGCGGCGGCTCCAGTGCTGCGCGGGGACCAGGGTGACCCGCACGCCGCCAACGTCCACGTCCTGCCACCATTCCAGCTCGGTCACTTCCCGATATCCGAGCGCGCGCATGGCGCGCCCCAGCCCGGCGGGGACCACGGCGCGCGGCGCGTTGGACAGCGCGCGCAGGGTGGGCTCATCCATGTGGTCACGGTGGTTGTGCGACACGAGCACGCAGTGGACCGGCGGGAGCGCGTCCAGGGGCACACCCGGTGCGCTGCGGCGCGGGATGACGCCGGAGATGGCGCGGGCCCAGATGGGGTCCACGGCAAAGTTCACACCGCGCAGCTGGATGATCCACGTGGCGTGACCGATCCACGTGACCAGCGGTGACGCGGTGTTGCCGCGCAGGGCGCTGCCGTCATTGTGCACGCGCGGCGCATCAAAGGGCGCGCGGTTGGGCGCACGCCTGCCGGAAAGGCGGTCCAGCACGGCCCACTTGAAGACGGAGGCACGGGTCTGGGGAATGGAACCGTCCAGGTTGCGGTAGCGCATCGCGACGGCGGTGATCCTAGCGGGCGGACAGGGTCGCGGCACGGGCGCCTTTGTGCGGCGCGGCGACCTCGAGCAGCGTGCTGAGCAGGCGGCGGCACAGCGCGGTGACGTCTTCGCCCGCGGCCATCAGCTCTTCCGGGGTGGGGTGGTAGACCAGCTTCATCTGCGGAGTGAGGCGCCGGTGCTGCGCGTCCTTGGCAATCCACTCAGTGAGCCTGGCCGGATCCAGGCGCGCGCCCTCACCCAGCGTGATGAAGATGCGCAGGCCCTCATCCAGCGCGCGCGTTCCCGCGGCGGCGGCGCCCTCCGCGGTGCGCGGCCGCGGCAGCTCTTTCACACGCTGACCCTTGCGCGGGTCAGGCGGGGGCGGGGTGGCCACGTCCAGTGCGCGCGCGTGCATCTCGCGCAGCTTCTGTTTGAGGACCATGACCTCCGCCAGGGCCAGCACTTCCGGCGGCGGTTCCCCGTAGCGGTCCCCCACCAGGCCAATCTCGTCGTAAATCGCCGCGGAATCCTTGGCGGTGGCAAGCTTCTGGTACAGCGACAACCGCTCGTGCACGTCGGGAATGAACCCGTCCGGCACCAGCGCGCGCACCGGGAGGTTGACCTCGGGGTCGGGCGCGTCGTGCTCGGTGAGGATGCCGGCGCGGCCCTTGAGTTCCTGCACCGCCTGCGCCAGCAGCTCCGCGTACATCTCAAACCCCACGGCGGTGACGTGTCCGTGTTGCTGCTTGCCCAGCAGCTCGCCCGCGCCGCGCAGCTCCAGGTCGTGTTGGGCAACCTGGAAGCCGGCGCCCAGGTCCGTGAACTTCTGCAGCGCCTCCAGGCGGCTCTTGGCCTCCGCGGTGATCTGTGTGGACGGCGGGATGAGCAGCAGCGCGTAACCGCGCTCGGAGGACCGGCCCACGCGGCCGCGCAGCTGGTGCAGCTGCGCCAGACCCATGCGGTCGGCGCGGTTGATGATGATCGTGTTCGCGGTCGGGATGTCGATCCCGCTCTCAATGATGGTGGTGCACAGCAGGACGTTGAGTTCCCGGTTGATGAACTTGACCATGACCTCTTCCAGGTCATGCCCTTCCATCTGCCCGTGCCCAACGCCAATGCGCGCCTCCGGCACCAGCCGCTGCAGGAAGTCCCGCATGGCGTGGATGGACTGCACGCGGTTGTGCACAAAGTAGACCTGCCCACCGCGGCGCAGCTCGCGCAGCATGGTCTCGCGGATGTCCTCTTCGCTGAAGCGGGCCAACGTGGTGCGGACGCTGCGGCGGTCCACGGGCGGCGTCTGGATGAGGGAGAGGTCCCGCACGCCAAAGAAGCTCATCTGCAGCGTGCGCGGGATGGGCGTGGCGGTCAGCGTGAGGACGTGGGACGCGGTCTTGAGCTGCTTGAGCCGCTCCTTGTGCGCCACGCCAAACCGGTGCTCCTCGTCAACAACGACCAACCCAAGGTCCTTGAACGCAACGTCCGGGTTGAGGAGGCGGTGCGTGCCGATGATGACATCCACCTGGCCTTCCTTCAGCCGCTGCAGCACCTGTTTCACCTCGCGCGTGGCGCGGAAGCTGGAGACCACCTCAATGCGCACGGGGTAGTTCTTCATGCGCTCGCGGAACGTGTAGTAGTGCTGCTGCGCCAGCACCGTGGTGGGGGCGAGCACGCACACCTGCCGGCTGGCCAGCGCCACCAGCATGGCCGCACGCAGCGCCACCTCCGTCTTGCCGTACCCCACGTCGCCGCAGACCAGGCGGTCCATGGGTTTCCCGCGCTGCAGGTCCTTGAGACAGTCATCAATCGCCTTCTGCTGGTCCGCGGTCTCCTCAAACGCAAACTCCGCTTCAAACTCGCGGAACATGGCATCCGGCTCGGGGTAGGCCTGCCCGGTGGCCAGTTCGCGGCGCGCGTAGAGGTTGAGCAGCTCACCGGCCATGGCCAGGATGGCCTTCTTGACGCGCTGCTTGGCGTTCTCCCAGCCGGTGCCGCCCAGCTTGTCCAACCGCGGCTTGGCGGTGTCCGCGCCGGCATAGCGCTGGATGAGGTTGATGCGCGTGACGGGCAGGTACAGCTTGTCCTGGCCCGCGTATTCCAGGTGCAGGTAGTCCGCCTCCACGCCGCGCAGGGCCAGCCGCACCAGCCCGCGGTAGGTGCCCACGCCGTGGTCCACGTGGACCACGTAGTCCCCGGGTTCCAGGTCTGACAGGCTGGTCTTGAACGCGGAGCGGTGCTTGGGTCCGCGCTGCGCGCGCTTCCCAAAGATCTCCTCCTCTGAGATGAACGCAACGCCCAGGTCCGGGAACTCCGCACCGCGCGAGGGCGCGTGCGGCCGGCCCTGCAGGATCCACGCGTGGACGGACGGGTCAAACCAGCGGCGCAGGACCTCCTCGTCAAACACGTCCGGGGCCTGCTTCACCACGCGCACGCCCAGCCCGTGCCCGTCCAGCAGTTCCTTGAGCCGCTCCACGCCGCCCAGCGTTTCCGCCACCAGGAACGTGGCCACGCGCGCGGAGCGCAGCGCCTTGGCCTTGAGGACCAGCGGTTCCAGCAGTTCCTCGGCGGATGCGTGGTGGCCGTGTTCCTCAGCCTGGTGCGCGGTGGCGCCCTTGAGCCGCGCGACGATCTGGTTGCGCAGGTCACGGGTGGGCACGCACTTGAGTTCCACCGGTGCGGGGCCCGCCTCAATGAGGTTGAGCCGCTCCAGCTCCACGCGCGGGAGCAGCGCGCGGTCGCGCTCCAGTTCGTCCGGGGTGGCGGTGTGGTCATCCGGCGGGAACGCCATGCGGCCGCGCGAACGCGCGCGTTCGTGGGCCTGGAGGAACTCGTCATGCGCCGCCCGCAGCGCGTGCCCGCAGGCGATGGAGTCCTCCGTGACCAGCACCGGCGGGTTGGCGCCGCCGTTCTCCGCCAGGAAGCGCAGCAGGCTGGGGCGGCCGGGCGGGTAGAACGCGGGAACAAATCCCTCAATGCCAAAGAACGGGATTCCCGCGTCAATGTCCGCCAGGTGCTGGCTCACCTGGCGCGTGGGGATGTCCTGCCGGTCGGCCAGGTCACGCAGGGCGCCCTTGGCGCGCGCCACGTTCTCCGTGTCAAACACCACCTCGCGCGCGGGACCAAAGCTCCACTCCTTGAGTGGCGGGTCCGGCCGCGTGCGCTGCGTCTCGGGGTCAAAGTACTTGAGTGATTCCACCTCGTCGCCAAACAGGTCCACGCGCACGGGCCACGGCTCGCCCGCCGCGTACACGTCCACAATGCCGCCGCGCACGGCAAACGTCCCAACTTCCTCCACCTGTGACACCGGGGTGTACCCGCTGCGGGACAGGGCCTGGAGCAGCGGCTCGCGGCCCACCTGTTCACCGGTGACCAGCAGCTGCGCGTAGCGCTGCAGGGCGCGCACCGGGACCGTCCGGCGGGACGCGGCGGCGGCGGAGACCACCAGGAACGCCGGGGCGCGGTCGGTGGCAAACGCAAACAGCGCGGCCACCCGGTCCATGATGGCCACTGAGTCCGGGCTCTGCTCCGCGTACGGGCCGCGCTCGTCGCCGGGAAAGCGCAGCACGCGCTCGCCGGAC
This sequence comes from Deltaproteobacteria bacterium, assembly GCA_016218805.1. Taxonomy (GTDB): domain Bacteria; phylum Myxococcota; class JACRCW01; order JACRCW01; family JACRCW01; genus JACRCW01. Next base: position 17,414 of record JACRCW010000169.1, on the reverse strand, counting down.
GCGGCGTCACCGGCGCAGCCCAGCAGGAAGCGCACGTCGCGGGCGGCCTCGTCAGCGGACTCCTCGTCCGGGGTGACCAGGATGACGGGCCGGGCAGGGTGGAGGCGGCGCGCGGACACCGCCACGTAGGCCACGCCCAGGCCGTGCACGCCGTTGACGCGCAGCGGCGGCTGGCCGGCCGGCGGGAGCCGCGCAAGGGGCTGGAGCGCACGGGGCGTGGTCACGGGCGCCCGGCGGTAGCGGCGCGCGCGCGCCAGTGCAAGCGGCGCTCAGTCCTCCACGACGACGAGGATGGAGTGCGCGCCGGTGGCCTCCGCGCGCCCGACGAGGACGCCGGCGGCCGCGCCCCGCAGCCGGTCCGGCACGCCCTGCAGCATGAGCGCGGACGTGCGGCCGTGCTGGCGGATCTCCGGCCAGCCCGGCGGCGCGGTGTCCGGCACGCGGTCAAAACTCAGGCACACCTCGCCCGGCCACTCGGGGTGCGCGGTCACCGCGAAGTACATGGGTCCCACCACGGTGGCCATCAGGTCATACGCGGGGACCACGCGGCCCCAGACGCGGCCGTGCTCGTCCTGGAAGCACGGCAGCTCCAGCTGGCGGAACGGCGGGCGCGTGGAGCGCCCCACCCAGCGCAGCGCGTGGTGCGCCGCGCGGGACGGCGGCAGCACGTGGGACACGGTGAGGGGCGGCGCGGCCGCGGAAATCTCCCACAGGATGTCCAGGCCCAGCGGCGGCAGCTCGCGGGCCTCATGCAGGCGCGCGGCCGGAGTGAGTCCGTCCAGGTACGCGGTCACGGCGGAGAGCGTGGCGCGCCCATCCAGGAGCGTGCGAAGCGAGCGGGGCTCTCCCGGGGCGTTCACCATGGGCCTCCAGCGTTGGCCTCCGCATTGGTAGCGGTGCCGCCGCGGCGCGCCAATGGGCCGGCCCGGCCGCCGGGAAGGGGCGGCACCCGGGCCGTGATGCTACGATCCGCGGCCGTGGCCCAGGCAGACTCGACGTTCAAGGAAGGCGCACCGGAGCTGCGCGGCCGCGATGACCTCGACGTCCTCGAGCGCAAGATCAGCGACCTCCAGCTGCGCATTGAGGGCACCCGCCTGGGCGAGCTGGTTGACCAGTTGCACCGCGAGCTGGACGCCAAGGGCCTGCCGTTCAAGCCGCGGTGCTACCTCTCTGACGAGTGGGGCTGTCCGGACGGCGTCCCCGTTATTGGCATCCCGTTCTACCTGGCCAACCCCATGCTGGCGAAGATTGAAGAGGAGCAGACGGGTGACCTGGAGGGCGAGAAGCAGATCCTGATGTTCCTGCGGCACGAGGCCGGCCACGCGTACAACTACGCCTACCGCCTGCACGAGACGGAGGAATGGCACGCGCTGTTCGGGCCGTACACGCGCCCGTACGTGGAGGACTACAAGCCCTCGCCGTTCTCCAAGAAGTTCGTGAAGCACATCCCGGGCTGGTACGCGCAGAAGCACCCGGATGAGGACTTTGCTGAGACGTTTGCGGTGTGGCTCACTCCCGGGTCCTCCTGGGAGACCGCGTACAAGGATTGGCCAGCGCTGGAGAAGCTTCGCTACGTGGACCGCGTCACGCGCGCCCTGCCGCCCATGCGCGTGGCGGACGCGGTTCCCCCCGCGGTGCTGCTGCCCGTTGAGGAAATGTCCTACACGGTCCGCGAGCACTACGCGCAGCAGGAGCCGGAGCAGGTGGCGGAGCACGTGGGCGCGTGGCTGGACGGGGACCTGCGGGATCTGTTTGGCGGCCCGGAGGCGGGCGGGGAGCCCGCGCAGAAGTTCATCCACCGCCGCCGGCGGGACCTGGCGCGGGACGTGGCGTACTGGACGGGCGCGCGCCCCAGGGTCATTGGCGCGCTGTTGGACCACCTGGGGGCGCGCACCGGCGTGCTGGGGCTGGTGGTCCCCACGGGCCGCGAGGATGCCGTGGGCGTGCGGTTGGCCATCATGCTGACCACCCTGGTGGTGAACCACCTGTACCGGGAGAAGTTTGTGGAAGTCTGAGGGGGCACAAGGAAGCGATGAAGAAGCTCAACGTCACCGTGATCCACGACGCACCCCTGAAGGACCACCGCGGGTCCGAGAAGCCCGATGCGTGCGTGGAGCACGTGGCCACCGCGCTGTCCAACCACGGGCACCGCGTGACGCCCTACGCCGTGCCGGACGACGCGCGCGGTTTCATTGACGGCGTGATGGATACCAGGCCGGATCTGGTGTTCAACCTGGTGGAGAGTTTTGGCAACAACATGACCATGGACATGCACGTGGGCGCGCTGCTGGAGTTGATGGCGGTGCCGTTCACCGGGGCTGACCCCGGTGGCCTGTTCATGGCGCAGGACAAGGTGCTGACCAAGAAGCTGCTGCAGTACCACGGCGTGAAATACCCGCAGTTCCTGACGTTCGCCTCGGACCGCATCGAGACGGGGGGCAACATCCGCTACCCGTTGTTTGTGAAGCCCGCCCGCGCGGACGCGTCCCTGGGCATCACCGAGGCGTCTTTGGTGACGGACTTCAAGAGCCTCATTGAGCGCGTGCACTACGTGCATGAGACGTTTGGCGGGACGGCGCTGGCGGAGGAGTACATTGAGGGGCGCGAGTACTACGTCAGCGTCATTGGCCACCTGAACCCGCGCCCGCTGTCCCTGGTGGAGATGGACTTCTCCGGGCTGCCGCCGCACGTGCCGCCGGTGGCCAGTTATGACGCCAAGTGGAATGCGCGCACGCGGGCGTACAAGGGGACCAAGGCGGTGATTGCCACGGACCTTTCGTCTGAGCTGGCGGCGCGCGTGCAGGCGGCAGCGCGCGAGGCGTACCTGGCGCTGCAGGCGCGTGACTACGGCCGCGTGGACGTGCGCGTGACGCCGGGCGGTGACGTGTACGTGATTGAGGTGAACCCCAATCCGTACCTTGCACGGGACGCGGAGCTGGCCATGGCGGCGGAGCACTCCGGCATCCCGTATGACGATCTCATCCGCCAGATTGTGGAGTTTGCGTGGAAGCGCCGCCGCGAGCGCCGCGAGGGCATGCTGCCCGCGCAGCCGCAGGTGGCAGTGCACCGCAAGGACCCCGCGGACAAGGACCGGCCCGCGGAGAAGGCCGCCGAGAAGGCGGAGAAGGTGGCGGAGAAGGCGGCGGAGAAAGCAGCTGAGAAGGCGGAGAAAGTGGCTGAAAAGGCGGAGAAGGTGGCGGAGAAGGCGGCGGAGAGAGCCGCCGAGAAGGCGGAGAAGGTGGCCGAGAAGGCCGCGGAGAAGGTGGCCGAGAAGGCCGCGGAGAAGGTGGCCGAGAAGGCCGCGGAGAAGGCCGCCGAGGAAACGCTCTCCAAAGCGTGACGGTGCTGCCGCGGCTTCAGCCGCCGCCCTCCGTGGGCGGCGTGGAGCGGTTGCTGCGCAGCTTCTTGATGCCGCTGCCAATCTTCTCGGCCAGCTCGCGCTCCGAGTGGAGGTTGCGCAGCACCGCCTGCGCGTCCTGCACCGCCTTCTCCAGCTGGGCGGCGGACTCCATGACGTGGTCAATGACCGCCCGCTGTTCCGTGAGCATCTCCAGGTTGACGCGGACGTCCTCCAGCATGTTGGTGATGAGGTTGGCCTTCTGTTCCACGGCGTCAATCACCTTGCGCCGCGCCTCAATGGCGTTGATGCGGTCCTGCGTCTCGGCGGCGCGCGCCAGCACCTCGTCCAGCTTGGCGCGCAGCTCGGTCACCTGCGCCCGGTGGTCCGCCACGTTCTGCAGGTCCGCGCGGCTGCGCGCGGCAATCTCGTGGATGGTGTCCACCTCCTTCTTGACCGCCTCCACCAGGGACCCGCGCTGCGCCAGGGACGCCAGCTTGCGGTCCGTCTCGTCCGCGTTGCGCGTGAGTTCCTCCACCCGCAGCTCAAAGCGGGAGATGACCTCTTCCCCGCGCGCCAGCACACTCTGGCGCCCCTCCAGCTTCTTGAGCGTGTCCTGGATGCGCTTGAGGTGCGTCTCCGCGGCGTCCATCTGGCTGCCCACCTCCAGCTGCCGCGCGCTGACCTGGCCCAGCTCCTTGGACAGGTCCTCCTTCACGGACGACGCCAGCGAGAGATCGTCCTGCAGCGAGTTGACCTGCTTGAGGCGTTCCTCCACCTGCCCGGACGTGACGCGGGTCTCCTCCGCCATGGCGGTGAGGCGCTTCTCCTGGGCGTCCACGGCGGCCTGCTCGCGCAGCGCGGAACGGAAGCGCGCATTGGCCTTGTCCAGCTCCGTGTTGAGCGCCTTGGCCTGTTCCAGCAGCGGGGACAGGCGCCGCTCCACGGCGGAGACCGCGTCCACCTTGTGCTCCACGTCATTGAGCTGGATGCCCAGCGCGTCACACCGGCTCTTCAGCCCGTCAATCTCTGACTGGCGCGCAATCTGCGCCAGGTGTTTCTGGTCCACCTCGGCGGTCAGCTCATGCAGCCGCGTCAGGCGGCCGTCCACCTTCTCCACCACGTCACGGTGCGCGGCCAGGCGCTCCATGTGCGCCGCCATGTCCGCGGACTGCGCCAGGATCTCCTTGGCGCGCGCCTCAGACTCATCCAGCGTGGCCAGCCCGTCCTTGATGCCGCCCATGCGGCGCTCCAGCTCCGGCACCCCCGTGGCAAAGTCCCGCGCGCGCTCCATGAACGCCTCCAGCGACACGCGCTCGCCGCGCAGCTTCTCCACCAGGGCCACCACCTCCGCGTGGGACTTGTAGAGCTTCTCAATCTCGCCGCGGATGCGGTCCAACTCCGCCTGCGCCTTCGCCAGGGACTCGGCCTGTCCCAGGGCCTTGCGGGACACGCCCTCCACGTCAGCCAGCTGTTCCTCCAGGGCGGACAGCGCGGACTGCCGCGCGTGCAGCGCATCCGCCTGCGCCAGGTTGTCCCGGATCTGGCGGGATGCGCCGTCCAGCTTCTGCGTCAGCCCGGCCAGCGCGCGCTCCTTCTCTGCCAGGTCGCCCGCGGTCTTCTCCAATTCGGCCAGCTGGCCGCGCAGCGCGTCGGTGCGGCCGCTGAACGCCTCATACTCCTTGCGCACGGTGGCCAACTGTTCGGACTGCGTGCGCAGCAGCTCCTCCTGCGCCGCGCGCTCCTCGGCCAGGCGCCGCGCCGTGGCCTCAGTGGCCTCCGTCCCGCGCGTGGACTCCTCCAGTGCGGACTTGGACCGCTGGGACAACTCCTCCACGCGCCCCAGGATCTGCTCCACGCGCTCCGCCTCGGCGCCGCCCTCCTTCAGCGTCTTGATCTGCTGCTCCATCTTCCACACCAGCTCGCTGAGCCGGTTGCCCTCCAGCAGCGCGTGCTCCACCGTGGTCTTCTGTTTCTCCAGCAGCTTCACCTTCTGCTGCACGTACTCAGACAGTGAGTTCAACGACGACAACTTCTCCTGCAGCGGCCCGGCCAGCTCCTGCAGCTTGGCCACGCCTTCCAGGCGCCCCTCCACGTCCTTGACGGCGTCCAGCGCCTTCTGGGACGCGGCCTGCACCGCGGTCTCGGCCTTCTTGGCGTCATCAGACAGGCGCTGGACCCGCTGGTCCATGCTGGACAGCGCTTCCGCCTTGCCCTCCGCGGCCGCCACGCGGCCCTGCAGCGCCTCCGCCAGCCCCTCCAGGTCACGCAGCGCCTTCTCCGCGGAGGCAAAGCGCGGCTTGTTCTTCTCCGTGTTGGCCAGCGCCTGTTCCAGCGCCGCTTTCTCCGCGCCGGCGCGGGTGATGAGGTCACCCAGCTTCTGCGCTCCGGCCAGCTGATCCACCAGCTGCTGCAATGCCTCGCGCTCCTTCTGCGCGGCCGCCACCGCGGCGCTCAGCTCCTCAGCCTCCTTGCCGGTGCTCCCGCCGCTCTTGCGGAACAACGTCGCCATTCACTGCCTCCGCGCTAGTTCAGTTCGCCCGCCCGGGCGCGGACTCTACAGACCCTTGGGCCCCCGGCGCATCCTGGATCCGCGTGCCGCGCCGGCAGCAGGGGTGGGAGGGCGGAGGCACCGCTCGCACACCGCGGCCGCCCGCCCGCCCGTGCTAGGACACGGCGTCCACGGAGAACGGAACCGGCAGCACATGGCGGACGCCCTGGCACTCGGGATCGACCTGGGTACGCGCTTCACCCGCGCCGCGGCCGTGAAGGATGGCGTGCCGCAGGTGATCCCTGACGCGTGGGGTGAGCCGCAGCTTCCGTCCGTGGTGTCCATCCTGGCGGACGGCCGGATCCTGGTGGGGCGGGAGGCGCGGGATCAGCTGCTCACCGCGCCGCGGACCACGGTGGCGCGCGCCAAGCGGCTGCTGGGGCGCCCGTTCTTTTCTGACGAGGTCCAGAAGGCGCGCGCGGCGCTGCCCTACGAGTTGCGCGAGGGCCCCGAGCATTCCGTGCGGCTGGTGCTCCACGGCCGGGCGTACGGCCCTGAGGAGATTGAGGCGTTCCTGGTGCGCGAGCTGCGCGCGCGCGCGCGGGACCGGTTGGGGGAGGCCCCGGAGGCGGGCGTGGTGGCCGTGCCGCCGTGGTTCAATGAGCGCCAGCGCGCCGCGGCGGCGGACGCGCTGCGGCTGGCCGGGCTGGAGCCGCTGGACGTGATTGAAGAACCGGTGGCCGCCGCACGCGCCTATGGGCTGGATGACGGGCCCGCGGTCCGCGCGCTGGTGTTTGAGCTGAGCGCGGACGAATGCCGCGCCACCCTGGTGGAACTGGGCGGCGGCGCGGGCCGCGTGGCGGGTGCGTCCCAGGACCCCACGTGGGGCGGGGATGACCTGGACAACCGCATTGTCTCGTCCGTGGTGGAAGCGTGCCGCGCCCAGCAGGGCGTGGACCTGGCGCAGAGCCCGGCCGCGCTGGTGCGCATCCGTGACGCGGCGGAGCAGGCCAAGAACGCGCTGGCGGACGCGGAGTCCGCGCGCCTGGCCGTCCCCGCGGTCCCCGCCGCGGACGGCACCCTGCATGACGTGGACCTGGTGCTGCAGCGCCCGCACCTGGAGCGCATGGTGGCGGACCTGGTGCAGCGCGGGTTCAAGATCTGTGACGAGGCGCTGCGCACCGCGCAGGTCACCGCCGCACAGGTGGACCACGTGATCCTGTCGGGCGGGCCCACCCGGCTGCCGTTTGTGGCGCTGGCGCTGCGCCGGTACTTCAAGAAGGATCCGCGGTTGTCCGTGGACCCGCGCCTGGTGGTGTGTGTGGGCGCGGCCCGCCACGCGGCCGCCGCCGGTCAGGGACGCCGCCCACCCAACGCGCGCACGCCCCGCGCCAGCCTGGATGAGTCCCCCGCCGTGGAGCGGATGGGCACGGACGAGCTGGAGCAGCACGCGGCGCACCGCGCCCAGGCGCTGATGGAAATGGTGCGGCAGGCCGAGGCGCTGACCACCCGCCAGGCGCAGCGCATGGCCGCCGTGGAACAGCGCGAGCAGAGATTCGGCGCCATGGAGCAGCGGCTGGCCGGCGCGGAGGCCACCGCGCTGAAGCTGGGCGGGCTGGTGATGCAGGCGGGTGCGCTGCAGCAGTCCCTGGCGGAATCCGTGGCCTCCCTGGGCGAGCAGGGCGAGCAGGTGGAGTTGATGCAGCGCGTGGCCCAGGGCGTGGAAACGCGCCTCAAGCCGCTGATTGACCAGGCGCAGGCCACTTCGGACGTGGTCACGGACATTGTGGCCCGCGCGGGATCACCCCAGCAGTGGGATGAGATGCTGGCGCGCATGCATCCCCGGCTGCGCGAAATGGAGGACCGGCAACGCGCCGTGGCCGGACAGCTGGAGACGCTGGCCGCGCTGGAGCAGCGGATCAGTGGGGCCGCGCGGGACCTGTTCCTGTCCGGTGAGGAACGGGACCAGGTGGAGGCGCTGCGGAACTTTGTCACGGAGGCCGGCCGCGAGATGCAGGGCGTGCGTGCCATGCGCGACCAGGTGCTGCGGGACGCCGCCCTCCTGCGCGAGTCCAACGAGGTGGCCAAGACCGCGCGCGAGATCATGGAGGATGCGTCACGGCGCGCGCAGGCCCTGGAAGCGCGCCTCAACGCGTCCGAGGCTGCCGCGGAGCGCACGGAAGATGCCGCGCGCCGCGTCCGCGCCGACGGGGAGCTGCTCAAGGCCCTGTCTGACCGCGTGGCGGCCGAGATGGGCGAGCTGCACGAGCGCCACGACGAGCTGCGTGACCGCGGCGCCCAGCTGGAGGACGCGCGCGCCCGCATGGATCAGGTCAAACAGGCCGCGCACGCCACCGCGGAACACATGGCGTCCATTGAGCAGATGTACGCGGGGCTCCAGGAACAGCACGCCGCGTTGAAACAGTGGGAGCTGGCACGCGAGGCGGCGGAGCGGTCACGCGCGGAGTTGGCGCGCGAAGCGTCCTTGGCGGACGCGCTGCTCTCCCGGCTGCGCGCGGCGCAGGACGGGCTCCCCGCCATGGCCGGCCGCGCGGACGAATTGCAGCGCGCGCTGGATGAGGTGGAGGAGCGGCAGGAGGTCCTGGCCGGCGCCGTGGCGTCCCGCCGCGAAATTGAGTCCCAGATGGAGGAGCTGCAGCACCGGGCGCGGCAGACCGAGGAGATCCACACGCGCCTGGACCGCCTGGCCGGCCTGCACCAGGACGTGGAGAACCAGTGGCAGGAACTGCTCAAGCGCCGCGGTGACATCCAGACGCTGTCCGTGGCGACCGACGGCGTTCGGCAGCAGCTGGAAGGCCTGCGCCGCGAGATGGAGGCGGTGCAGGACCTCCGCGGCAAGCTGGCTGCCCTCCCCGAGCAGATCCGCGGCATCCGCACGCGCATGGAAGAGGCGGAGAAGCGCCTGACCGCCATGGCGGTCCAGAAGTCCGACCTGGCCGCGCAGGAGCAGGCGCTGCGCGAGTTGGTCCGCCGCCAGGAGGAGTACGCGCGCCTGCTGGATGAGCGCTCCCGGCAGGCCTCACAGCTGGTCACCGAGCTGGGGCGGGTGGGCGCCCTGGAGCAGGCGCTGGCCGGTGCCGCCGCGGATGCCCGCGCCACCCAGGTGGCGCTGGAGTCACAACTGGGCGCATCCCAGGATGACGCCCGCACCCTGGAGCGCCTGGTGCGGACCATGGAGGAGAAGCGCGTGGCCCTGCAGGGCGCGGCGGAGCGCGTGGACGCGCGGCAGGCCATGTTTGACCAGGTCCGCACCATGGCGGCCGCGGCTGACCAGGAATTGCAGAGCGTGGTGCAGCGCCTCAGCGTGGTGCAGGAGGTGCATGATTCCCTGGACGTGCTGGAGCGCCGCCGCGAAGAGGTGGAGCGCGCCGCCGCGGCCGCACGCGCGCGCGCCGACGAGGTGGGACGCGTGGTGGCCGACGTGCAGGAGGCCCGCGCCGGTGTCCACGCGCTGCAGCACAACCTGGAGGACCTGCAGGAGGCCGGCCGCCAGTGGTCCGGCCTGCGTGACGAGGTGGGCGCCACGCGTGAACTGCTGGACCGCGCCGCCGCCCAGGTGGAGGAACTGGCCGAACAGCAGGCCATGGTGGAGCTGGCCATTGAAAAAGCGCGCGAGCTCAAGCAACTGGTTGACGATGCGGAGCGCGCCGCGGTGGCCCTGCGCAAGGAGCGCGGCCTCAACGAGAAGATTGAGACCGCGGTCAAGAAGCTGCGCAAGAAGGCCGGGCCCGGCTGAACCGCCCACACAGGCGCGGCCATGTGGGCAGCGCGCGCGGGTGTTACCGTTCCCCGCGGGTAACCACGGGAGGACCGGGCCATGACCAGCGGGTGGGTCGTTCTGTGCGTATGCCGCGATGTCGCGGAGGCCGGGTTTGTAGTGTCCGTGGTGGGGGCAGCGGACATCCCCGCCGTCCTGGGCGACGCGGGCCTGGGCGCCTGGGCGCCGGGGCTGGGCGGGGGAGGGTGCAGCGTCCGCGTGCCCGCGGCGCACCTGGAGCGCGCCCGGCAACTGGTGGATGAAGCGCGTTCCGCGCGGACCGAGGACGCCTCCGCCACAACCGACGACGGGGACATCGCCACCAGCAGCGCGGCGGCGTTCGCCCGGCCGCTCACGCCGCGCTTCGCCTCGCCCGCCGGGTGGGTGCTCATTGCCGTCCTGGCGGCGCTGGACCTGCTGCAGTTTGCGTGGGTGCGCCGGTGCGCGCAGGAGAACACGCAACCGCAGACCGGCGTGCACGCCCCCGCCACGGCACCCTGACCCACAGCAAGCATGACCCCAACGCCCCGCAGCGGAGTTCTTGAGCATGCCGTTGCGTCACGTCTCCGCCGCTGCTAGCGGTGTCGGTTCCATTTCAGCAGGGAGGGCGCGCGCATGAGCGTGTTTGAGGCGCAGGGGATTCAGTTCAATCCGCCGCCGGAGTTTGGCGTGGACGAAGTGATGCTCACCCTCAAGGGTGCGCCCGTCGCTGGCCTGAAGGACCCGCGCATGCTGCAGAAGCAGACGCCGGTGCGGCCCAACCTCATCATCCACCGTCGGGTGGTGGGCTCCGCTGCCACGGTGGAAATGCTGTGCGGGGAGGTCTGCGCGGAGCTGGTGAGCGCCGTGGACGGCATCAAGGGGCTGGGGACCCAGGCGTTCGCGTTTGATGACGGTGGCCGGGGGATGCTGGTGGTGTTTGATTTCCCCGCCGGAACGCTTGCCACCGTCCGCCAGTTCCAGGCGCTGCGCCTGGATGCGGGCGTGCTGACGTCGTTGACGCTCACCGTGGACTCCACCACGCTCAATGACACGCTCAGGGAACTCTACCTGCGGTCGTTGGCGTCCATGAAGCCCCCCGCGCCCGCCAGCCGTCCCGGTTTCCTCAACACCTGAACGCCCCAGGAGGCACGCATGTCCGGCATCAGCTCGTCGCCACGGCCCAGCTTCCCCATGCAGAACCTGCCACAGCTCCGCCAGCACCTGGTGGACAAGGTGGGGGACGCACGCGCCAGTGCCATCCCCTGTCCCATGCTCTCCGTGCTGGTCATGGAAGGCATGCTGACGCCGGACAAGGACGGGAACGTCCAGGTCACCCAGCTCAAGGAGGCGCTCAACAAGATGGGGTTGTCCACGCCCGCCCAGCTGTTGCTGGCACACGGCGGGACGCTGGCCATTGAAGGGAACGCGTTTGCCAACAAGCTCAACCTGTTCAAGCTGTACGGGAGCACGCTGGACCACAAGGGAAGCCTGGGGCCGCTGCAGGACGGTGGCTTCAACCAGAAATACCTGGACCAACTCATGAGCTTCTCCAGCGACGGCAAGTCGCTGACGCTGTCGGACCTGTCCAAGGCGGAGTCACTGCGCATGGCGCAGGAGCAGGGCGGCCTGCGGGACAAGGCGCTGGGCGTGGTGGAGATTGCCGCGCTGACCATGGTGTTTGGCACCCCCAATGCAAAAGGCGAGAAATCGCTGGACCTCAAGGACGTGGTCACCCTCTTCAAGGACAACCGCATTCCGGACAGTTTCCGGAGCCACGACGTGGGACTGACCGGAGTGGCGTGGAACGCCGCCAAGCTGGCCTTTCAGCTGGACACCACGGCGGCGGGCCGCGCGCAGGCGGGACTGACGCGCGCGCTGGACCTGCCCGCGCGGTTGGATGCCAGCGCGTTGAAGGGGCTGGGCGCCATGTGTCCCGCCGGCATGCGTCCCCGCAACGGGGTGGGCATCAGCGAGCAGGAAGTGGGAACGCTGCACCGGGCGCTCAACCCGGCCCCGTGACACCCGCGCGGCCCTGACCCCGGCGCTGGGTCACAACGCGCACTCGGTGATGAATACCCGGGTTCCGTCCGCAATACCGGGGAATCCGGCCGCGGTGGTTTCATCCACGACGCGGAACCCGAAATGCTCAAAGAACGCAATGGCGCTGGCCAGCCGCGTGGGTGACTGCCCCCGGATGCGCGAGCACCCCAGCAGCCGGAAGCCCTGGAGCTGCGCCCGCAGCAACGCCGCGCCCACGCCGTGGTGCTGGTACGAAGCGGACACCACCAGATCATGGGACCAGCCCAGTCCAGGGTCGCGCTCGTCCACCGCGCCGCTGGCCACGCCCACCAGCTGCCCGTGGTCCACTGCGCCCACCTGCAGCGGCGGCCACCGCGTGAGGCAATGCAGCAGCCACGCGCATTCGTCCGAGTAGGCCGTGTCATCATTGATGGCCAGCAGCAACGCCGCGGCCTGCGGCACCTGCGGCGTGGCAAGTTGCGCGACGCTGAAGTCTGCCGTGGGAATGGATGCTGCGATCATGGTGCCTCCCCGCGCTGTGAAGGCGCGCAGAGGGACCTGACGCGCAGGCCGGTCCGGTGCAACTGCCCGGAAATGCAAGGGCTCTGACGCCTGGCGGGGTGCGGTTTGTACTTTCTACGCATGACCGGGCTCTGCTACACGGGGACTCCCGCTCCGGAGATCCCGTGCGCCTGCCTTCCACCGTCCGCGCCAACCTGCTGCTCAAGACCATCACCACGCTGCGCATTCCGCTGATTGCCTTTCTGGCGCCACGGGTGACCCAGTACGACGACGAGCGCGTGGTCCTCCGGATCCGCCTGTGCCGCCGGACGCGCAACCACGTGGGGAGCATGTACGTGGGCGCGCTGTGCACCGGGGCGGACTGCGCCGGCGGCATGCTGGCCATGGACCTGGCCTGGCAGCACCGCGGCCGGGTGAAGGTGCTCTTCAAGGACATGAAAGCGGAGTTTCTCCGGCGCGCGGATGGCCACGTGGATTTCACCTGCGAGGACGGCCGGAAGATCCGCGCCGCCGTGGAAGCAGCCGTGCGGAGCGGTGAGCGGCACGAAACACCCGTCAATGTGCTGGCATCCGTGCAGGGTACGCCCGTGGCCCGGTTTGAAATGCTGTTGAGCGCGCGCGTCACGGCGTGATGTGACACCCTCTCCACGACGGCAACCTTGCGGTGTCTCGCACGGCACTTGCCGGCGGCCGTGTCCGTGTGGGTGAATCCGGCCTATGCGGTTCCGCATCATCACGCTTGTGGCGCGCCATGCCAGCGGACGGGTTTCGGTTGTACCCAAGGGACTCCGTTCGCTTTCGCTGCACGCGGTGGCGCTGGAACCCGCGCTGGAGGAACTCACCCTGGCGCTGGATGACATGATCTCCCGCACGCATCCGCGCCTCATGGCGTCATTCCCGCATGGTCCCGCCTTCCGCCCGCTGGGCCTGGCGCCCAAGTCGCTTCCCGTGTGGACACCGCAAGGGCGCAACCTGCAACCGCTGGCGTTTGCCGCCGTGCTGACGGCGGTGCACGCCGGCTTTGCGGAGGTATGGGTCCCGCGGCTGGATTGGCGCGCCTGGGTGAAGGACGACGAACACGCGGCCACCACGGCGGAGCGCCTCCTGGAGGCGCATCTGGAGGCCCAGGGGGACCACTCGCTGCTGGGCCTGCGGAGTGACGGTTCCGAGTTGTTCCAGCACGTGGAAGTGTCCGCCGAACCGGTTCGCCTGTCTGACATCGGGGCCAAGGACCTTCATCGTGAACGCCTGCCCGATCCACAGGACGACGACGATCCGGAACTTCCGGATGCGGATACGGACGAGGAGAGTCACACGGCGGCACCCTCCGATGAGGACGGCCCGCCGGAAGATCTCCCCGAAGAGAAGTGGACGGCCAGGGTGCGCCGCCGGTTTGCCACGCCGCTCCTGGAGGCGAAGGGCGTGGCCCTGCACCGGTTGGCCCTTGAAGGAACACTGGAGCGCGCGTTTCACGTGGATGCGCTGGTGCACAGCCTCAGGAACATGATGGTGGCGGAACGTCCGGAGCCCGTTGTGATCGTGGGGCGCGCCGGAGTGGGCAAGACGGCACTGGTGGATGAACTTGCGTGCGCGTTGACCGCGGAGCGTCAGGCGTCCGGCCGCCGCGTGCGGCCGTTCTTCCGCCTGGACGGCCCGCGGTTGATTGCCGGCGGCGGCATGTTGGGTGGGTGGCAGGGAGACACGCTCCGAGCGTTTGCGGAGGCGGAGCGGTCCCGGGTGCTGCTGGACCTGGGAACGGCAGAGGACCTGTTGCACGCGGGCAAGAGCGCACACAGCGAGGAGAATGTCTCCCAATTGATCACCCCGCTCCTGGCAACCCGTCGTATCAGCGTGGTGGCGGAGGCAACTCCGGAGGCGTGGTCACGCGTGGAGAACATCAACCAGTCCTTTGCACGGCAGTGGACCGTGCTGCGCGTGGAGGAACCGCCCCCTGCCCAGGCGGAGCGCGTCCTGCTGGCTGTTGCCGGCCGCCAGGGCACGCGCAGAAAGGTTGTGATTGACGACGAGGTGGTGCGGCTGACCCTCCGGCTGGCCCGGCGGTTCTGGCCCTATGGTTCGGCGGTTGGGACGGGGGCCGCGTTCCTCCGGCGCGTCGCCGACGCGGCGGCACATGCCGGCACCACGCGCATCACGGAGAACGTGGCGGTGGGGCATTTCTCGTCAGAAAGCGGCCTACCCGAGCGGCTGCTCCGGGACGACCTGCCCATGCCGCGCGCGGAACTGCAGGCCAGCATGGCACGCGCGGTGATGGGGCAGGACGAAGCGGTGGCCCGCGCGGTGGAAGCCGTGGCGCGGATCAAGGCCGGGCTGACGGATGAACACCGGCCCATGGCGGTGTTGTTCTTCTGCGGGCCCACCGGCGTGGGAAAGACTGAACTTGCCAAGGCGCTGTGCGAATGCGTCTTTTCCTCGCGCGAGCGCCTCGTGCGCCTGGATATGGGTGAATACGCCGGGCCGGATGCGCTGGAGCGGCTCCTGGGTACCCCGGAGAGTCCCGGGCTGCTGGCGTCGTCCGTGCGGCGGGAGCCGTTCTGCGTGGTGCTGCTGGATGAGATTGAGAAGGCGCACCCGGCGGTGTTTGACGCGTTGTTGGGCGTGCTGGGGGAGGGGCGCCTGACCGACGCCACGGGACGCTTCACGGACTTCCGGAACGCCGTCATCATCCTGACGTCCAACCTTGGCGCGGACACGTTGCGCACCACAGTGGGATTTGGCCGGTCCGCGGAGGGTGGCGCGGAGGACGCTGACCGGCGCAGGCACTACCGGGGCGAGGTGGAGCGGTTCTTCCGCCCGGAGCTCTTCAACCGGCTGGATGACGTCATTGTCTTCTCGTCACTGCCGCCACCAGTCCTCCACCACGTGCTTGACCGTGAGTTGCAGGCCGTTCCCCGTCGGGAAGGACTGCGCCGCCTGGGAGTACGCATGGAGGTGGGCGCGGTTGCGCGTTCGCTCCTGCTGAAGAACGGTGTGGATCCGCGCTACGGCGCCCGCCCACTCAAACGTGCGCTGGAGCGCGACCTGGTGGTTCCCCTGGCGTCGTCATTGGCGTCCCATCCCAACACCCGGGGCGCAGTGCTGGCGGCCGAAGCCGACGGTGAAAGGGTGGTCTTCACGCACCTTGGTGACAGCCGTGGCGCGCCGGACATGACCGCGCAGGTTGAACAACTGCTGGCGGACGCCGCCGAGCTGCGCGCGCGCCTAATGAAGCTCCAGCGCAGTGCCGTGGTCACGCAGTTGCGGGAGCGCACCGCCCTCTTTGACAAGGCGAGCAAACATCCCGCCTTCTGGGCGGATCACAGCGCCGCGGAAAAGCAATCCCAGGATGCCACGGTTGCCCGGGAAATCGTGGAGAAACTGGAGCACGGTTCCCGCCAGGCCACGGCCATTGAAGATGTGGCGTTTGAGGCCTTTTACGATCGTTCGGCGGATTCGCTCACTTCGTTGCGGGGGGACCTGGTGGCGGTGGAAGCGGGCCTCCGGCCCATGGCGGAAGAACTCTTTGCCGCCATGCATCCTCCCCGGAGCCCGGTGCGGGTGGTCATGACGTGGAGCCGCGGCGGAGCCGCCCAGGCCCGCCAGTGGGTTCATGCCTACCGGAATGCCATAAGCTGCACGGACTGCCAGGTGCTCGTGGTGCGGGAGGTGAAGACGCCGGCCGGCCGGCCCGGCAAGCCACCGCGGATCACCCAGGCGCCCCAGTGGAAGCGCCCCGACGACCGGCAGCCGCCTCCCGGCGATGAGGCGCTCGCTGTGGCGCTCACGTTTGGTGGTACTTCAGCGCGGTGGTTGCTCCGTGCGGAGCACGGCGTCCACCGCGTCATCACCAACGGGAACACGTTTCTGCTGCGCATTCTGGTTGATGCAGTGCGGGCGGGAGCCGCGCTGCCGGACCTGGAGGAGATTGAGAAGGCCAAGCCCGGCGCTGAGGTGCGGCGCGTGGACTGGGACAAGCACGTGATCCAGGACCTGCGCACCAGGACTGGCTACCCGCTGGTGGATGGCCACCCGCCGCCCCTGGCCGACATCTGGCAGGCCTGGTTGGAACAACAGCTCGACGTGGACGAGGTGGCGCTGTGGAACTGAAGCTGCCGCTCATCGTGGATCGTCATTCCGCGCGCCACGTGGAAATGTGGTTGCCTGCCATGCCGGAGTTCCGGACGTCGGGCGGGTCGGCCGCGGAACTCAGGGACGATCTCGCGTTGATGGTGATGGATACGTACGAGCACAGCAGTGCGTTGGAGCAGGCGGCGTTTGCCCTGCCGCCGCACATGAGCCTGCGGCAGGTGCGGCTGGACTCCGTGGCGCGGGACCCGAAGCGGGGCCGCAAGGCCGAGTTGAAGGGCATGGTGTCGGTGTTCATTGAGAAGTGGCCGAAGGATGACTTCTTCGTCGTGACCCCAATCAGGTTGCCGGAGGCGCGCTTTGCGCTGGCGTCCCTGGACTCCCTGCCGGACACCCTGGCGCGGCGTCTGGGCAAGCACCTCCTCGCAACCCGTGCTGAATCGCTTGAAAGCTGCGTTTCGCGCCATAGGGAGCGTTTGGACATCCTTGAGGTGGATGTCTACCCGTCAAGCGTGCTGCCGCGGTTGGCGAAGAGGACGCAGCACAAACCGCGTGCGGCGCCGGGCACGCGCGAGCCGGAGACGCCGTTGCAGAAGGAGGAGCGTCGTCGTCGTAGGCGGCTGACGGCCGACACGCTGCGCACCGTCTGCAGAAACCTCAGTCACGCCGCGCAGGATGACACGCTGGAGCGGTGTCTCGGTCGTGAGGCGCTGGTGCGGCAACTGGTGTCCACCTTTGAGGCGCGCGAGGGTCTGGCGGTGTGCCTGGTGGGCCCATCCGGCGCAGGAAAGACCGCGCTGGTGCATGAGTTCACGCGCCGGCTCCACGTTGCCTACAGCAAGGCCAATCAGCGGCGTGACGTGTGGCGCGTTGACGGAAATCGCTTCATTGCGGGGATGAGCTACGTCGGGCAATGGGAGGCGCGTGCCCAGGAGATGTTGCGGGAGCTCAGCGAGCTCGGGGACGTGCTCTACCTGGATGACCTGGCCTCCATGGCGTTCGCCGGTCAGACCCGCCAGGGGAAGACCCACGTGGCGCAATACATGGAACCCGCGCTTTCCGGCCCTCCTGCACTCCGAATGGGTTGAAATTGACGCATGGGATCACGAGAGCATGGTTGGCAGCGGCGGGCAGAGTCCGCCGAACTTGGCATAGGCCAGCGCAATGAGGGCTTCGGCGGAGTGGAATCCGAAGGCAGTCCT
>JACRCW010000167.1 GCA_016218805.1 Deltaproteobacteria bacterium | reverse complement strand
TCTGGTGTTGGAGCTAGGAACAACCAAAGATGGGGCCAGAGGCCCCGCAAACAGGAGGAAGTTGATGTTCAGCGCGATGGCGAAGACTGTTGTTGCTGGTGCGGCCCTCTCCCTGGCGCTCAGCGCCTTGGCCCCGGCGGCTGCTCACGCGGCCCCCCAGAAGGCCCCCTTGGTCATGACTGAAGGTGAAGCTGCTCCCGCTGCGGAGGGCGGCGGCAAGGTCTGGTTCGCATTCATGTGGCCGGACAACCTGAAGCCCCAGTTGGAAGAAAAGAAGATGCTGCTGACGATCGTCGGCCTGCTGCCCTACGGCGCAGTCTGGGGCCCGATCGCTCTGCTCGGCCAGGGCTTTGACCTGGAGTGGGCGCTCCCCTCTCTGGTCTGGCACATCGTCGGCAACGTCATCTGGGTGGTGCCCTACATCGGTTGGACGTTGGGCGCGCTTGTGTGGCTGGGCATGAACTGGATTGCCACGCAGACCATGTTCGCCAACCTGAACCGCCCGGAGATCCAGGTCGGTGGTGGCGAAGCCCCGGTGAAGTGAGTCTGACCTGAGCCGCCGGGGCAACCTGGAGGTCTTGGGAAAACGAGACCCCGCCTTCCGCAAGGGAGGCGGGGTTTCGCGTTTTCTGGGAGGGGGTTTCCGTCGCGGATCCCCGCGCCGGGGACGGTGATTGTGCTTGACGCACATGGCCGGGTTCCCGTATATGCGCCACCCCTTTTGAGGATCGGGGCCCGCCGTCGGGGATCGCCAACGGGGCCGCGGTCCGGAAACCAAGCAATCGGATAGGTACGCGCCATGTCGTCCAAGCAGCACCTGCCCACGCGTCCCGCGACGCCTGAACAGATCAACGCGCAGTGGTTCGTGGTGGATGCCGCCGGCAAGACGCTGGGCCGGCTGGCCTCCCAGGTGGCCATGGTCCTGCGCGGCAAGAACAAGGCCGCCTTCACCCCCTACCTGGACACGGGGGACTTTGTGGTTGTGGTCAACGCCGAGAAGGTGGTGCTGACCGGCAAGAAGGAGACGGAGAAGATCTACTGGCGTCACACCGAGTTCCCGGGCGGTGAACGCGCCACCGCGGCGGACAAGATGCGCGCGCAGCACCCCGAGCGGATGGTGGAGATTGCCGTGAAGGGCATGCTCCCCAAGACGCGCATGGGACGCCACCAGTTCACCAAGCTGAAGGTCTACAAGGGTGCGGATCACCCCCACAAGGCGCAGCAGCCCAAGCCCCTGGCCATCCAGGACTGAGCCCACCTTTCTTCCTCACCCCTGACGGTTCGAGACGAATGCCATGAAAGAATCCCGCTACTACGCCACCGGCCGCCGCAAGGAAGCCACCGCCCGCGTCTGGATCAGCCCCGGTGACGGCCAGATCTCCGTCAACCGCCGCACGCTGGAGAACTACTTCCCGCGCGAGGCGCTCCGCATGATGCTGATGCAGCCGCTGGATGTGACCGAGGCGCGCGGCAAGTGGAACATCCACGTGACGGTGTGCGGTGGCGGCCAGTCCGGCCAGGCCGGCGCGGTGCGCCACGGGTTGGCCCGCGCGCTGTCCACCGCCCAGGCGGACTTCCGTTCGCCGCTGAAGAAGGCGGGCTTCCTGACGCGTGATGCGCGCCAGGTGGAGCGCAAGAAGTACGGCAAGCCCGGCGCCCGCAAGCGCTTCCAGTACAGCAAGCGCTGATCGGCGTCTTCCGTTGGAGCAGTACCCCGCAGCGCGGTCCGCCGGTCCAACGCCGGTGGCCGCGCTGTCGGCGTCTTGTGGGGACCGTTCAGCCGGCAGCGGCGGGGCGCGGGGGTTTGCCGCCGCGCTGTTTGGTGCAGGCCTCGCAGCAACACAGCTCGCGCAGGTAATCAAAGCGGAAGATGCCGTGGCCGTGCATGTCGCTCCAGGTGAACTGGGCGCCATACAGCCCCACCGGCTGCACCTTCACAAAACCCACCGGCGGCACCTCCTGCCAGGTCAGCGTCCCGCCGTGGCCCTGGCACTCGGCGCACGGGCACCAGCCGCGCAGCACCTGGTAGGGGAAGCGGGAGAGGTGCCCGTCCGTCCACGGGATCACAATCTCGCGCCGGGCGGCGTCGTCCTTGATGTCCCGCGGCTGGATGAGCTTGCCCTGCGTCCCCATGGCGTCCTTCCTCCGGGCGCGCTTGTAGCGCCTTTGCGCGTCCGCGGCAGGGGCGCCCTCCGGTCAGCGCGGCGGTAGCCGCCCCGACGGGCTGGCCCGCTTCATCAGGCCGCGCATGCCCGGCTGGAAACCGCGCTCGGCCAGTTCGCGCCCCAGCGCGCTGTCCCGGGGATCTGCCCCATCCACCTGGCCCACCAGCAGCGCGCGCGCACGGCCCTCGTCCACGCGGGCGGAGAGGACCCGGGCCACCGCCGCCGCCATCTCGCCGCGGGCGGGCTCCTCCTCCGGGAAGAAGGTGAGCACGTTCTTCTCCGTGCTGCGCGCAAACGCGGCCAGCGCCCCGTCATGGATCACCACCTGGGCCCCCGCGGCGCGGGCGGGCCGGGTGCCCTCGCGCTCCGGCCACGGCAGCGCGGCCCCGTACGGGTTGGCCGGGTCGGTGGCGGCCAGCACGTGGGTGCGCTTGTCGTCGGGGACCTCGCGGTGGGCGCGCAAGCGCTCGTCCGCGCCGGGCAGGGCAAACTGCGTGGCGCCCAGGCCCGCCACAAAGTACCCGCGCCGCACCTTCCCGGTCTCCTCCATGGCCCCCAGCACGTCGTACACGGCGGAGAAGCCCCCGGGGATGCCCTCCGCGTGCACGGCCTCACGCGTGAGCACGCCGTGGCGCTCCAGCAGCGTGCGCACCAGTGCCATGCGCCGCTCCGTCTCGGTGTGGCTGCCTTGGACGGTCAGCAGTGACCAGCGGCCTTCGCTCCCCGGCGGCAGGCTGCGGCGTGAGCGGAAGGTGGCGCTGCGGCTGCGCGGGTGCTTGGCCGCCTGCCCCGAGGCGCGCAGCAACGAGCGCAGCGGGGCGAGCGTGTCATTGGTGACCTCGCCGGCCCAGACCAGGTCCCACAGCGTGCGCAACACGTCCTGCGGGAACACACCGGTCCGCGCGGTGATGTCGGCAAAGAACAGCGCGCCGCGCTCGGCCAGCAGCGTGCGGATGCGCGCGGCCAGCTCACCCTCCACGGGCAGGGGCGGCGGGGCCAGCAGCGCCACCTGGTCCACCAGGTACAGCGCAATCCGCCCGTCGTGCGGGCCCAGGGGCTCCAGGCCGCGCCAGGCCACCTCCCCCGCGGTGCACAGCGCGTCCAGGTCACCCGGCCGGTAACCCTCCACGCGCGCGGGCAGCACCTCAGACTCCAACACGCTGGCCGGGATGGCCGCGCCCTGCAGCTGCTCCACCACACCCAGCAGCGCATCCAGGCCGGCGCGCGGACGCGTGAGCCCCTGCCAGTCAGCCAGGAACCGCGCCAGGACGCGCGGCTCCACCGGCTCCACCTCGCGCCGCAACCGCGCCAGGCTGCGCCGCTTGATGGCCCGCAGCACGTCGGAGTCCACCCATTCGCGCCCGTGGCCGCCCGGGACAAACTCCCCCTCCAGCACCTTGCCGCGCTCCGCCAGCCGCCGCAGCACGCCCAGCACCGGCGCCACGCCCAGGCCCAACCGCCGCGCCACCTGTTCCACGGTGAACGGCCCGTGCGTGCGCGCGTAGCGGGCCACCAGATCACCCAACGGGTCCGCACCCGCCTCCAGGAACACCTGCGGCACGCCCGGCGGCGGCACCGCGCCCAGCGCGTCCCGGTAACGGCCCGCATCCTCCACGGCGATGCGCCGGCGCTCGCCCGCCACGGTGACCTGCAGCACCCGGCGCGCCTCGCCCAGGTCCCCCAGCCATCCCTGCAGCTGCCCGGGCTCCGCCCCGCGCGCGGCAATCTCGTCGTCGGTGAGGTCCCCCAGCACGCGGAGCAGGTCATGCACGTGGTCCGCGGCTTTGAGCGGCAGCCGCCCGTCCAGCCGCTGCAGCCCCCGCCCCACGCCCTCCACCGCGTCAGGGTCCAGCAGCTCGCGCAGCTCCGCGTCCCCCAGCAGTTCACGCAGCTGCGCGTGGTCCACGGTGAGCGCCTGCGCGCGGCGCTCCGCCAGGGGGGCGTCCTGGTCGTAGATGAAATTGGCCACGTAGGTGAACATCAAGGACGCGGCAAACGGGCTGGGAGTGCGGCTGTCCACCGTGGTCACGCGCACCTTGCGGGAGCGGATGGCCGCCAGCACCTCCAGCAGGCCCGGGAGGTCAAACACGTCACGAAGGCACTGCCGGTAGGTCTCCAGGATGATGGGAAAGGACGGGAAGCGGGAGGCCACCGCCAGCAGGTCCGCCGCGCGTTTGCGCTGTGCCCACAACGGCGACCGTTTGCGCGGGTCCCTGCGCGGCAGCAGCAGTGCGCGCGCCGCGTTCTCGCGGAAGTGGGAAGCAAACAGGCTGGTGGCGCCCAGTCCCGTTACCAGCTCGCCCTCCACGTCATCCGGGTCGGGGAGGAACCACTCCACCGGCGGCGGGCGGTCCGCGTCCGGCAGCCGGAACACCATCCCGTCGTCGGACCACAGCATCTCCACGTGCGCGTCCGTGGCCGCGCGCAGCCGGCCGGCCACCACCGCGGCCCACGGCGCGTGCACGCGCGCGCCCAGCGGTGTCATCACGCACACGCGCCAGTCGCCCACCTCGTCCTGGTAGCGCTCCACCACCACGGCACGGTCCGAGGGGACTTCCCCGGTGGCGTCCTTCTGTTCGTGCAGGTAGGCCAGCAGGTTGTGGCGGGCGTTCTCGTCCAGCCCGTGCGCCGTGGCCAGGTGCTCCGCCGCCGCCGCGCGCTCCATGCCCACCAGCTTGCGCGCCAGCGCCCCAATGGCCCGGCCGAATTCCAGCGGCCGCCCCGGGCGGTCCCCGTGCCAGAAGGGCATCCGCCCCGGCTGCCCCGGCGCGGGCGTCACCAGCACGCGGTCATGCGTGATGTCCTCAATCCGCCATGACGACGCGCCCAGCAGGAACACGTCCCCCACGCGGCTCTCGAACACCATCTCCTCGTCGAGTTCGCCCACGCGCCGGCTCTTCGCGCCCGCATCGGTGGCCAGGTACACGCCGTACAGGCCGCGGTCGGGAATCGTCCCCGCGTTGGTGATCGCCACGTGCTGGGCGCCCGCGCGCGCGGTCAGCCGCCCGCTCACGCGGTCCCACGTCACGCGCGGCCGCAGCTCGCTGAGCTCGTCCGACGGGTAGCGCCCGGACAGCATGTCCAGCACGCCTTCAAACCCGCCGCGCGGCAGCTCCGCATACGGGGCCGCGCGCCGGACCAGGTCGTACACCTCGTCCACGTGCATGGGCTCCATGGCCACCATGGCCACCACCTGCTGCGCCAGCACGTCCAGCGGGTTGCGCGGGTACGCCGTGGATTCCACTTCGCCTTCCTGCATGCGGGAGACCGCGGCCGCGCACGCCAGCAGGTCCCCGCGGAATTTCGGGAACACCACGCCCTTGGACACCGCGCCCACCTGGTGCCCCGCGCGCCCAATGCGCTGCATGCCCGACGCCACCGACGGCGGCGCCTCCACCTGGATGACCAGGTCCACGGCGCCCATGTCCACGCCCAGCTCCATGGAGGAGGTCGCCACCATGGCCGGGAGGTCCCCCTTCTTGAGGCGGTCCTCAATCTCCGCGCGCTTCTCCTTGGAGATGGACCCGTGGTGCGCCTCCACCAGCGGCTCGCCTGCGGCTTCGTTGAGTGCGCCGGCCAGGCGCTCTGACAGGCGCCGGCTGTTCACAAAGATCATGGTGGAACGGTGCGCCCGCACCAGTTCCACCAGCCGCGGGTGGATGGCCGGCCAGATGCTGCGCGAGGTCGGCCCCGTGTCATCGTCACTGAGCCGGGACATGTCCTCCACCGGGACCTCCACGCGCACCTCCAGCGCGCGCCGGTGTCCCGCGTCCACCACCTCCACCGCCCGCGGCGTCCACCCGCCGTCCGCGGACGGGTTGCCGCCGCCCAACAGCCGGGCAATCTCCTCCAAAGGGCGCTGCGTGGCGGACAGGCCAATGCGCTGCAGTGGCGGCGCGTCCTTGCGCAGCGCTTCCAGCCGCTCCAGCGTCAGCATGAGGTGCGTGCCGCGCTTGGTGGGCGCCACGGCGTGGATCTCGTCAATGATCACCGTCTCCACGCCGGCCAGCACGTCCCGCGCGCCGCTGGTGAGCATGAGATACAGCGACTCCGGGGTGGTGATGAGGATGTCCGGAGGGTGGCGGCGGATGCGGGCGCGTTCGCGGCTCTCCGTGTCACCGGTGCGGATGGCAATGTCCGGGACGTGGTGCGCCTCCCCGCGCCGCTGCGCCGCCGCCGTGATGCCGGCAATGGGCGCGCGCAGGTTGCGCTCCACGTCCACGGCCAGCGCCTTGAGCGGGGAGACGTACAGCACGCGGCAGCCGCGCCCGGCCGCGCGCGGGGCAAACATCAACCGGTCAATGGCCGCCAGGAACGCCGCCAGCGTCTTGCCGCTGCCGGTGGGTGCCAACAGCAGCGTGGATTTCCCGTCCAGGATGGGCGGCCAGGCGCGCTCCTGGGCGCGCGTAGGAGCGTCAAAGGAGGCGCGGAACCACTCCGCCACCGTGGGGTGGAAGCGGGTCAGGACGTCGGAGGCGCGGGCCATGGCGTGCAGCAGCCTAGGAGATGGCGCACGCGGATGCGCGGGGTACCGCCCCGCAGTCCGCGGCGGTCGGCGGATTGGACAGTCTCGCTGCAGGGGCTACCCTTCAGTGCATGATTGCCACGCGAGCAAAGATGGACGAGGCGACCTACCTGGAACAGGAGCGCCGCAGCGACACCAAGCACGAGTTCATCAACGGCGAGATCCTCGCCATGTCCGGTGCGTCAGCCCGGCACAACGTCATCGCCGCCAACATCCTCTCCTCCCTCTCGGTGCTGCTGCGGAGCCGCCCCTGCATCGTCTACGGCCCCGACCAGCGCATCCACATCCCCTCCACTGGCGCCTACTGCTACCCCGACGTGTCGGTGGCGTGTGGACGGCAGCAGATGCACACCCGGGATGCGGACTCGCTCACCAACCCCGTGCTGCTCGTCGAGGTATTGTCCGACTCCACCGAGGCGTACGACCGCGGCGCCAAGTTCGCGGACTACCGGAACATCCCGTCTCTGGAGGAGTACCTGCTGGTGAGTCAGCTGGAAGAGCGGATTGAGCACTTCCACCGCCTCCCCACCGGCCAGTGGATTCTCACGGTGGCGCAGGGGAAGGAGGCGGTGCTGGAGCTACCCGCGCTGAGCGCGGCGCTCGCGCTGCACGAGGTGTACGCCAAGCTGGACCTGCTGCCGGACCCGGCTCAGTAGCCGCGCCGCATCTTGATCTCGAGGCGCTTGAGGTCCTCGTTGATCTTGATGAACTGCAGCTTGCCGGTCTCCGCCTTCAGGATGGCCGCCACCTTGTCCGCGCCCTCCTTGGGCATCAGGCGGCTCAGCGCCACAAACACCGCAAACCGCGCCTCCAGGTCCTCATCCTTGAGCGCCTCAATGAGCGCGGCGGAGGTGTCCGCCTTCTTGGCCCAGGAGAGCTCCCAGCCGGCCTTGTCGCGAACCTTGGGGTTGGGGTCCTTGAGCTTGCCCGCCCAGCACTCCGCCTTGTCACCGCATTCCTTGGCCGCCACCAGCCGCGCCTTCTCCTTGCCAATCATCTCCTTGAGCTTGGCGTCCTTCTCAGCGGCTTCCATCTTCTCCACGGCGCCCAGTTCAGAGGCGCCGGCCAGGCGGGTGCCCGCCTCCAGGCGCAGCTGGCGCACCTCTTCCGCACTGTTCTTGCACGCCTCGGCGTCAAACTGCTTCTGGCAATCCGCCATGAACACATCCGTGGCCGCCAACCGGACCATCTCCGCGCCGGCGGCGCGGTCGCCAATGAGCTCCAGCGCTTCCAGCGGCAACTCCGCCTGCGTGACGTCAATGCTGCTGGCCATCTTCCGCAGGAACGGCACGGCGTCCTTCACGCCCAGGCGCCCCGCCGCGGTGGCCGCCTTCTGCGCGGCAATGATCTGGAACGCCACGCCGGAGTCCGGCGCCTTGAGGACGCTCATTGCGGCTTCGCCGGCCTTGGCGTCACCAATGTCCGCCAGCACCTCAATGCACTTGGCCTTGACGATCCAGGGGTCCGGCGCCACCGGCAGCTTCTGCAGGTGGTCCTTCTTCCCGCCCAGCGTGTCCACCAGCGCGGGTACCGCCGGCTTGCCAATCTGGAACAGCGCGTAGGAGGACTCCGCGTAGAACGACACCGCGCGCTCAAAGAACAGCATGCGCACCAGGGCCGGCACCGCCTTGGCATCACCAATGTTCCCCAGCGCCTTGATGGCGTTCTTCACCATGAAGTTGTTGTCATCCTCCTCCACAACCTTGATGAGCTTGTCGGTGGCGGAGGTGGCGTCGATTTCGCCCAGCGCCGTGACGGCGGCCAGGCGCGTGTTCTGGTCCTTGCTGTCCAGCAGGCGGACCAGCACCTCGGCGCCGGCGCTGTAGTGGATGCGCGCCATGGCATCACAGATGTTCTTGTTGGTGTTGTTCTTGGCGCGGCTGGCCTTGTCGGATGCGCCGCCCACGCCGTAATCCGCCATCTCCTTGAGCGCGGGGCCCACCTTTTCGCGCGTCTCGGGGAACTTCTCGCCAATCTGGCCCAGCAGCTGCGCCACGTCGGGACGGGTGAGGTCGTCTTCGTCCTTGGACAGGGCAATGAGGCCGTCCACGTGGACCGCCAGCTTTTCCTTGCGGATGTCCTTGAGCGCCTGGTCGCGCGTCTTGCGCTCCGTCAGGGCCTTCACCCAGTACTCGGGCGTGGCGGGGTCACCTTCGCAGCCGCCCAACAGGGGGAACATCACGCAGGCCGAAAGCACGCCGGCCCAGATTCTCGCTGACCGCATGGCGCCTCTCCGATCGTGGCGACGGCGGCACCGCTGCCGCCCGTCGAGGGCGCGGAACCTAGGAGTACCTACGCGGCGGGTCAACCGCGCCCGCGGAGGGAATGGGCCCTTTTCGCGCACGGCGTGCGCACCGCGCGGCGGACCCTGAGATCCGGTTGCAGGAACAGGCGCCGCGCCACGCCGGGCGCCTCAACGGCGAAGCGCGGCGACCCCACACCGGGACCGCCGCGCCGCACACCTCATACCGCGCTGGCTCACTCTTCCGTCGTCGTCTCGGGCACCGCCAGCACGTCCTCATGGTCCTCGGCGGCACGCGCGGCCATCCCCGCGGCGCGCTTCACGCCGGAGGTGCTGCCACCCTTGCGGCCGGCTTCGCGGGCCAACTCCGGGTTCTTGCTGAAGGACCGCTCCTGCGGCGGAACGCTCATGCCGCCCTTGCGGCCGGCCTGGCGGGCCAACTCATGGTTCTTGCTGAAGGAACGCTCCGCAGGGGCCACACTCTGGCCGCCCTTGCGGCCGGCCTGGCGCGCCAGGTCATGGTTCTTGCTGAACGACCTCTCCGACGGGGCCACGCTCATGCCGCCCTTGCGGCCGGCGATCCTGGCGAGCTCCGGGTTACGCGCGAATCCGCGCAGCGCCTTCTGGCCTTCCTTCTTTGCCGTCTTCTTCTCCATGGCATGCTCCTGTGTCCCGTCCCCGGGTGTTGTCCTGCGACCCGTTCGGCCGCTTCCGAGTGGTCAACACCCCGTGCCCGGACCCTATTCCCGGCAGATCAGGCTCCCGGTTTGCGGCCTGGTTGTGCAGGCACAAGTGGCGCTGCGGTTTGACAGCTGCCGCAACGTCACCCGCGTGCGTGGGTGGCGGTTTCTGGATGGGTGCGCCGGCGGAGCTTCAGGGCGCCGCGGTTGCCGCCTGCCAGCGGACCGTGCAGCCGTACACTTTGAAGTTGGGATAGCTCTTGTTCACGAACTCAATCTCCACAACAAAACGATAGCCCGTCACGCCGTCCCAGGTGACGAACTCCGTGCGTCCCAGCGGACCGACGAACGCGCCGGTGCTGAACTCAGTGGGCGTGTTCACCGGGGACTGACCCGTCAGCTCCACGGCGGCCAGCGGGACAGCTCCCGGGGCAGCAGCGCCCCCGGCCATGGGGATGCTCCACAGGGTGGCGCGGACCTTGGAGGTCGGGTCACCGCTGAGGTCCGTGGAAAACCAGCAGGCCAGCTGCGTGGGCGTGGAACCGTTGTACGGGTGGATCGCCGCGCCAATCTTGGCACCCATGGGTGACGCGCCGAACTCGTCATAGACCCGGTGGACGATGGTGGTCCCCGTCACGGTGGGCGCGAAGTCCACCGCGCCCAGGTTGAACGCGCCCACCCGCGGCGGGGTCCACACCTCCTGCAGGCGGACGCGCTGGTCCAGCGCGGTGATTTGCGCCTGGTTGTCGTCGTTGGCCACCTGGATGGCCTGGAAGTTGGCGTTGACTTCAGCCGCCCGGATCACCGTGCCGGCGGAGAACGTGTACGGCAGCGTCACATTGGCGGCTATGGCCACCGTGCTGGCCAGACCGGCCCCCAGCGCGGCGAACAGGACCGTTGTCTTGAGTGAGCTCTTCATCACCACCTCCCAATCAGTGCCAAATGCCGTTGTCCCAGGTGGCGGTGTCCCAGAAGTCCGGGACGGCCGCGCTGGATGAGGACGGAAGGAGGCTGCTGGAGCCGCCTCCCGCTGATGAACTGCTGCCCGGTGCCGCGCTGGTGGCCACGGATGCGCTGCTGGACGGCAGTGCGGCCGACGACGAACTGGACACAGGGACCTGGCTGGTCGCCGGCGCGGCGCTGCTCGCGGCTGATGCGCTGCTCGCGGCTGATGCGCTGCTGGCGGCTGATGCGCTGCTCGCGGCTGATGCGCTGCTGCTGCTGAGGCCCGTCGCGCTGGAGCTGCCCGGCGTCCCGGAGGATGACCCGCCGGTGCGCGCCACGCAGATGCCGCCGCTGCACGTCTCGCTGGGCACGCAATCCGCGGCGGAGTTGCAGGTGCGCTCCGGGTTTTCACGACGCGGGCAGCCGCATAGCACCGCCGCCAGGACCAGCGTCTCCCACGCCAGGCGCTTCATCGCATCCTCCCGTACCCTGCCCGCTACGTGTTCGTTGCCATGCGCGCGGCGTGGCCTTTCCCGCCGCTCAAACCGGGCCGGCCGTCGGTCCAGGCGGTGTCGTAGTCCATGAGACGTGGCGGCAAGATGGCGATCTCCTGTGCGGCAGCAGCCGCGGACGCTGCCCCGCCCCCGCGGCGACGGTCAAGAGGACGCGCCGCACGGCGGGCGGGGGCTTCCCCCGGCATGCGCGGAACGGGTCGCAAGGCTGGCGTGTGCTTTCGCGCGCGCGGTTGTCGCCGTTGCGTTGTTGCGGCCCCCCACCTGCCGTGCTAGCCGGACGGCCCTTTTGTCGACGGGACCACGGCCCCGCCTGGGCGGGCAGACCAGCGAAGGATGACGATTCATGTCCGGCCACAACAAATGGAGCAAGATCAAGCACACCAAGGGCAAGGCGGACGCGGCACGTTCCGCCTCCTGGACCAAGCTCATCCGCGAGATCACCGTGGCCGTCCGCCAGGGTGGCCCCGACGTGGACAGCAACTTCCGGCTGCGCAAGGCGGTGGATGACGCCAAGGCGGTCAGCATGCCCAAGGACACCATGGAGCGCGCCATCAAGCGCGGCGCCGGTGCCCTGGGTGAAGGCGAGACGCTGGAGGAGCTCATCTATGAGGGCTACGGCCCGGGCGGCGTGGCCGTCCTGGTTGAAGTGACCACGGACAACCGGCACCGCACCGCCGGGGAAATCCGTTCTGTGTTCACCCGGACCGGTGGCACGCTGGCGCAGTCCGGGGCGGTGGCGTGGCAGTTTGCGCGCAAGGCGTTCTTCTCCTTTGAGACGGACTCCGGGGCCACGGAGGACAAGGTGATGGAAGTGGCGCTGGAGCACGGCGCGGAGGACGTGGCTGAAGCGGACGGCAGCATTGACGTCAAGGCGGAGCCGGCGGCGTACGAGCCGCTCAAGATGGCGTTTGAGAAGGCGGGGCTGAAGCCGGCCACGGCCGACATCACCATGATTCCCCAGGCGACGGTGAAGATTTCTGGCCAGGAGGCCTCCACCATGCTCAAGCTGATGGAGCGCCTGGAGGAGAACGACGACGTGCAGAAGGTGCACGCGAACTTTGACATCGACCAGGCGGAGATGGAGGCGCTCTCGCGCGCCTGAGGCGCGCGGGCGCGCCCGGAGGTTCCATGACGGACTTGGCCGCACTTCGGATCGTGGGTTCCCTGCCGTCGGGTGCCCCCGGCGAGACCCTGGTGGCCGAGCTGCCCGCCGGCCCCGGCGCGGTGCCGGTGCTGGTGCGGCGGGTGATGCACGCGGGGGCGCCGCCGGGCGCGCAGGCGGCGCAGGCCCTGCTGGGCTGCGCCACCCAGCTGCGGAACGCCAACGTGGTCAGCGTGCTGGACGTGCTGACGGACGGCGCGGGCATTGCCGGGATGTTTGAGGCCAACCCGGGCATCACGCTGGCGGTGCTGCTGCGCGAGGCGGCCATCACGGCCACGCCCATCCCCGGGCCGCTGGCGGTGCACCTGGTGGCGGAGCTGTGCAAGGGGCTGCACGCCATCCACGAGGCGGTGGACGCCTCCGGCGCGCCCATGAACCTGCTGCACACCGACCTCACGCCGGACAGCGTGTGGCTCAACATTGACGGTGACGTGCGCATCATGGACCTGGGGCTGGCCAACCCCAGCGTGCAGGCGCGCGCCCAGGAGGGCAACGAAAGCCGCCTGTGGTTTGTGTCCCCGGAGCTGGCGCGCGGTGGTGCGCCGGACCGGCGGTCTGACGTGTACTCCGCGGCGGCCATCCTCTACCGCCTGGTCACCGGCCGCCCGCCCTAC
This sequence comes from Deltaproteobacteria bacterium, assembly GCA_016218805.1. GTDB lineage: Bacteria > Myxococcota > JACRCW01 > JACRCW01 > JACRCW01 > JACRCW01. The sequence continues at coordinate 6,088 of JACRCW010000167.1, read as the reverse complement.
AGCGGCAACACGGCGGCGGACACCCTCCGCCTGATCCTGGAGTCTCCCGTCCCGGACGCCCGGGCGCTGGCCCCCATGCTGCCGCCCGCGCTGGGTGACATGCTGTCCACGGGGCTGGCCAAGAACCCGGCGGAGCGCTTCCAGTCCGCCGTCGCCTTTGGCTCCACGCTGGAGCGGTTCCTGGAGCTGGCGCGGCTGCAGGCTTCCCCAGCGGATGTGGCGGGGTTCATTGGGCGGTTGATGCCGGACGGCCACCCGCTGCGGGCTGCGTGGACCGGTCCGGTGGCACAGGCCGGCACGCTGGCGGGTCCACCCATGCCGGAGACGCCGGCCATTCCGGCGCTGGACCTCACGCCGCTGTCCATGGGTTCGGACGGTGCGTCCATGCCGGGCGTGCCCGCGCCCGGACCGCGCCGCACGCTGTTGGCCACGCCGCTGCCCACCGGGTTGGCCACTCCGCCGTCCACGCCCGCGCCGCTTCCGCTGTCCGCGGACGGCGCCATTGCGCTCCCGCCCCCGCCCCCCAGACCCAGTGCGCCGCCGCAGCACGCGCTGGAGACCCCGGTCACAGCCCCGGAGGATGACCTGCCGCTCAGCGCCCTGGCGGACCGCCAGCGCGCGGCGGAACAGGCCCAGACGGCTGACATGGCGCTCCCCATGCCGGTGACGCTGCCGCCCGGCTCCCTGGCCACTCCGGCCGAGGTCACCATGCCCGGCGGGTACCTCCCGCCGCCCCCGGCGCCGCTGCTGCTGGACGTGGACGCCGCGCCGACGGAGCGGGCGGACCTGGGCCGGCCGCTGGCCAGCCCGGAGCTGCGCGGGGCGTTTGCGTCCACGCCCCCTCCGGCACCCACGGGTGTCCCCGCCATGGCACTGGCCCCGGCCGCGGCCCTGGTCCCGCCGGGAGGTGCGGACCTGCGCGGGCCGTCCGGCGGCGGCAAGGGGGGACTGGTGGCGGCCCTCGTGGGGCTGCTGGCCGTTGGCGGTGGTGCCGGGTGGTATTTTGTGCTGGGCCCCGGCGCCGCGCAGACCCCGCCCGCCGAGACTCCCCCGCCGGTTGCGAAGCCCGCTGAAAAGCCGGTGGAGCCCGTTGCGGAGAAGCCGGTGGAGAAGCCGGCGGAACCCGTCGCGGAAAAGCCGGCGGAGCCCGTTGCGGAGAAGCCGGCGGAACCCGTTGCGGAAAAGCCGGCGGAACCCGTCGCTGAGAAGCCCGCCGAAAAGCCCGCCGAGCAGCCCGTTGAGCCCGTCGCCGAGAAACCCGCCGAAAAGCCGGCCGAGCCCCCGGTTGCCGAGAAGCCCCCGCCGCCGCCCCCGGCGCCGCCCGCCGCGGATGCGCCGGCCATCAAGTTCCCCAAGGAGATGGGCGCCATCGTGGTCAGGGCGCCGGACGGGACGGTCATCTTCATCAACGGCAGGAAGATGCCGTTCAAGGCGCCGGTGGACCCGCTGTTCTTCCGGCCGGGCTCCTATCGCCTCAGGCTGGATGACCCGGCCAGCGGCGCGACGACCAAGCAAACGGTGGAGGTGGCCAAGGGTGCGGCCGCGGAGATCACGCTCACCCCCGGCGACACGCCGGCGCCCCCACCGCCCAAGGACACGCCCCGGAGGCGCCGCGGTGCAGGTCCGCCGCCGCCTCCGCCGCCACCTCCGCCCCCCCCGCCCCCGCCACCGTGACCCGCATCCTCGGCGTTGACCCGGGCAGCCTGCGCACCGGGTGGGCCGTGGTGGACCTGCGAGCTGACGGCGCCACGGACCACGTGGACAACGGCGTCATCTGCTCGCCGGAGGCGAGCCCGCTGGCGTCCCGCCTGGTGCGCATTGCGGCGGGTCTGGCGGCCGTGGTGGCGCAGCACCGTCCCAGCATCTGCTCCATGGAGACCGCGTACCATTCCAAGAACGCACGCAGCGCGCTGGTGCTGGGGCAGGCGCGCGGGGCGGCGCTGGTGACCGTGGCGCAGGCGGGCCTGGAGGTGGTGGAGTACGGCCCCATGCAGGTGAAACTGGCCGTCACGGGCCACGGCCGCGCCAGCAAGGAGGCGGTGCAGCACCTGGTGGCCACCCTGATGCGCCTGCCCGAAGTAGCCCAGCAGGACGCCTCCGACGCGGTGGCGCTGGCCCTGGCGCACGCGTTTGTGCTGCGGCGCCCGGCCGCGATCACGGCGGCGCTGCGGGCCGGTCCGTCACGGCGGGCCAAGAAGGGAACGCGCCGCGCCTGGGAGGATGTGCTCAAGGCGCGCGGGGTGGTGTGAAGGTCAGGGCGCCTCGTCGTCGCGCCACTCGTCGGGCCGGCTGCCGCCACCGGGGCTGACCACCTCGGTGGGGGCGGTCCCCTCCAGGAACACCTCGGCCATGGCGTCCGCTTGCGATTCCGCCGCCAGCAGACCCGTCTTGGGATCAATGGCGTGGATCTCCACGCCCGCGGGCGGCTCAAAGTCACGGATGGGCGCGCCCTCCAGGGCGGCGCGGTAGAAGTCCAGGAACACGGGTGCCGCCGCGCGGCCGCCGGCCTCCGCGGGGCCCAGCGGTTCGTTGTTGTCCATCCCAATGAACACCGTGCTGCACATCCCCGGCACGCACCCGCCGAACCACGCGTCACGCGCTTCGCTGGTGGTGCCCGTCTTGCCGGCCACCGGGCGGCCCAGTTCCTTCACCCGCCGCGCGGTGCCCGCCTCCACCACGCTCTTCATCATGGACAGCGTCACGAACGCGGTGGCCGGGTCAAACACCTCCACCTTCTCCACCTGCGCCTCCAGCAGCACCTTCCCCTCCGCGTTCTTCACCTTCTCCAGCACCACCGGCGGTGCGTAGCGCCCTTCGTCCGCAAAGGTGGCGTACGCGTTGGCCAGCGCCAGCGGCGTGACCTCGCCGGTTCCCAGCGCCAGGGTCAGGTTGTCCGGCCAGGCGTCCCCCAGGCCCACCTTGCGGGCAATGCCAATGACCTGCGGCGGCGTGAGCGCCTCCACCAGCGTGATGGAGCAGATGTTGACGGAGTGCGTGAGGCATTCGCGCAGGCGGATGTCACCGCGGAAGCGGCCGTCACTGTTTTCCGGCTTCCAGTCCCTGCCCGCGCCGCGGTCAACAAACACCTTGGGCGCGTCCACCAGGATGGTGGCCGGGGTGAACGCGCGGCTCTTGATGGCGGCCGCGTAGATGAACGGCTTGAAGCTGCTGCCCGGCTGGCGGCGCGCCTGGGTGGCGCGGTTGAAGCTGGACCGCCTGAAGTCCATCCCGCCCACCATGGCGCGCACGCGCCGCGTCTCCGGCTCCACGGCCACCACCGCGCCCTGCACGTCCGGGCGCTGTTCCAGTGACAGCTGCGGGACGGTGGCGGTGCCGCTGCCGGGGACCGGCGCCTCCTTGGTGATCCGCACCAGCACCACGTCGCCGGGGCGCAGCACGTCGCCCACGCCCTTGGGCGGCGGCCCCAGCTCGCCGCTGGGGAGCCGCGGCCGCGCCCACTTCACCTCCGCCAGTGGCAGCACGCCGCGCGTGGTCCCCAGGTCCATCAGCGCCTCACGCCCGTCCGCAGCAATGGACTCCACCACCGCCGCCAGCTGCCCGCCCACGTCGCGGTAGACAATGCGAACCTGGCTGGCGCCCTCCTCACCCATGCGCACGTGCGCAGCGGTGACCAGCGTCCAGTCCCAGGCCAGCAGCGCGCGCTCGGCGGGGTTCGGCGGGAGGCGGTCCTCCATGTCCCGCCGCACCGTGGCCACAAAGCCCTTCATCTCGTCCGGGTCCACGCGGATGAGCGGCCCGCGGAAGCCGCGGCGGCGGTCCACGTCCCGCAGGCCGGCCTGCAGCGCGCGGGAGGCCAGCACGTCCAGCCGCGCGTCCACCGCGGCGTAGGCCACCAGTCCGTCGTGGAACACGGCGTCCTCGCCAAAGCGCTTGACCAGTTCCCGCCGGACCTCCTCCGCGTAGTACGGCGCCCGCCCCAGGAATTCCGGCGGCGGCCGGTCACGGAACAAGGGGGCCGTCATGGCCTGCGCCACGTCCTCGGCGGACGCCAGGCCGCGCGCCTGCATCTGTCCCAGCACGTACGCGCGCCGCTGCAGGGTGCGGTTGGGGTTGTGCACGGGGTTGATCTTCGTCGGGCTCTTGGGGATGGCCGCCATCACGGCGCACTCGGCCAGCGTCAGTTCGCCCACGTGCTTGCCAAAATACGTCTGCGCCGCCTCCTCCACGCCGTACGCGCCGTTCCCAAAGTAAATCTGGTTGAGGTACAGCGCGATGATCTCGTCCTTGGTGAACGCCTCTTCAATCCGGTAGGCCAGCACCGCTTCACGGATCTTGCGTGTGTAGGTCTGCTCCGGGCTGAGCAGGAACGTCTTGGCCACCTGTTGGGTGATGGTGGACCCGCCCCGCCGCGGCGACCCCGCCACGCGGTGCGCCACCTCCTGCAGGATGGCCGCGGCAATGCCTGAGGGGTCCACGCCACCGTGCCCGTAGAAGTCCGCGTCCTCGGCGGCCAGGAATGCGTTGACCAGGCGGCCGGGGATGTCCTCACGGCGCACCACGGTGCGGCGCTCCTTGTAGAAGCTGGCAATGAGCTCACCGTTGCGGTCAAAGACCTTGGCCGCCACCGGCGGGCGGTAGTCCTGCATCCCTCCCAGCGACGGCAGGTCCCGCAGCACCACAAACAACGTCCCCCCCACCACGGTGCAAAGGGCCAGCACCACCCCGCCCATCACCCACGCCAGGCGCCGCATCCACGCTCCCTTCATGGTTGGCCCCCCCTGGCAGCAGGGCCCGTGCCACGGAGGGCGTGGCGGTGGGACGGGGTGTGTTGGTTGGGCGCGTGCGGCAATCTATCGCCTCGGTGCGCCGTCAGGACGGGCGCAGGATGTCCTGGAAGCGCGCGTCAGCGCGGATGGCGTCAAACATCCGGTCGGTGTCCGCCCATTGCCGCACGCGGTCCGGCTCCTTGGCAAAGGCCTTGCCCAGGTGGTCCAGCGCCTCATCCACGCGGGTGCGCGCGGCGCACAGGCCGGCCAGGTAGTAGTGGCAGAGCGCGTCGTCCGGGGCCTTCTGGTGCGCGTGCACCAGGTGTTTCTCCGCCTCAGTGTAGAAGCCCTTGGCCGTGTAACAGATGCCCAGGTCAATGAGCGCGTCAACGCTGTCCGGCTCCACCTTCAGCACGCTCTTGAGGTGGCCCACGGCCTCGCCGTAGCGGCCCTGGTCCATGAGCACGGTGGCCGTTTCATGGTGGGCCACCGGGTCCCCCGGCTGCAGCTTGAGGGCGGTGGCGTACTCCGCCAGGGCCTCCTCAAACATGCCGCGCTCCGCGTAGGTCAGCCCCAGGTTCAGGTGCACGTCCGGGTAGTCAAACTCCAGCTCCACGCACGCCTTGTATTCGGCCACGGCCACGTCATGGGCGCGCGCGGCCAGGAAGCTGGCCAGGTTGTAGTGCGCGGTGGGCGCCTGCGGCTCCAGGCGGATGGCGGCCAGGTATTCGTCCAGCGCCTCCAGGAACTGCCCCCGCTCCGCGTAGACGGAGGCCAGGTTGTCATGCGCGTGCGCGCTGTCCGGGTCCAGGGCAATGGCTTTCTTGAACTCGTTGATGGCCTCCTCCAGCCAGCCCTTGTCGGCCAGCTCAATTCCCCGAGCGTTGTGCTCGTCGCTCTTGTGCAGGAGGTCCTTCTCGCGCGCCATGGGGGGTCCGGGCCGGTGTTGCCGACGGGCCGCGTGGGTTTGCACGCGGTCCGCTCACTGTCAACGCCCGTCGTGCGCGGGCGGCGGTCACGCTTCCCATGGGAGGGTGCTTTGCGCTAGGTGCTTGTCCCCCACCAGGGCCCAACTCCATGGCGCACTCCACCTGTCTCCGGCTCCAGATCAACCCCAACCACCCCGAGCCCCGGAAGGTGGAACGCGCGGTGGCCGTGCTGGAGGCGGGCGGTGTCATCGCGTACCCCACCGACACGACGTACGGCATTGGCTGCAGCATCTTTGAGAAGAAGGCCATTGACCGCATCCTCATGCTCAAGGGCCTGCCGCGGGACCACCTGCTGTCCTTCATCTGCGCGGACCTGGCGGACATTGCCCGCTACGCGCAGCTGGAGAACGAGGCCTACCGCACCATGAAGCG
>JACRCW010000166.1 GCA_016218805.1 Deltaproteobacteria bacterium | reverse complement strand
CGAGGACTCGCCTTTGACCTCGCACGCAACAGATCGTTTCCGCTGACCTTTTTCAGAGCCACACGCCCTTGCCTCGACTCACGGCCCTCCGGAACGCAGCCCCCCTCTCAAGTTCCCAAGCCAGAATGCGATCGCCCTGCAGCGCCATGCCGGGCAGGACCACCAGGACCTGCGCCGCCGATCCCCACGTGAGACTGCGCAGGCCGCGCCGGAGCATGTCCGTGGTGAACTCCGCACCGGCTTGCAGCGCAATGAGCGCCAGGGCCAGCGCGTTGAGCAGCGCCATGGACGTCACCTGCTCGCGGCCGACGATTGCCACGCCACCCGGTCCGAACAGGAGCCCCGCGGCCAGGTAACCCGTGAGGCGTGGCAGACCGATCATGGCCGCCCCCTGGCCAGCCACGAGCCCGGCGAGCAGCAGGAAACCCAGCGAGAACAGCATCCGGCCCGAGGGCGACATCGCGTCGACGAACGGGAGGTACTGCCGGCTGGTGGCCAACAGCCCCACCGCCACCACGCCCCCAAGCAGCGCCGCGCCGCCGCGCCAGCCTTCCTTGCCCTCGGTTGTCACGGTGCCACCTCTCCATCGGTGTGCGGCCCGGGCCAGTCACGGCCACACACGCTGCACTGCTCCTGTCCACCGGGCGGGGCACCGTACACCCCCGGGGACGCGAGCGTCGCGCGGGTCCGGCGGCGCTGGGCCAACGGTTGAGGCGCGGGCCCACCCGTGTGACAAGTTGCGGAGAACAGGAACAAGGGTGCACGCCGCCGCGCTGGCGGTCATGCAGGCAACGGATGGTCGGGCCGCCATCCCGGGGGTCCCCTCATGGGGACCGCGGGGTGCACCGTGGTGCTTCACATCGGGCTGATGGTCCTCGGGACGGCCGGGCTGTGGCTTGCCGGTGACAAACTCGTTGATTTCGCCGCCGCGCTGGCAGAGCGGGCGCGCCTGTCACCCGCCGTCATCGGCCTGACGGTGGTGGCCGCGGGCACGTCGTTCCCTGAGCTGTTCGTCTCCGTGGCCGCCGCCTGGGACGGCTCGCCCGATATTGCCGTGGGCAACGTGGTGGGCTCCAACATCTCCAACCTCACGCTCGTCCTCGGAGCGGTGGCACTTGCCTGGCCCGTTCCCATTGCTCCCGCCATCCTCCGGCTGGAGTACCCGGTGATGATGCTGTCCGGGGCGCTGGTGCTGGTGCTGTCCCGTGACGGCCTGCTGGACCGGGTGGAGGCCGCGCTGCTGACGGCCGCCATGGTGGCGTTCATTTCCTACTCGGTGTGGCTGGCGCGGCGGGTCCTGCCACCGGCGGAGCGCCAGGAACTGGCGGAACAGGTGCCGCCCCCGGCGGCGGGTCTGGCCACCCGCCCGCTGCCCGCTCTGCTGCTGGGACTGCTGGTCACGCTGGTGGCGCTGTCGGTGAGCGCGTCCGCCCTGGTCAACGGCGCCATTCACACCGCGCGAATGCTGGGTATCACTGAACGGGTCATTGGCCTGACCGTGGTGGCGGTGGGCACCTCACTCCCGGAACTGGCGGCAAGCCTGTTGGCCGCGCGGCGCGGGCACCACGAGATGGCGGTAGCCAACGTGGTGGGCTCCAACGTGTTCAACACGCTGATGATCCTGGGCGTGGCCGGGCTGGTCACGCCCATCCCCGTGGCCGCGGCGCTCAGCGGCGTGGACATGTGGATCATGCTGGCCACGGGCGGATTGCTGGGACTGCTCACGTTCCACCGGCAACGCGTGTCCCGTCCCGCGGGCGCGCTGCTGGTGACGTTCTTTGCCGTCTATTGCGGGTGGTTGTTGCTGGGCGGAACGCCTGCTGAAGGCGGCGAACTCCCGCGACGGCCAAACCAGCACGTGCCGGGGAAAGTGGCGGAAATGGCACACCGGCGCGGTTGAGGGCCTTTTCGCGGTGGACAGACTCAGGCGCGGTCCCGCGTTCAGTTCTCCAGCGCGGGCCAGGCTCCGCGTGAACCCCCCGGGCAGCCAAAGTTGGCCGCCACCACGCCATGGCCAGTCCACGCCCGTCGCCTGCCCGACAGGCGCGCACAGTTGTGCCGGAACCCCGCAGGCGGCCTTCCGTCCCGCCCCGTTGGTCCGATGGTGCTCAGCGGGCGGGGCCCGTCGGGCGACCTGGGACACCGCCGATCCGATCCTCAACTCCGGTCGATGACGGTTGGCGTGAGGAGGCTCAATTGAAAGACAAAATGCGCCAGACTGAGGTTCTCCGGAGCGCGTTCAAGCAGTGTCTTGCGCGTGCGATACTCGCGCGACGCATCGTCGTACTGTCGCAGGAACTTCTGTTTCTCGTCCGCGCTGGAGAGGGCGAGCAAGTTCCTCCGCGTCCTCTCACGGTTCACAGCTCTCAGGCAGCCGGTGGTCTTGGCTTGTTTTGCATCGCGGAAGAGCAGGGGCATCAGCCAGCATTCGATGGCCTCTACAGCGACGGCAAGGATGACCCGGTCTCCGTAGCGGTCCAGGAAAGGTGCTCCCAAGAGCTCCTTCAATCTCTGACAAACGCGGTCCAGCACCTCGTCCTTGGAAAGCGCCCGCCCTTCCGCGTGCACGGGGACATCAAAGCCCTTTTCCTGGCACACGTCGGTATCCACGTGCACAACCACGAAGTCGTTGAACTGCAGGGCTTCACGGTGCTTGCCTTTGTTCAGTGCCGCAAACACCTGCGACCAGCCCGCGGGATCTTCGTCGTTCTCCGGCTGCACCCGGTTGACCGCCGGGTCGGTGAAGTAACCGCACAGGATGTTCCTCAGGACCGGAAAGTCCGTTTTTCCTTCCGCAATGACCCCAAACGTGAGCACGCTGCTGCCTCAGAAATTGTTGGGCAGTCCACCCAGGTAGCCTCGGAGGAATGCGTCGGACAGCTTCACCGGGGATTCACCTTCAGGCGGCCTGGGTTGAGGGACGCGTCGAACATGCGTGGCACCATCCTCCCCACGCTCGACGACGAAGAGACGCTGCTCTTCATCTGAGAGGTCCAGGCCATCAAGCACCGAGGGGTTGTGGGTGGTGAAGATGACCTGCTTGCCATGGTCAACGGCGAGTTGGGCCAAATCCTTCACCAGCGCGCGGCATAGCTTGGGATTCAGCGACGCGTCCACGTTGTCGACGGCAAAGAAAGCCGGGGTTTCTGGGCTGATGAACAACGTGAAATAGAAAAGAAGGAAGAGGAAACCCTCATTGGCGCTGCGCTGATCAAACAACGCTCCCGGAGAGAGGAATCGGTCACGGATGCGGATGCTCCGTTCCTGCGGCGCCAAGTCCTGTGGCATCTCCAGCTTCTCAAACCAGTCCAAAAGCGCCAGCCGGTCAGTGATCTTCTGGAAGACGGGCTGCTTGTCCACGGAGAGGGCCTTGAGATGGGCAAAAAGGCCCACACCAGAGCCGCTGAGCGGGAGCGTTTGGCCTTCTAGTTGGAACGCACGGAGGGAGGCGTTCTCGGGTGCGAATATTCGGAAATCCGGTGGGGCATTGATGGTCCCGGCTTCCGTAACGGTCTTGAGGATCATCTCAAGGAATGCGTCAAGATCCTTTTGGTCCTCCTGCGTGAGCGTTCCGGAATGCATGAGATTGTTGAGCGGAGCCAGGAACCGGGTCTCCCCGGATGCTGTGAGCGTTTGCAGGATCCTAGGCATCATGCTTGCCATGAACCCGCGAAACCTGGCGTTCTCTGACGGGTCAAAGTTCAACTCCACGCTCGTCTCGACGCCGCGTTCATCCCGGAGGTGCACGCGGGCCGGGATCCCAGAACTTCCTTCATCAAAGGCAGAGCGCATGTACTTGGGATCCGTCACCCGGACTCCGCGCGGCGCGAGGTACTCAGGCCCTTCCCGGCCGCGGCCAGCGGCGCATCCCATCACCAGCGCCTCCAAGAGGTTGCTCTTGCCCGACCCGTTCTCGCCGATGAGCACATTCACCCTCCCAAGTGCCATCGTAAGGGTGCGGATGGACTTGAAGTTCTCAATGGTTACCTCACGAATCAGCGGCAACGGCTCCAACCTCCGTGACCTCCCAGCGGAGAGCCAGGGTCGACAAGGGCGCTGTCTAGCAGGCTTGTTCGACGTGGGAAACCAGCAGGATGCGTGGGCGGGTCGCGCCGGGTCGCGCCGCCGGGCGGTGCGAACGACCGCGCCGCGGTGCGCGACGCATCTACCCACAGCACGGCTTCGGGCCGACGGCACCCGCAGTGGCGGCAACGCCAAGGAGCCGGGCCATGACGGACCAGCCGAACGGAACTGGTGTTGGCTGCATGAGGTCGACGTTGGCCAACCGCGTCGTCCCTTTGTTCCGGGGGTGAACCGCGTGTGCTCCGTGGAGCGCCCCGGATGGTCCGCCGGTGCACCGCGTACGGCGGACCTGACCACCACGAGCGGTCCGATGGGCCATCCCGGATGCTCACTTGGTGCATGCCGGAGGGTCCGTGCGACCAGGCCGGACGTTCCTGCGTGCCCTGCTGTCGCACAGCGTGAACGGCCACGCCGGTCTGACGAACCTAGGCGCCCGCTTGGTGATGACGTCCCGGATGGTCATATGTCACACCGTGCTTCCGACGGGCGCTTGGCTTGACCCGCCGCAGACCCCAGCGCTACCCGCGCCGCATCACCTCAACTCCCGGACCTCCGGGCAGGAGCTTGCCAATGAAGAAGGCGCTCAGTTTCCTCGCGTGCGTGTGTTTCTCAACCGTTGCGCTGGCGCAGACCGCGCCGGCGGCGGCGCCCGCCGCGCCCGCGATGGACATGACCAAGATGGGCCCCATGGCCCGCAAGCCCACCAACGAAAAGCAGACCAAGAAGGAAATCGACGAGTTCTTCAAGAAGGACGACGAACTGGGCAAGAAGGGCGACATGGAGGGCATGCTGGCGCTCCGGGATTTCCCGGTGTTCATGGTGACGGACGACCTCAAGGGCGTGCCGGAGTCCAAGCCGTACGGCAAGGATGAATACGTGGCGATGATGAAGCCGTTCTATGAGAACATGCCCAAGGACGCCAAGACGACGCACAAGCCCGTCATCACGGTGCTGAGTGATTCGCTGGTTTCCGTGGTGGATGACTTCACGATGACCATGGGCAAGACCAAGATCACCGGCCGCAACCAGAGCCTGCTGGTGAAGCGTGACGGCCAGTGGAAGTTCAAGAGCATGGTGGAGGCCGGTTGGGGTGGCATGAGCGCCCCGCAGGCTGCCGCCGCGCCCGCCGCGCAGCCCGCCGCTGCTGCACCCGCCGCGCAGCCGGCGCCCGCAGCCCAGCCCGCCGCCGCGCCCGCAGCCGCGCCCGCCAAGGGTGCTGCGCCGGCCGCCGCGCCCGCCAAGAAGTGACCTGGAACGGGAGCTGCCGGGCGCGAGGGGAAACGCCGTGCGCCCGGTAGTCCCGCGTTTCCATTCCGCCCGGAACGCATCCGCGCCTGCCCGGTGCAGCGCACCCAGGCGGTGTTGACCGGTGGGCGTCCGGTCGGCCATTCGCCGGGCAGCGCGCTGGCTCCTGCCCGCAGCCGGGCCGGACCGCGCCGGAGCGTTCATGGCCTCCCCGCAGGAACCCCAAGTCGAAACGGCCGGCCCGCTGCGGCGCCTGTTACGCCAGGTGTCCGGGTTGGGCCGCCGGGCGCTTGACGAGGCGGACCGCCCAGGCCGCGCCACGTGGCTGTACGTGGCGCTGCTGGCGGTGATCGAGTTCGGCTGGCGGGGCGGCACGGAATCCGTGCACATCAGTCTCGCGTATGACGCGCTGCACCTGGGGTTGATGAGCGTCGCGTCGCTGTCCACGTGGGCCACGCTGGTCTCGCCCGCGCGCACGCTGCGGGGCCGCGGCGGCGTGGACCTGCTGTTCTTCATGGCGTCGCTGCTGCTGCTGGCGGTGGCCAGTCTGCGCGCGGCGGGGCTGGTGGTCATCCTGCGGACCGTGATGGTGAGTACGCTGCAGGTGACGCACCGCAGCGGCGGCGCGCGCGTGCTCCACTGGTTGATGGCACGGCCGGCGTCCGCGCTCGTCGTCTCCTTCCTGGGGACCATCTTTGCGGGGACGGTGCTGCTGCTCACGCCCAGTGCCACCGCGGAGCACGTGGTGAAATTCCCGCTGGTGGCGCTGTTCACCGCCACGTCGGCCGTGTGCGTCACCGGCCTGACCGTGGTGGATCCCGGGACGTACTACTCGCGGTTTGGCCAGTGGGTGATCCTGATCCTCATCCAGGTGGGCGGGCTGGGCATCATCACGCTGACCAGTGGCGTGGCGGTGATGATGCGGGAGCGCCTGGCGGGCCGGGCCGGCGTGGCGGTGCAGGAGATGCTGGAGGCACGCAACGCGGGTGAACTGCGCGGGCTGCTGGTCACCATTGTGGCATCCACGGTGTTGTGCGAGGGGCTGGGTGCGGTGGGCCTGTTCCCCGCCATGACGGTGGACCCATCCGGTGCCCCGCTGCTTGGGCCGGACCGGGTGTTCTACGCGGTGTTCCACTCCGTCAGCGCGTACTGCAACGCGGGATTTGCGCTGTACGCGGACGGGTTCGTCCGGTTCTCGTCGTCGTGGTTGGTCAACGGGGTCACCATGGCGCTCATCTTCCTGGGCGGCCTGGGCGCATCCGTATTCATGGATCTGGTCCGGGCCCCGTGGCGCCACGGGCCGCGGCACGCCTGGGATTTCCTGTCCGTCCACACGCGGCTGGTGCTCACCACCTCCACCGCGCTGGTGCTGGTGGGGGCGGCGGCGCTGTGCGTGCTGGAGGGCGGGCACGGATGGCGGGACCGCCGCTGGGACGAGGTCCTGCTCATTGGGCTGTTCCAGTCCGTGTCGCTGCGGACCGCGGGGTTCGCCACGGTTGATCTCGCCACGCTGGGGCCGCCGGCGCTGCTGGTGTGCCTGTTCCTGATGCTGGTGGGCGGCTCGCCGGGGGGCATGGCCGGCGGGGTGAAGACAACGTCGCTGGCGGTGATCCTGCTGGCGGTGCGCGCGGCCATCCGTGGCCGCCCGCGCGCGGAGGTGTTTGGCCGCACCATCCCCACCGGGCAGGTCCACCGCGCCATCACGGTGGTCACGCTGTCATTGGGTTTGCTTTGGGCCCTGACGGTGCTGCTGATGCTGGCGGAGCCCGCGGTGCCGTTCCTGGCGCTGGCGTTTGAGGCGGTGAGCGCGTTTGCCACCGTGGGGTACACCCTGAACCTGACGCCCACGTTGTCTGACGGCGGGCAGACGGTGCTGGTGGCCATGATGTTCATGGGCCGGCTGGGGCCGTTCACCCTGGCGCTGGCACTGGGCGGGACCCGGCGCGCGGCGCCCGTGGAGTATCCCGAAGGGCGTGTCCAGGTGGGTTGACGAGGAGAAGCCATGGCGAAGCAGGCGTTTGGGGTGATTGGCCTGGGGCAGTTCGGGCGGCACCTGGCGTTGACGCTGACGCGTGCGGGCGCGCACGTCATTGCCGCGGACGAGGACATGGCCAAGGTGGAGGGTATCAAGGACTTGGTGGCGCGCGCGGTCCGGCTGGACTGCGCTGACGAGGCCGCGCTCCGCGGCGCGGGCCTGGACAAGGCGGACTGCGTCGTGTTTGCGCTGGGCGAGGAGGACTTTGAGGCCGCCGCGCTGGGCGTCAGCGCACTGGCGCGGATGGGGATCCCGCGGATTGTGTCCCGTGCGCCGTCCCACACGCGCGGGCGCATCCTCCAGGCGCTGGGCGCCACCCAGGTGGTGTACCCGGAGTTGCAGGCGGCGGAGCAGGTGGCCCGCACGCTGGTGGCGCCCGGATTGGAGTCCGCGTTGGCGCTGCCGTCGGGGTATTCGCTCGCGTCCGTGGTGGTTCCCGCGCACTTTGTGGGCGAAGAGCTTGGCGCGCTGGCGGAGCGCGGCCACGCGCACGCCACGGTGATTGCCGTGCGCCGCCGGGTGGACCGCGCCGGCCAGGCGGTGGAGACGGCGGTGCGCGCGGAGCCCACGTTGCGCCTTGAGGATGGGGACGTCCTGGTGGTGGCCGGGCCGGACGAAGCGGTGGAGGCACTGGGGCGCGAGGCCGTGTGAACCACGGGCGCGCTGCACAGCGCGGCGCCGGACGGTCTGGCCTCCGTGCCTCCGGTCCGTCCCGGGCCGCAGCTTGTCGGCGGGACGGCGGCGGTCTACAGGCGCCCGCACAGGGTGTGCTGCCAAAGGGTGGCAGACGCAGGTTCAGGTTGGTCGGGCCGCCAACCGGCTGCAGGACGCGCGCCACGCGCGGCGTCCGCCCCGGTGGGACTGATGGCCCCTTGCGTAGGAACTCCCGCATCTTCCCGGCTCCTCCCCTTGGCGGCGTGGGTCGCGCTTGGGCCCGCCTGTCCATCCCATGCACCGGAGTGCAACGCGGCAGCGGATTGCGGGCCGCTGGTTGCGGGGACCTCTTCGCGCGCGCCGGAGACCGCCACCACGTACTGCGTGGGCGGCACGTGCACGCCCCGTCCGTCAGGCACGCACCACCTGGTGGCGGATGTTGTCACGCCCGCCGGCGTCCCCCTGCGGTCCGTCCGCTACGCCGTGGTGCACCCGCGCTCGGCGGCGCGCGCCGTGTGCGAACGCACGCAGGACTGCCCTGCGGCGACGGTGACCTGCCAGGACCTGCGTGACAGCGGACTGGATGCGCCCCGGGGGAACGTGGCGCTGGCCGGCGTGCGGGACGTGGATACCCGGAACGGGACCTGGACGTCGTTTGGCGGTCTGGAACTGGGGGACATCCCGGACGGCCAGCAGTGGGTGGCCGTGGAGGGCCGCACGGGTCAGCAGGGCAACGGTGACCGCGGGGGATGGTTCTGCGCGCTGTTCACGCCGGTCGGGCTGACGGCGCGCGTGGCCGCACAACTGGCGCCGCTGTCCGTCGGGGACGCACCGCCGCCCGCGTCGCGCCGCGAGCGGCGCTCCGCACCGGCCGAACCACGCCGGCAACGCGCCGGGGTTGCGCCCGGCATTCACACGTTCTTCAGCACGCACCCGCGGGCGGCGGACGCCGCCGGCACGGAGAGACCATGAACGACACGGCGGACTGCGCCTTCAAGCGGGAACTGCTCAAGGGGCTGTGGCGCGAAAACCCCGTGTTCACCCTGGTGCTCGGGCTGTGTCCGGCGCTGGCGGTGACCAACTCACTGGCCAACGGTGTGGTGATGGGCCTGGCGTCCACATTTGTGCTGGTGGGGTCCTCCGCGCTGATCAGCGCGCTGCGCGCGGTGATCCCGGGGCCGGTCCGCATCGCCACGTACATCATCATCATCGCCACGTTCGTGACGGCGGCGGATTTCATGCTCGCCGCGTGGTTGCCCACGGCGCACCGGCAGCTCGGGGCGTTCATCTCGCTGATTGTGGTCAACTGCATCATCCTGGGCCGCGCCGAGGCGTTTGCCAGCCGCAACACGGTGTGGCTGTCCGTGGCGGACGCCGTGGGGATGGCGGGCGGGTTCACGCTGGTGCTGAGCCTGGTGGGCGGCATCCGCGGACTGCTGGGCTCCGGCACGCTGGGCGGGGTGCAGGTTTTTGGGGACCGCTTTGAACCGTGGGCGGTCATGAAGCTCCCGCCGGGCGGATTCCTGACGCTGGGGGTGCTGCTGGTGGGGCTCACGTGGGCCAAGGAGAAACTGGCGCAGCGGCGGGCGCGCTAGTGCGAACAGATTAGATTTGGACAGCTGCGGCCATGCGGAGCGCACGGTGGACGTCGTGGCGGCGGGGCATGCACTGGTCTGCACCCGCCGCAACGGGCGGACTGCGGCCACCAGGTGCTTTCTGGCGGGGCTCACACGCTCAACGGCTGCCCCCCACCCCAGCCCTCCCCCCGCCCTCGCTTGCCGACTAATTAATTGCGGCAGTGGCGACGGGGGGAGGGTTGGGGTGGGGGGCTCCCGGGTGTCAGCTCGACGGGTCAACCACGTGGGGCGCCGCTCCGCTATTCGCGCGCGCGGACCGCATCGGCAAGGTTGAGCCGGGAGAGCTGCCGGAGCGCAGGCCACTGGGCAGCCAACAACACCAGCAGGATGGCGCACGCGCACACACCCAGCGTCGTGGCGCTGATGACCGGCGGAAGTGCAAACATGTCGCTGGTCCACAGCGCCATCGCCTGCAAGAACATCCCATGGGCCACCGGGTAGCCCAGGACCAGTCCCACCAGCGCCAGCACGGCATTCTCCAGCGTCACGGCCCGCGCAACGCGTCGGGGGTCCAGCCCCAGTGCGCGCAGCGTGGCCAGCTCGCGCGTGCGCTCCAGGATGGAGAGGCTGGCGGTGTTGTACAGGATCGCCGCAGCGAGGATGGCGCTGAGCAGGAGCATCATCCCCAGCATGAGCCAGGTCAGGCCCATGAACTGGTTCACCAGGTCCCGGAGACCACCCGCATCCTCTACGCGCGCCACACCATCCAGGCCCTGCATGGCCTGGCGCAGTTCCACGCGTTTGCCAGCGCGCGCCACCGCCACCGCGCTGTTGGCCAGCCCCGGCATCCTGAAGCGCCGCTGCGCATCCGCGAGCCGCATGGTGACGCTGCTGCCGAACGCCAGGTCACTCATCCCGGTGAGGGGCACCCGCTGGTGCTGCCCGTCCGGGAGCAGGCGCACGTCAAGCACGTCACCCACCTTCACCCCCAGCTTCTGCGCCAGGGCCGTGCTGAGCGTGAGGCCATCCTGCGCCAGCGCCACCGGTGCGCCCTTGAAGTCCACCGCGCGCAGCAGCTCAGCGTGGTCCCCCAGGCCCTGGAGCACGGTGTCCCGGGTTGCCGTTGCTGTGGCCAGGCGCACGGGCAGCGCCAGCAGGACCTCCGCGCGCTCTGCGTCCGCCAGCGACGCGACCCGACGGCGCAGCTCGTCCGCGGGTGCCGCCGAGAAGAGGTCCACGCGCATGTCGTAACGCAGCCCCTCAGAGAACTGCGCATCCACGCCGGCCACCGCGGATTCCACCAGACCTCCCGAAACGACCAGCAGCACCAGCGCCGATGACACGCCGAGCGCGGTGGACAGGCTGCGCCCCGGACGCCGCAGCAGGTTGCGCACGGCCATCCGCGCCCACAAGGGAAGCGCCCCGCCCGCCCTCATCCAGCGCAGCATGGGCCCAGCCGCCGGCGCCGCGGCGCGCATCGCCTCGGCGGGGAGCAGCCTGCTGGCGCGCCGGGCGGGTACCATCCCCGCCACCAGCGCCACCGCCATGCCCATGGCCAGGCCGCCGAGGAGCAGCTCCGGGTGCAGGCGGCTGGTGACGAACGGCAGGCCGAGTTCCTGTGCGTAGACGCGCGTGATCCCCACGGACGCAAACATGCCAAGCAGCGCGCCGGGGACCACGCCCGTTGCGCACACCACCAGCGCGAAGCCGAGGTAGTGCCGGTGGATGGCACCGGTGTGCAGGCCCAGCGCGCGGAACGTGCCGATGAGCGCCCGTTGCGCGTCCACCATCCGCCCCAGCAACGCGAGCACGATGAACGCGCCCACGGCGAGGAAGAAGAACGGGAAGAACCCCGCCATCTCGCGGAAGCCATCCACGTCCAGGCGCAGAAGCTCCACCCCCACCAGCTCATCCCGCGGCACCGCCTCGTTCACGCGGTCAGGTCCGAGGAGGCTGCGCACCCCGGCGAGCACAGCGCGCGGATCCCTCCCGGCCGCAACGTCCACCAGCAACTCGTTGCCGTGGTCAACGTGCGAAGCGGTCAGCACCAGCCGTTGCAGGGCCTGGGCGGCCGCGTCCGGCGTGCCGGATGCCGGCGGGCGGAACATCATGGCCGCGCCAACCGTCTTGGCGACGCCCGCGAGGTCCGACCGACGGAGCCACATCACGCCGAACTCCGTCGGCTGAGGGAAGATGTCCTGCCGGCTGCGGGCGACCCACAGGTATTCCGCGCTGACGGCCAGCCCGGACACCGTGAACGCCCGTTTCACCTCTCCAACACGCACCTCCACGCTGCTTCCCGCCTCAAGGTGGTGGAAGCGCGCGAACCGCTTTTCGACGAGCACCTGGCCGGTGCGCGGCAGCTCGCCGGCCACCAGCACCACCTGGTCCAGGACGGGCTGGCCCGCATCCGGCAGCGAGATAATGCGCCCCTGCAGGACCACCTCTCCCTCGCGGTCCTCAGCCAGCCGCCCGCGCGGGAGGGTGACCGGCAGATCCGCCACCAGCCTCGCGTCCGCCGCCGCCACGCCGTCCACCCGGGCGACGCGCGCGACCTCCTCCGCCGTCACGTCGTCCAGCGCCAGCGTCCAGTCCGCCAGGTGCATGCGGTCCATGCTGTGGTCGTAGCTGGCCGACAGGTCCAGGTACCCGCCGTAGGAAGCGACGAACATCATCACGCCCAGCCCCATCACCAGCGCGACCGCGATGGCCTGGCCGCCCTGGCGGAGGACCTCGCGGAAGACCTTCCTGCGTAGCATCTGCACCCCTCACCAGTTGATGTCGGCAATCGGCATCGGCGACAGGTTCATCTCATCCTTCACCACCGCGCCGTCCTTCAGCCGGGTCACCCGGTCAGCCATGGCGGCCAGCGGCGTGTTGTGCGTCACCAGCAGGACGGTGGTGCCCTGGTTCCGGGCCGCGTCCTGCAGCAGAGCCAGAACCTGCTTGCCCGTGTCCTGGTCCAGCGCTCCCGTCGGCTCGTCGGCCAGGACCAGCCTGGGCTTCTTGGCCAGCGCCCGGGCAATGGCCACCCGCTGCTGCTGGCCGCCGGACAGTTCCCCGGGAAAACGGTCCTCCAAGCCCGCCAGGCCTACGTCACGGATGACACCGTCCACGTCGGTGGAAAGACCCGCTATCTCGGCGGCAAAGGCAACGTTCTCGCGCACCGTCAGGCTGGGAACCAGGTTGAAGAACTGGAACACAAAACCCACCGTCCGCCGCCGGAACTCCGTGAGTCCGCGGTCGTTCAGCCCGCTGATGTCCACGTTGTCCACCACCACTCGCCCGCCGTCAGGACGATCCAGCCCGCCCACCAGGTTGAGCAGGGTGGTCTTTCCGGACCCCGACGGACCGAGGATGGCCACCACCTTGCCGCCCTCAAACTCCAGCGAAGTGGGGTGCAACGCCCGCGTCCTGACGGTTGTCCCGTACGACTTCTCCGCTCCGTGGAGCGAAACCACCACCGCCATCTGCGACCTCCGTGCGCGGCCCGGCTGCGAGCGGCAGGGACCGCTTGAAAGCCCGGGTTTCACCGCCTTCACGTCATGTCAACCCGGGAGCCGGTGATGGCGGGTTCTCAGGCGCATCCGGCGGCCCTCAGGTCAACCGCCTGTCCGTTGGTGGCTGGGGCTGTGTGAGCAGTACGCGCTGCTGCGGCAGGTACCGTCCGCCTTCCAGGTCCCGCAGGTAGGCCACCAGCTTTTCGCGCACATTGCAGCGCAGGTCCCAGTTCTTCCCCGCGTCCGCGGATGACACCAGCGCGCGCAGGGTCACCACCCGGTCGGTGGCCTCCGTGACCTGCAGGCCGCACACTTTCCCATTCCACAGCGGGTCGTCCTTGACGACGAGGCTGAGGTGCTGGCGCACCGCGTCCACCGGCACGCAGTAATCCGCGAAAACCGACACCGTCCCCATGATCTCCGGGGTCACCTTGGTCCAGTTCTGGAACGGCTGCTCCAGGAACCGCGTGATGGGCACCACCAGCCGCCGCAGGTCCCAGACGCGCACCACCACGTAGGTCAGCGTGATCTCCTCAATCCATCCCCATTCGTTCTCAATGATCACCGTGTCACCGATGCGGATGGGCTGTGTCAGGGAGAGTTGGATTCCGGCCAGCAGCATGGAGATGGACCGCTGCGCCGCCAGCCCCAGCACAATCCCCGCAACGCCGGCGCTGGCCAGCAATGACGCGCCCACGTTGCGGACCACGGCGAATTGCATCAGCACCAGCGCCGTCCCAAGGATGGCAATGATCATGGCCACCACCCGGCGCAGCACCCGGACCTGGGTCCTGACGCCAGCCGCAAACGCCGGGTCCTCCACGCCCTGCGTGAGCCGCGTCTCCACCAGCACTCCCCGCAGCCAACACCAGCAGGCCCCTGGAAGCGCACCAGCACTCCCCCGACTCCTCACCAGCACGCACGGGAACCCACACCAGCGCCTGCCGGGCAGCATGAGGGGTGCGCTGGAGTCAGCTCCGGGGTGCGCTGGGGTTGGGTCTGGGGCGCGCTGGGAACTGGTCCCCCCCGCGCTGGCGGCGCGTGGCGCGGGCGCCGGCATGGGATGGCGGGCGCACTGGCGCTGCCGCGCGGACGCGCTGGAGCGCCCGTGACGCCGCGCTGGGAGATGATCTTCCCGCTCCAACCAAGAACAAGGACCGGGCATTTGCTCCATTCGTTCGCGCTGTGGTGGCCACGCGTCAGGCGTGACCTGGTCTCGTCCTTCATCTGGGCCTCGCCGTGAGACGGCGCCATC
Source organism: Deltaproteobacteria bacterium (assembly GCA_016218805.1). Lineage (GTDB taxonomy): Bacteria > Myxococcota > JACRCW01 > JACRCW01 > JACRCW01 > JACRCW01. The sequence goes on along the minus strand of JACRCW010000166.1, from coordinate 31,558 downwards.
ACGGCGATGAGAAGCGCGGCCTCAACACGCCGCCCGCACCCTCCGCCAAATGTCGTATTCGCGCGGTCCGTGGTTGCGGCTTGAAAAGGGCGGAGGGTAGGCGGGCAACCACACGCGGCGGGGGCCGTGCCCCAACAGATAACGCTGCTTGGAGGTGGGTGATGCCAGTCCAAATCTCTGAGGCGCAGGCCCTGGTCCTGCGCCAGCTGAAACCCGTGGAATCCGCGGACGCACTGCAGGAACTGCTGGCCAGGTTGCGGGAACCGCTGGCCACATTGGTCACCGAGGTGATGGAACCCGATCAGAGCGTGGAGGCCACGCGGCTGGAGGTGGTGGATCTGTTCTTGATGATCAACGACCACGAGTCGGACCTTGCCCGCGTGCAGTTCGGCCCAGCGGAGCGGAGCCGATTCCGCGACACCATTGTGGCGCTGTTGACCGTGAATGGCCTGTTCTCCAACCAGCTGCGGCTGGGAGATTGGAAGGCGCAGACGGTGGATCAGGCCATCCGCGCAAGCATGCCTTGGCGCAACAAGCTGCGGTTGAAGGCGTCCCAGGTGTTCTTCTTTGATGCCACCAAGCTGGGCACCTACCAGGACCACAACGAGTCCGGGACCATTGAGGAGGAATGCGCGGACTTGCGCGCCCTGGTGATGGCAGCCCGGAGCGACCAGGCACAACTGGGCGCCGTCGGGTTCACTGACGCGGACATCCATGAAGGTGAGCGCCTGCTGACGGCCGCCGAAGGCCGGGATGTGCTGGCGCTTATTGGAGTGCGGTCTCAGGCAGAAATGAAGCAGTTGCGGGATCGGCTGCTCACGCTGGCGGTGCTCCTTGCACGGCACGCCCGTGCGTGCGGAATGAGTGCCTACTGGAATGACCCGGCAACCGCTCAGAAGTTTGAGCGCGTGTCCTTCCGCAGTGCGCTGCGCCGCCTGCGCCCAACGCGCACCCGGGCGGACGGTGAGACCCCGGAGCCGCCGGTCACGGCGCCGATGAACACGCCCCCCACAGGGTGAAGCGCGCTGGTCCCTACCCCGGCGCCACCGCCAACCACGTCTGAGCGCCCGCGAAGCCGTCCCGCTCCACGCGGTCCCTGCGGCGGCGCGCCCGGCAGGCGCTGATCAGGCCGGGGGCCGGGGTACCGGGCGGAGCCGCCGCAGGACCAGAAATCCCGCGGTGCCGGCCACCACGGACGCCAGCAGCGTGCCCACCTTGGCCGCGTCCACCAGCGCCGGGTCACTGAACGCCAGCCCGCCGACAAACAGCGACATGGTGAAACCGATCCCGCCCAGCACACCCAGTGCGCCCACCGCCCGGAAGGACAGCCCGGCGGGCAACTCCCCCACGCCAAGCCGCACCGTCACCCATGCCGCCGCCAGGATGCCCACGGGTTTCCCGACGACCAGCCCGAGGACGATGCCCAGCACCAGCGGGCTGGCCACCAGGTCCAACGGGTTGCCCTGGACGCGCACGCCCGCGTTGGCAAACGCGAACACGGGCAGCACGACCAGCGTGACCAGCGGCAGCAGCGCGTGTTCCAGGCGCTGCAGCGGCGCCGTTCCCCGCTCCACCACGTGTTCAATCTCGTGCAGGACATCCTGCTCGTAGGGTTTCAACAGGCCGTATCCGTCAGGCAGCGGTTGAGCGGCGTAGTGCTGGACCAGCCGGTCCAGGGACTGCGCCATGCCCCGGCTGTCCAGCCGGGTACGCGCGGGGATGGTGAAGGCCACCAGGAGGGCGGCCAGGGTGGCGTGGACGCCGGACTCCAAGAAGCAGAGCCAGACCCCAAGCCCTACGACGAAATAGGCGACGTGGTGGCGGATGCCGACGACGTTCATCACGACGGCGAGGCCCACCAGCAGCCCGCCCCCAAGGAGCGCGGGGATGGAGAGGCCGTCCGTGTAGAACAACGCAATGACCAGCACCGCACCGAGGTCATCCGCGACGGCCACGGCGGTGAGGAAGACCTTGTACGCGGCCGGGATCCGCTCACCCAGCAAAGCCAGCACGCCCAACGCAAAGGCGATGTCCGTCGCCATGGGGATCCCCCAGCCCGCCAGCGAGGGCCTGCCGGTGTTCACCGCGGCGTAGATGGCCGCAGGCACCAGCATTCCGCCGGCGGCGCACGCCGCGGGGAGCATGGCCTTGGCGCGTGTGGACAGCTCGCCTTCAAGGATTTCGCGCTTGAGCTCCAGGCCAACGACGAAGAAGAACAGGGCCATGACGGCGTCATTGACCCAGTGGTGCACGGTCTTCTCCAGCGTCCACGGTCCCAGCGTCACGGCCGCGCGGGTGTGGAGCAGGGCGTCATAACCGTCTCCCCACGGCGAGGACGCCCAGGCCAGCGCTGCGACGGCGGCACCCAGCAACAACCCCGCGCCGGCCAGGCGGTGCCTGAGGAACGCCTGCACGGGGGCAACCAGCCGCTCGATCGGCGCTGGCCGGGTCAGGTTCATCGGGTCCGTTGCGTGGGCCATGGGCTCGCGGTTCCGGCGCCGCTAGGGCGCATCCAAGGGGAGGGCGGCCCGACCCTCCCTCTTACGTCCTGCAGCGGCGTCGCCGTGCACCCGTGAAGCTGGCGGCTGTGTATCGACGGAAGTGGGGCCGGGCAACGGTTGCAGCGCCCCAGAGACTCCATGCCAGCGCGGTTGCCGCCCCGTGCGTTGATGCCCATCTTCCTTGCAGCCACCCGGTGTTCAGCGGAGGTGATGATGCACCGCATTCTGCTGCCCGTTGACGGGTCTGAATCCTCGCTCCACGCCGTGGACCACGTGATTGGCCTGTCCCAGGAGCTGGGGCCACTGGAGGTCCGGCTGCTCAACGTTCAGGAACCGCCCATCGTGTACGGGGAGGTGGCGGTGTACGTCAGTGAACGCGCCGCGGAAGCGCAGCGGCTGGATGCCAGCGAGCGCCAACTTGCCGACGCGGCCAGGCGGCTCAAGGAGGCGGGCGTTCCCTTCACCAGCCAGGCCAGGGAGGGGCACGTGGCCGACGAGATTGCCCGTGTGGCCGAGGAGGAGGCTTGCCAGGCCATTGTGATGGGGACGCACGGGATGGGTGCCGTGGGAAACCTGGTGATGGGCTCCGTGGCCACCAAGGTCATCCACCGCACACGGCTGCCGGTCACACTGGTGCATTGACGTAGAACCCGTCCGTCACTCGGTCCCGCGCTCGCGCGCCTCGCGCATGAGTTCTTCCAGCGTCTTCACCCGGGGCGGCGGCGGTGTGGTGCTGGGCGACGCGCCCCCGTCGCGCTGTTCGCGCATCAGCTCCTCCAGCGTCTTGACCCGGGCGGGGCCCGCCGGAGGAACCGCCGGCGTGATGACAGCGGCGGGGGCCGTGGGCGGTTTGCGGACCGCTTCCACCAGCAGCAGGGAGACCTGCGGCACCCAGACCACAATGCACAGACCGAACACCATGATGGCCAGCGTGGGCAGCACCGCACGCGTGACAAACCCGAGGCTCCTTTTGAACAGCGTGGAACTCACGAACAGGTTCAGTCCCACCGGAGGCGTGAGGTAACCGATCTCCAGATTCACGATGAAGATGATGCCCATGTGGACCGGGTCAATCCCCATGGCGTTGGCCATGGGCGCGAGCATGGGCGCGATGATGAGGATGGCGCTCATGATGTCCATGAAGCAGCCGACCACCAGCAACAGCAGGTTCACCAGCAGCAGGAAGGTAGGCCGGGACAGGTCCAGCCCCTTGAGCCAGTTCACCATCAGGTCGGGGATGCCCTCCAGCACAAGGAAGTAGTTGAGCGTGATGGCCAGCGCGATGATGACCAGCAGGGAGCCCATCACCGTCATGGAACCGGCAGCCACCGCGGCGAGCTTCTTTCCGTCCAGCTCCTTGTGGATGAACACCTCCACGGCCAGCGCGTAAAGGACGCTGACGGCTGCCGCCTCAGTGGCGGTGAAGGTGCCGGAGTAGATGCCACCCAGGATGATGATGGGCAGCAGCAGGGACCAGATGCCTTCAGACACCGCCGTGGTGACGGTGGGCCAGCTGAACGGCTCCGTGGGGACGCGCCGCCGGTAACCAACCAGAAACGAGTACCCCGCGAGCAGGGCGCCGATCATGAGGCCGGGCAGGATGCCGGCGATGAACAGCTCCATGGGGTCCACCGGCGTGGAGGCACCCACCATGATGGCGTAGACGATCATGGGGATGGAGGGCGGAATGAGGATGCCCAGGGAGCCCGCCGTGGTGAGCAGGCCAATGGAGAAATCCTCCGGATAGCGGGACTTGATGAGCGCCGGGGCCATGATGGAACCGATGGCCACCACGGTGACGGGCGAACTCCCGGAAATGGCGGCGAAGAAGACGCACCCGGACACCGCGGCCATGGCCAGTCCGCCGGGAATCCACGCGAACAGGCTGCGCATGACGTCCACCAACCGGCGCGCAAGGCTGCCGTGGGTCATCAGTTCCCCCGCCACGACGAAGAACGGAATGGCCAGCAGCACCTCCTTGCTGGCCAACTCCAGCAGCTTGCGAACGACCACGGTGAGGTCATCCAGGCTGCCCATGCCGGACACGGTGGCCAACAGCAGGATCCCCAGCGTACCCATCAGCACAAACAACGGCTGGCCCAGGAGCAACGCCGCTGCGACGGTGCCCAACACCACGAAGGTCACCTTGCCCGTGAAGAGGAAGGTCGTGGTGAGCAGGGCGAGCCACACCGCCATGCCTCGGCGGCGGCGCCGGTAGGCCAGCACGGCGAGCACGGCGTCCAGAACCAGCAGACCGACGTGGAGCGCCGTCACGTCGGGCCCCGGCGGAGGGAGAGGAACCGCGTGGAGCAGCGTGGTTGGGGCATGGGCCTGGGCTCCGGATGACGGCGCGCGCCGGTGATGCCGGTGCCCGCCGCCGGCCCACGCGCTTGCGTGAGCCTGGCAGGCGGATGGCGGCCCGACCGTCCGTGGAAGCCTGTGACAGCGGCGCCGTCACACCCTTGCCCAACCCGGTACCAACGTTGCCGTGACCGAGGCAAACCCGGAGGCAGGGGTGTCAGCCGCCGCCGTACGCCGGGTGACGGCGGGTCAGTGCGCCTGGGCCGGTTCGGCGTGCGGCGCGGAGGCCGCAGGCCGCGCGCCTTTTCGCGTGTACTGCGTGGGGTGGTACCCAAACACGGCGAGCATCACGAAGAACGCCACCACGTACGCCACCGCCACGTGCCAGCCGTGACGGAGCCATTGCACGGTGGAACGGCCTTCGGGGAAGGCGTTGGTGAGCGCCACCCCGGCCGACGACCCGAACCAGATCATGGAACCACCGAACCCGACAGCGAACGCGAGGAACACGGCGTCATAGCCGCCCTGTTCCAGCGCCAGCTTGGTGAGCGGAATGTTGTCGAAGATGGCGGAGACAAACCCCAGCCCCAGGGTGGTCTGCCAGGACGCGTCGGGGAGGCGTTCCACCGGCATCATGGAGGCACACAGCACCAGGCTGAGGAGGAAGACCGTGCCCTTGAGGGCGCCGCGCAGCTCACCCCACTCGGTGTGGCGGAAGAAGGAGCCGGCCACCAGCGCCAGCCACAGCCCCACGGCGGGGAAGTCCAGCAGCACATTGGTGGCAATGGTGCCGGCCAGGATGGCGGCGACGATGGCGAGGCGGCCCCAGTCCACGCGGGCACCCGCGGGCGCGTCCCGCGTAATGGGTTCAAACGCATGCTGCTGCCGCGCCGCCACCACGCCGAACAACGCCAGCGAGACGACCGCCCCGAGCGACGCGCCGGCCACGCCCAGCGCGGGCACGCCGTCAATCCACATCATGGTGGTGGTGGTGTCACCCACCACGCTGCCCGCGCCGCCCGCATTGGAGGCCGCCACAATCCCCGCCAGGTACCCGACGTGCACCCGGCCCTTGAAGACGACACGGGCCACGGTGCCGCCGATCATGGCCGCGGCGATGTTGTCCAGGAACGACGACAGCACGCACACGATGACGAGCAGCACCAGCCCTCCCTTCCAATCGTCAGGGAGGTAGTCCGGGAGCTTGTTGGGCACGCCGCTGTCCTCAAAGTGCTTGGCCAGCAGCGCAAAGCCCAGCAAAAGGCCAAGCAGGTTCACCAGGATCATCCACTCGTGGTGGAGGTGGGTGACCAGGTCAAAGCGGGTGAACGCGAGTTTGTAGGCGAGCACCGTCCCCAGCCCGGACAGAGCCACCACCATGGCGTGGTGGTGCAGCGCGGCCACGCCCAGCAGCGTGAGGCCAAAGAGAATGAACTCAACGGGGACGCCCGCCAGTTCAGGAGCCGGGGCGGGGGTGGTGGTGGCGGCGAGCAGAGCCGACGGGATGAGGAGCAGAGCGGCGGCAAGGGTAACCCGCGCACGCAGACCGCTGCGGCCGGGCGTGGTCGAGCGGGCAACACCGGATCCAGCAGTCATGGAGGTCCTTTGGGGCGGTCTGGTCCATCACGGAGCGGCGCGACGCCGCCTGCCGGTGGAGGTGAGCGGCCGCTTTTCCAGCAGGACCGCCAGCCTGACAAGTGTGTCAGCGGCATGACCGAGGGCGCGGGCGTCGCCGGGGCGGAGGAGCTGCGCCACAGCGGCCTCAAGGGTGCCCTCGGTGGGCCGGTCCAGTTGGCGGCCTGCCGCGGTCAGTCCCAGTACCACGCGCCGCCGGTCACGGTGATCCCGGCGGCGCTGGACCAGGCCGCGGCTTTCCAGGCGGCGGAGCGTGGCAGACACGGTGCCCGGGTCCAGGTGCAGCAGCTCAGCCAGCATGCCCGGCGTGATGCCGGGGAACTTGCCAATGATGCGCAGCGCCAGCCGCTGCTGCGCGGTGACGCCCAGCGTGCGCGCCATGTCCGCGGACACGCGCTCCACGGCGTGGTTGAGGCGCCACACGGTGCGTAGGAAGTCCAACTCAGGACCCAGCGCCAGCGGCGGGGTGCGTTCGCGCCCGGTCACGTGGCCTGCTCCGGTGGGCGGAAGCGGACCAGCGCGGCCAGCAGCGGGTCTACTTCGCGCTGGTCCTTCACAAAGTACGCGGCCGCGGACTTGTGGGAGAGCCCCACGCGGATGGTGAGCAGCCGTCCCGGTTCATCCAGCGCAAACACGTCCTCGTCCGTCTCGTCGTCGCCCACGAACACCGCGGCATCCAGGCCCAGCTGCGCGCGCAGCGCGCGCAGCGCGTCGCCCTTGTTGGGCGCGTTGGCGGGGACCAGGTTGACCACCCACTTGCCGGGGATGGCCCGCACCGGATGCGGCAGACCTGTCACCGCGGCGCGGATACACGCCTGGGCCTGCATGCGCCGCCGTGACTTCCGGTAGTGCAGCGCCAGCGAGAAGCGCTTGTCCTCGATGTCGATCCCCGGCTCATGGGCCAGCGCCCGCATGAGCAGGGGCCGGATGGCGGCCACCTCCGCCTCAAACCGGGCCAGCGAATCCCCGGGTTCCATCCCGTGGTTGCCAATGATGTGCGGAACGCCCACGCCGTTGAGTCGGGCCTCGACGTCGGCCTCGCTGCGGCCGGAGATCACGGCGCACGGGTAACGCGCGCACAGCCCTGCCAGCAGGTCCCGCGTGCGCACGCGCATCCGCGCGTCATCCCGCCGGGGCACAATGGGCGCCAGCGTGCCGTCAAAGTCAAAGGCCAGCAGCACGCGCGCCCACGCGTATTGCGCCAGCACATCCAGGTTGGCCGGGGAAAGGACGTGTTTCATGCGCCGTCCGTCGTCCGCTGGGGAGCCACGCTGGACAGGCGCCCGGACATCCGCTCGCGCCGGCGCAACTCCGCGGCGTCCACCAGCATCCGCCCGGCCCAGCGGTAGACGTTGAACTCGGAGACCAGCCGCCGCATGGAATGCATGCGCTCCTGCTGCTCCGCCACGGGCATGTTCAGCGCGGCGGCCAGCGCGTCACTGGCCTGGCGGAAGTCATACGGGTTCACCACCAGCGCCTCGGTCAGGTCCCGTGCGGCGCCCGTGAACTGGGAGAGCACCAGCACGCCCTTCTCGTCGTCCCGCGCGGCCACAAACTCCTTGGCCACCAGGTTCATCCCGTCATGCAGGCTGCTGACGTAACAGAGGTCCGCGGCGCGGTAGTAGCGGAACACGGCGGGCGGCTCGTGGTGGGAACGCAGCAACACAATGGGCTTGTGACCGTGCTTCTGCCACTTCTCATTGATTTCATTGGCCACCGTCTCCACGCGGGCGTTGAGCTCGCGGTAGCGGTCAATCTTGGTGCGGCTGGGGGCCGCCAGCTGCGCAAACCAGAAGCGGCCGCGGAACTCCGGGTAGCGCGTCAGCAACTCGTCCACCGCCTGCAAGCGCTCTTCGATCCCTTTGGTGTAGTCCAACCGATCAATTCCCACGCCCAGCAGCGCGTCCGCCGGCAGGCCCAGCTCCTGCCGGATGGAGCGGCGGCATTCTTCCACCGGGGGCAGGCCGGCCAGCCAGTGCACGGGCCATTCAATGGAAATGGGATACGGGCGCACCAGCGTGCGGTGGCTGCCCTGGATGACCGCGTGGGCTTCGCGGTCAATGCGGCTCTCCATGAATGCGTCCACCGCGTCAAAGAAGTTGTTGCAGTGCTGCTGCGTGTGAAACCCGACAATGCTGGACCCCAGCAGGCCCGAGATGATCTCCTCGCGCCACGGGCAGATGCCCACGCGTTCCCCGTTGGGCCAGGGGATGTGCCAGAAGGTGAGGATGGTGGCGCGCGGCAGCCGCTCGCGGATCATCCGGGGTGCCAGGGCAAAGTGGTAGTCCTGCACCAGGATGATGGGGTCCTCGGAGTCCACCTCCTCACACACCGCGGCGGCAAACTTCCGGTTCACGGCGACATAGTGTTTCCAGTCATCCGCGCGGAAGATGGGGCGCGCGTGCGCAATGTGGCACAGCGGCCAGAGCCCCTCGTTGGAGAAGCCGTAGTAGTACCCGTTCTCCTCCTCCTCGGTGAGCCACACGCGCCGCACCAGGTAGGACTCCTCGCCGGGCGGCACCGCCACCCGGTCCCGCGTGTCCACCGTCTCCCGGTCCGCGCTGCCGCCGCCGTGCGCAACCCACACGCCGGAGCACGCGCGCATCACCGGCTCCAACGCCGTCACCAGGCCGCTGGCCGGGTGCTGCACGCGGATGCCGTGCGGCGTCTTCACGTGGATGTACGGCTCGCGGTTGGCCAGGATGACCACGCGCTCGCCCTTGAGGTGCTGCAGCAGCGTGGCCCGCAGGCGCTCCGGGTCCCACGGGCCCGTGCGCGTCTCCGCCTCGCGGGAGAGCCGGTCCACCAACGCGCGCACGTCGCGGACCAGCGGCTGGAACTCGCGCGGAGCGTCCCCGGACAACGCGCGCTGCAGGTCCCGCGTCCAGCCACGCCACGCCAGTTTGGCCGCCAGCAACGTGACCAGGGCGGCCCCCAGCGCCAGCACAAAAAACGCCAGCAGCAGCAGGTCCCGCGTGGCCTCCTCCCGGCGCCCCAGGAAGCTCAGGTCATGCACCAGCAGGACAAATCCAAGCGGCGGGCCATCATCAAGCACCAGGTGTCCGCTCAGCTGCACGCGCCCGGACGGCAGGTCTGACGTCATGGTCCACGCGTCAATCTCCGTGGCTACATCCCGCTGGATCCGCTCAAGGACGGACCGGCATGAGAAGTCGCGCAGGTAGCCGTCCGTGGCGGCGACCAGGTCCCCCGTCATGGAACAGGCCGCCGCACTCATGATGCGCTCGTCGCGCGTGATGTCCGTGAGCCGCTCGGCAAGCACGCCGGACCGGTTGGTCCAGGCTTCCACCAGCCCCATGCGTGCGGCCCCCACGGCAAGCTGGGAGCGCAAACGCAGGTCCTTCTCAAACCACTCGCGGGTCATGCTGGTCAGCATGGCGTAGCCGCCGCCCGCCAGCAGACCCAGGGACGTGAGCAACACGGCAAGGAACTTGAGCGGCAGACGCATCAGCGCGGATGTAGCACGCGGTACTTGGGTACCCAAGCATCGCGTGCTACCAATCCCTTCATGGACCTGCGCGATCTCGGGCTCATCGGGAACTGCCAGGTGTCCGCGCTGGTGGACCGCCGCGGCGCCATCGTGTGGTCCTGCCTGCCGCGGTTTGACTCGCCGCCGGTGTTCGCCGCGCTGCTGGATGAGGGAGGCGGCGGCGAGTTCCTGGTTGGCCCTGCGGACGGCGGCGTGGGCATCCAGCGCTACCTGCCCAACACCAACGTGCTGGAGACGCGGTTTGAAGGCGCGGACGGCACGTTCCGCGTGTTGGATTTTGCGCCGCGGTTTGTGCAGTTTGAGCGCAGCTTCCGGCCCAGCAAGCTGGTGCGCATGGTGGAGCCGCTGTCCGGCATGCCGCGCATCCGCGTGCGGTGTGATCCCATCCTGGGCTGGACGCGTGAACGGCCCCAGCGTGACGTCGGGTCCCACCACGTCGGGTACCGGGGGTACGAGACGGACGTGCGCCTGACGACAGACGCCTCGCTGTCCTACCTGAACGGCGAGCCGTTTGCGTTGTCCGCGCGGCGGCACTTTGTGTTTTCCTGGGGCGCGCCGGTGGAGGAGCCGCTGACGCCGCTGTGTGACCGGTTCCTGCGCGGCACCGTCCAGTACTGGCAGCATTGGGTAAAGGAGTGTGACATCCCGCCGCTGTACCAGGAGGAGGTCATCCGCTCGGCGCTGGCCCTCAAGCTGCATTGCTTTGAGGACACCGGAGCCATCGTCGCTGCGCTGACCACGTCCATCCCGGAGGCGCCGGGTTCCGGGCGCACGTGGGACTACCGCTACTGCTGGCTGCGTGACTCATTCTACGCGCTGGAGGCGTTCCGGCTGCTGGGGCACTTTGAGGAGCGCGAACAGTTCCTGCAGTTCCTGCTGAACGTGGCGTCTTCCGCACCGGAGCTGGACCTGGCGCCGCTGTACCGCGTGGACGGGCGGACGGACCTGGCGGAGCGCACGCTGCCGGAGTGGCCCGGCTTCCGCGGTGAGGGACCGGTGCGCGTGGGGAACGACGCGGTGACCCACCGCCAGCATGACGTGTTTGGCGAAATGGTCCTGGCGCTCACACCCATGTTCCTGGACGCGCGCTTCAAGGAACAGGTGACGCCGCCCGCGCTGGACCTGGTGACGCGGTTGGCGCGCAAGGCGGTGCGCGTGGCCGGGGAGCCGGACGCGGGCATCTGGGAGTACCGCAAGGAGTGGCGGCCGCAGACGTTCAGCACGCTGATGTGCTGGGCCGCGGCGGACCGCATGGCGCGCATTGCGCGCGTTCACCGGCCCGCGGACGCGGAGGAGTTCAGCACCGCCGCGGCGCGGACGCGGGCGGTGATCCTGGAGCAGGCGCTGGACCCGGTGCGCGGCTGCCTGGTGGCGGACCACGGCGGCCGCGAGGTGGACGCCGCCCTGCTGCAGGCGGTGACCCTGCGCCTGCTGGCCCCGAGCGATGCGCGCATGGTGGCAACGGTGGACGCGGTGCGGGCGGACCTGGAGGTGGACGGGTGGCTGCGCCGCTACCGCTCTGACGACGGGCTCGGCGTCCCCGCGGTGGCCTTCACGCTGTGCACGTTCTGGCTGGTGGAGGCGCTGGCGGCCATCGGCCGCGTTGAGGAGGCCCGGGCGATCCTGGAGCGTGTGCGCTTCCTGGCCCCGCCGCTGGGGCTGCTTTCTGAGGACATGGACCCGCGCACCAAGACCATGTGGGGGAACTTCCCGCAGGCGTATTCCCACGTCGGGATGATCCACGCGGCGTTCGCCGCCTCGCCGCGCTGGTCGGAAGTGTCCTGAGTACAGGTCCCCAGAGAAAGGGTGATCCGATGAGGCGAGACTGCGCGCGGTGATTTACGCGGCGAGGTTCGCCATCGACGACAGGGCCGGTCATGAACCACGCCGGCAACGAACCACGCCGTAGGGCGGGGGCTTGTCCGGGCTTGTCCGGGCTGTCCCCCGCCCCGGTTCACTCAAACGCGGGCGCGCCCTGACGCCATGGTGTTCGATCGAACACCGCGGCCCAACTCCGCGTGGAGAGCACGTTCGAGCCCAATCCGTTCTCTGCGACGCGGTGGAGGAAGTCATCGCGTCCGAACGGCCCTGCATCTCATCCGAGCGGGGGACAAGCCCCCGCCCTACAGGAAACGTGCGGAAGCGCTTGGAAGACCCGTGGGCACATGCGGAAGCGCGTGGAGGACCCGCGGGCACGTGCGGAGACCTGCGGAACCCTCTGCGGTAGCGCGGAGCCCTCGGCGGCACCCCTTCACTGCGCCGTGGCAACCCGCGGCCGCAGAAGCCCGCTCCCAAGATCACTCTTCTGGAAGCGGTCCTGAACCTCAGGGCGCGGCCACCACCGCGGGCAGCAGCACCTCGTCCTCCAGCTTCATGTGGTCCTGCGTTGCCTCGTCCAGGTTGCGCAGCCCCTCCAGGCATGCGCGCCACGCCGGGGTGGCGCCGTCCGGCACGGCGTACCCGTGGGTGAGCCGCGCGAGATCATGCAGCCCGGCCGCGGTGCCCGCGTGCTCCGCGCGCAGCCCCCACAGCCCGCGCCCCTCCACCACCTTCTGCCCGGCCCGCACCACGGGGAACAGCGCCACCTCTTCGTGGTGGATGTGGTGGTCCAACTCGTTGGACAGCGTCTCAAAGCACTTGAGGATGGCGTCCCCCTCCGGTCCCGGCGGCCGCGCGCGGGCAATCATCGCCGCCAGGCGCGGCAGTCCCTCGCGCAGCGGTGCGTGGTAGGCCTCCATGAGGTGGTCCACCAGCTCAACGGGCGGTGCCGCCCGCCAGTGTGCCAGCTCCTGCGCGTCAATCACGGGCGCCCTCATGAACCAAACGTGTAGCCCTTGGGGATGACCACAATGCCGCCTTCGGAGACGTGGAAGCGCTTCTTGTCCGCCTCCACGTCGTAGCCAATGGTGGTGTCCGGGGGAATCACAATGTTCTTGTCAATGATGGCGCGCCGGATGCGCGAGCGGCGGCCCACCTGCACGCTGTCAAACAGGATGCAGTCCTCCATCTCGCTGTAGCTGTTGATGCGGCACTCCGGTGCCAGGATGCAGCGGCGCAGCCGGCCGCCGGAGATGATGCAGCCGTCAGACACCATGGAGTTGAGCGCCAGGCCCTGCCGCTGGCTGCCCGGGTCATCAAAGACAAACTTGGCCGGCGGCAGCGTCTTGGTGTGCGTCATGATCTGCCAGCCGTTGTTGTACAAGTTGAACTGCGGCTTGACGCTGATGAGGTCCATGTTGGACGCGAAGTAGCTCTCAATGGTCCCCACGTCGCGCCAGTAGCCCTTCTCGTCACCCTCCACGCCGGGGATCTCGTTCTGCAGGAAGTCATAGACAAACACCGGGAAACGCCCCAGCAGCCCCGGAATGATGTCCTTGCCAAAGTCGTGGTTGGTCTCCAGCGGCGCGTCACGCGTGACCTCCGCGCACAGCACCTTGCGGTCAAACAGGTAGTTGCCCATGGAGACCAGGGCCAGGTTGGGATTGCCCGGCATGGGCTTGGGCTGCTTGGGCTTCTCCTGGAAGCCCACCATCATCCAGTTCTGGTCCACCTCCAGCACGCCAAATTGGTTCGCCTGCGCAATGGGCACCGGGAGCGCCGCCACCGTGCACGCCGCCTTGTTCTTCTTGTGCAGGCGGAACATGGGCCGCAGGTCCATGCGGTACACGTGGTCCGCGCCAAACACGAACACGTCGTCAGGGTTCTCGTCGGAGATGACGTTGAGGTTCTGGTAGATCGCGTCCGCGCTGCCCTTGTACCAGTCGCGGTTGATGCGCTGCTGCGGCGGCACCACCTCAATGTAGTTGTCCAGCAGCGTGGACAGGCGCCAGCCGCGGCTGATGTGCACGTTGAGGGATTCGCTCTTGTACTGCGTGAGGACCTTGAGGCGCAGGAACCCGCTGTGCGCAAAGTTGGTCAACACAAAGTCAATGAGCCGGTATTTGCCACCGTAGGGCACGGCGGGCTTCGCGCGGTCCGCGGTCAACGGCCACAACCGCCGTCCCTCGCCGCCAGCCAGGATCATTCCCATGATCTTTGCCATGCCTGAAGCGTCCGCCTGATGCCCGGCGCCGTCAATGTTTCGAACCGTCACGTGTGAACGCCACGCCCCATTCCGTGTGCCTCGTCGTCACACTGCGGCCCGGGTGACCCGCCGGCGCCGGATTTGTCCCCGCCGCGAATTCCCGCGTCCGTCCGCGCCCGCACGCGCGTTCATCCATGAATTCAACAACGTGGCACGTCTCTTGCGCTGGGGCCGTCCCTTGCGCCGGATCCACCCCGGCCCAGACCGAGGCCCAAGGCATGAGCCAGAACCACCAGCACACGCTTGCCACGCACGTGTCCAGTGAAGGGGTGGGGCTGCACACGGGGGCGCCCATCCGCTTGACGCTGCGGCCGGCGGACGCGGGCGCGGGCATTGTGTTCCGCCGGACGGACGTGGCGCGCGTGGTGGAGATCCCCGCGCGGCTGTCCCACGTGGTGGACACGCGGCTGGCCACCATGATTGGGCGGGACGGCGTGACGCTGTCCACCGTGGAACACGTGCTGGCGGCGCTGTGGGCGTGCGGGGTGGACAACGCGGTGGTGGACGTGACGGGCCCGGAAGTGCCGGTGATGGACGGCTCAGCGGGTCCGTGGGTGGAGCTGGTGGAGCAGGCCGGCCTGGTGGCCCAGACCGCGGCGCGGCGCGTGGCGCGGGTGGCGGCGCCGGTGGAGGTGCGGGACGGTGACAAGCGCGCCAGCGTGCGGCCGGGCGTGGGGCTGTCCGTGGCGTGCGCCATTGATTTCCGCCACCCGCTCATCACGCAGCAGCAGCTGTCCCTCACGGTGGACGGCGAGGTGTTCCGCAAGGACCTGGCGCACGCGCGGACGTTCGGCTTCCTGCACGAGGTGGAGATGCTGCGCAAGGCGGGGCTGGCGCGCGGCGGGTCGCTGGAGAACGCGGTGGTGGTGGACCGCGAGTGCATCATGAATCCCGAGGGGCTGCGGTTCCAGGATGAGTTTGTGCGGCACAAGATTCTGGACGCGCTGGGGGACCTCTACCTGCTGGGCGCGCCCATGATGGGCTGCGTGGAGTTGCACAAGGCCGGTCATGCGCTCCACGTGGCGCTGGGCCGCGCCATCCTGCAGCAGGACGCGGTGGAGTGGATCCTGGCGTCGGACCTGCCGGCGCCCGTGGCCGCGCGCTATCGCCCGCGCGTGAAGCCTGCTCAAGGCGTGGCGCTGGCCGGCTGACGTCTCAACTGTAACGGTTGTCGTTACACTCCGGGGGCCAGAATGGGTCCCGCGCCGGCCGCCGGCCCATCCTTCCAAGCCCAACCCGGCCCGGGCTTGCGCGCGGGCTCATTCCGGCGCGGTGCGACGACGACGGGTGCGAGACAGCAGGGTGGGACGGGGCAAGCGCCCGCGGCGGCCGGAGAAGGACCGGCGGGACGGGCAGGACCGCGGGGTCAGTTCAGCGCGGTGTCCAGGTACAACAGCACGCCACCCGCAACGGCCAGGGCCGCGCCGGCCACCAGCGCACCAAACCCGAACACGCTGTTGGGCGTGATGCGGCGGTTGGCGGTGGCCGCGTAGAAGTCCTGCGGGTTGGCCAGCGTGACGGCGCCAATGACCACGCCAATGGTGCCAACGGCGAGTGCCGCCCAGCCACCGACCGACAGCCAGCCCCAGCCCTTCTCCGCGGTGGTGGCAGCGGCCGCGGGCTTGGCGGGTTCCGGCGTGGGTTCCGGCGCCGGGGCAGCCACGGGCGCGTCGGCCACGGGTGTGTCGGCCGCGGGTGCGGGTGCGGCCGCCTCGTCCTTCTTCTCCTCTTCCTTCTTCTTCGCGGGGTCCTCGGCGGGTGCCGGCTCGGCCGGGGCCGCGTTGGGATCCGCCGGCACCAGGGCTGGTGCGGCGGCCGGATCGGTCGGCGTCGCGGCCGGCTGCGCGTGGGTGGTCACCGTGGCCAGGAGGAATGCGAGGCCCATCAGGGCGGCGGAGGAACGAACGAAGCGGTTGAGCATGGTCTCTACCTCGTGAAGGCGCGCACCCTTAGACCGCTCGGCCCGACAGGGCAAGGCCCCGCGGCAGCCGCCGGCGCCCGGCGCGCGCCCTGGCCAGCCCCGCTGTGACGACGTCCGGTTCCCGGCAGGTTGAGCGCCTGGGGTGGCTGCCCTACGGTCGCGCGCCATGGCCGACATCGCTCTGAAGTCCCCTCCCTCGTTCGTAGAAGCCATCCGCCGCATCTACCTGCGCGGCGAGGCCTCCACGTTCATCCTGTATGACAACGTGTTTGACCGGTTCCTGTACCAGGGGGGCATGCACCCGCTGGGGGATTACCTGGTGGACTTCCTGCTCAAGGACACCAAGGACACCATCATCACGTACAACCTCAGCGCCGGCATGCGGTTCCGCAAGCGGCACAAGGAGGTGAAGCTGGATGAGACGGTGCTGCTGGACAAGAGCCCGCTCACCATCCTCCCCAAGCTGGAGGACATCCTCAACGTGCACAAGAAGGTCGGCGTGGTGATTGACTACGCGGACATGGTGGCGCCGGGGGGCGACCCCAACTTCTTTTCGTCCGACGACCGGCGCGCGGTGGTCACCATGCACCGCTGGAGCCTGTCCGACACCTTTGAGCGCAACGACTCCATTGTCCTGCTGGTGACGGAGAGCCTGTCCAACCTCAACCAGACGCTGGTGTCCAATCCCAAGATGGCCGCCATCCGCATCCCGCTGCCGGACGAAGCTGAGCGCGCCGAGGTGGTGAAGTTTGCGGACCCGCGGGTGGACGCCGCCACGGCGGCGCGGTTTGCGTCCCTGACGGCGGGGCTCAAGGGTGTGCAGATTGCGGGGATTCTGCACGGCCCGCCGCCGGGAACGCAGAACCTGGATGAACGCAAGCATTTCATTCGCGAGCTGCTCGCTGGGACCAAGGACGCCGAGGAGCGCGCGGACAAGCTGGCACAACTCACCAGCGGCATGGGCCGCGACGAGATCCGCAAGCTGGTCAACCCCGACGCGCGCGCCCCGGAGGTGTCCACCAACGTGCACTTTGAGGAAGAGCGCCTCATTGCCGCGCGCAAGCGCGAGATCCTGGAGCGCGAGTGCTACGGCCTCATTGAGTTCATTGAGAGCAGGCACGGCTTTGAGGTTGTGGGCGGGATGGACGGCATCAAGCGCGAGCTGCAGGCGGTGGCGCGCGCCATCACCGCTGGTGAAACCAACCGGGTGCCCATGGGCATGCTGTTCACCGGTCCCATGGGGACGGGCAAGACGTTTGTGGCCGAGGCATTTGCCAAGGAGAGCGGCCTGACGGCCATCAAGCTCAAGAACTTCCGCTCCAAGTGGGTGGGCGCGACGGAGGGCAACCTGGAGAAGGTGCTGTCCGTGGTCAAGGCGCTGGGCCAGGTGCTGGTGATCATTGACGAGGGGGACCGCGCGTTCGGCGGCACGGAGGGCGAAGGGGACGGCGGGACCAGCTCACGCGTCATTGCGCGGCTCAAGGAGTTCATGAGCGATACGTCCAACCGCGGGCGCGTGCTGTTTGTGCTGATGACCAACCGGCCGGACAAGTTGGACCTGGACTTGAAGCGCGCGGGGCGGTTGGACCGGAAGATCCCGTTTCTGTATTCGCAGGTGCCGGAGGAGGTGGAGGGCGTGCTCAGCGCGCAGCTCCGCCGTCACAAGATCACCCACGAGGTGGAGTTCCCACGCGACCGCGAGACGGTGAGCGCGCGCCTGGTGGGGTACTCCAACGCGGACGTGGAGGCGCTGGTGCTGATGGCCAATGACCGCTGCGCCGACGAGAAACGCCCGGTGCGCGTGACCGACATGCAGAAGGCGATTGACGACTACATGCCGCCCAAGGACGCCACCATGCTGGAGTACATGGAGCTGCTGGCGGTGTTTGAGGCGTCCAACAAGGCGCTGCTGCCGCTCAAGTACCAGGGCATTCCCGTCGAGGAACTGCAACAGAAGCTCCGCCTGCTGCGCGCGCAGGTGCGCTGACATGCGCCGTCCGCTCGTTGCGCTGGCCGCCGCGCTGCTGGCCGGCGCCGGCTGCACCAACCTGTGCGTGACCGTCCTGGATGCGTGCCGCAACCCATATGACGCGGGGGTGGGCCCGGCACACCCGCGGGACGGCGGCGGGGTGCCGGCGGACGCGGGGACGGATGCCGGGTTTGCCGTGTGCGTGCATGAGGGCTGCGAGGCCGCCTGCGCCGACGTCACCGCGCCCGCCGCGGTGTGCCTCCACGCGGCATGCGTGGCCTGCCAGAAGGGGGACGCCGGCGTGGCCGCGTTCTGCGGGCGGTTGTACCCGTGCACGGCCGGGAACTCGTCATCCAGCGGTCCGGCATCCGCGTCGGGAACCGGGTCGTCCTCGGGAACCGTCTCGTCGTCAGCCGCCGCGTCGTCGTCAGCCGCCGTCTCGTCGTCGGGTGCCGCGTCGTCGGGTGAGGCGTCGTCATCGGCGCCTGCAACGTCGGCGTCGCCGGCGTCGTCTTCCGGGGCGGCCTGTTCGTCGGCGCCGCCGTCTTCATCGGCGGGCGCGTCCAGCGCGGGTGCATCCTCGCTCCTGCAGTCTTCTTCCGGCGCCACCGCCACGTCGGCGGCGGCGGTGTCCTCGTCCGGCAGCTGAGCGCCGCCCCGTCCGGCGCGGCGGGCTACGCACCCAGCCGCGGCGGCAGTAGAGTCTCCCCATGCGCGGGGTGCGGGGACTCTTCGTCGTCACGGGGGTGGTGCTCGGGGCCTGCCAGGCCCCGCAGCCTCCGGACCAGGAAGCGCGGCGCGCCATGGAATCATTCCGGCGCCACACAACCTGGCGCCCGCCTGCCGACGTGGAACTGGGACCGGTGCCGCAGGTGGCGCAAGGGGTGTTTGCCACCAGTGTGAACCTGGGCGAGGTCAAGGTGATCCAGGGTGACACCACCAACGTGTCCCCCGTGCACGGCCTGGCGGGTGACGGCTGGGGTCTGCGAATGGACGACGCGCGCATGGACCTGGCGCGCATCACGGCCCAGGCCATTGCGGAGGAGGGTGACCACTTTGACTTCGTGGTGGTGTTTCCCGCGTTCAATGACCTGCTGAACCCCGGGCTTGCCTACTACGCGGGGATCCGCAACGCGGATGAGGGCATTGGCGTGGATGCGTTTGACGACGCGCGTACGTGGGGGTCCGCGGGGCGGCTGCAGGGGTTCATCAACATGAACCAGCCGGCCGCGTATGCCGCGCATGACGGGCTGCCCGTCTCTGACCCGGACAGCCTGGCGCACGCCATTGCGGGTCACGAGCTGGGCCACCGGTGGCTGGTGCACGCGCGCTTCATCCTGGAGGGCTTCAATGAGGGGCGCCCGGCGGGGCTGCTGCTGGGACGGCAGGCCGCGCACTGGTCCGCGCTGGTGCACACCGGTCCGCGGGACCCCGGCGCGGAGCAGTACGCCAGCGTCCTGGAAGGCGTGTCCTGGCGCGACAACGGTGATGGGACCTTCACGGTCCTTGATGTGGCGACGGACTCGCAGTTCCGCGCGTCTCCGCGGGCGCGCTACGCGCCGCTGGACCTGTACCTGATGGGGTTCCTGGCCCCTGACGAGGTGGAGCCGTTCTTCCTGGTGCAGAACGCGCGCTACGGCGGGCAGGCGGTGGCGGCCAGTGCGGTCCTGGACCGGGGGATTTCCGTCACCGGCACGCGCATGGACCTGTCCGTGGACCACGTCATGGCCGCACTGGGCCGGCGGGTGCCGGACCACGTGGATGCGCAGAAGGACTTCTCCATGGCGGTGGTGGTTGTCACGCCGCCCGGAACCACGGCGGCGGAGGTGACCGCGCTGGTGGCGGAGGTGGACACCTTCCGGGTGCGTTGGGAGGCGCGCTTCCAGGAATGGACGCGCGGGCGAGGCACGCTGTGCACGTCCCTGTCCGGCGTGTGCCAACGGGTCCCGCTGGAACTGGCCAACGCGCGCATCACGCCCTCCGCCGTGTTGCCCGGTGAATCCGTCACCGTGACGGCGGAAGTGCACAACCTGGGGGCCAGCCCCTCCGCGTCCGCCGCGGTGACGGTGGATGCCGGACCGCACGCGCACGTGGAACCCGCCACTGCGCTGGTGGGCAGCCTGGCAACGTCCGCGCGCGCCCCCTTGCGGTTCACGGTCACCGCGCTGCCGGACTACCCCTGCGGCGAGCCCCTGCTGGTCACGCTGCGCCTGTCCGCCAGCGGAGCCAGCGTGGCCACCACGTCCGTCCGAGCGGACGTGGGCGTGACCGTGCACCAGCGCTGGGACATGGAGGACGGCACCGGTTGGACCGTGGACCCGGACGGCACGGACACCGCGTTGGCGGGGGCGTGGAGCCGCGGCGCACCACGCCCCACCAGCCTGGCGGCCTGGGGCTACGCGCACATCCGCTTCCAGCCGGCGGAAGATGCCAGCGCTGACGGTACGCGCGCGTTCCTCACGGACCCGGGGCCGCCGGGGCTGCTGCCGGCGGAGTTTGATGCAACCGACGTGGACCTGGGGCACACCACGCTGCAGTCACCCGTGATGAACCTGGCGGGGATGCAGCGCCCGGTGCTGGCGTGGTCCGCGTGGCATGCGGCGCTGCTGGTGGATCTGGTGGAGTCCCGCGTGGATGACGCGCGGGGTGACGATCTGGTCATGCTGGTCTCCGTGGACGACGGCGCGTGGACCGAGGTGCACCGCGAGGGCGGCTCGCCGGGCGCGTGGGTCAACCGGGACGTGGCGCTATGGCGCGTGCCCGGCCTTTCCGTGGCGGGTGGCGCCCGGTTGCGCGTGCGGTGGGTGGTTGGGGACGCCGGTGCGCAGCAGAACATCGTGGAGGCGGGCGTGGATGATGTGTCCCTGGCCGAGGCGTCCGCGACGTGCAGAGCGGATGTGGGTTCGTCCAGTTCCGGGCCGCCTTCCAGCGGGGGCATCAGCAGCGGCGGAGCATCCGGGGGGACCGCGTCAACCTCCAACACAGGACGGGGCGGCCTGCCACCGGGGTGGGACTGCGGTTGCGCAACGGGCTCGCCCGTGGCCGGATGGTTGGGCGTGGCCGTGGCGGCCGCCGTGCACCGTCGGAGGCGGCGTGCCCATTGTTGACATTCCTACCGGCGTGGACGGCTTCACCCTGCCGCAGGCGTTTGAGGTCCTGGCGGACCTGTACCGCCGGGTTGACGAGCACGCGGCGCGGCTGGCGCCCGCCCTGGACCTGCTGTGCCATGCGGGGTGCTCCGCGTGCTGCCGGGACAGCGTGTTCCTGACCACGCTGGAAGCGCTGTTCCTGCTCAACCACCTGGAGGTGGCCTTCAGCCCGGAGGCGCGCGCCCGCGTGGTGCGTGCGGGCGTGGCCACCTTTCAGCGGCACGGCGACCGCATCCTGGCGTTTGGTCACCCGGAGTGCCCCGGCGCACCCGCGTTGACCGGTGAGGACGCGCGGGAGCGCCCGGCGGTGGCGGACCGCGTGGCCGCGGCGCTGTCACTCCGCTTTGATTGCCCGGTGCTGGATGACGCCGGGAGGTGCACGGCCTACGCCGCGCGTGAGCTGCGCGGGCGGTTGTTTGGCGTCAGCCGCCTGCAGTCCCGTGACGAGTTCTACGCGTGCAAGGACATGGGCCGGCACCTGGAAGGGCGCGAGGTCCGTCTCATGGACGCGGAAGCGGTGGCCGGTCTGCTGCGCCTCAGCCCGCTGACCCGCGGTGAGCAGGTGATCCCGTACTACGTATGGCGCTATGCAGCGCTCCTTGCGTGAGGGCGCCGCGCGCCCCGCAGAGGAGAAGCATGGTGTCCTTCAGGAAGAGCGAAGAGTTGATGGAACGCGCCCGCGACGTGCTGGTGGGCGGGGTGAACAGCCCAGTGCGGGCCTTCAAGGGCGTGGGTGGCACGCCGGTGGTGATGGCGCGTGGGGAGGGCGCGTACCTGTGGGACGTGGACGGCAACAAGCTGCTGGACCTGGTGGGGAGTTGGGGGCCCATGATCGTGGGGCACGCGCACCCGGACGTGGTGGCGGCGGTCATTGAACGCACCCGGCTGGGGACCAGCTACGGCGCGCCCAACGCGCTGGAGGCGGAGTTGGCGGAGGAGGTGCGGCGCGCGTTCCCCGCCATGGAGAAGGTGCGGTTCGTGTCGTCGGGGACGGAGGCCACCATGGCGGCGCTGCGGCTGGCGCGCGGTGCCACCGGGCGCTCGCTCATTGTCAAGGCGGCGGGCTGCTACCACGGCCACGGTGACAGCCTGCTGGTGAAGGCGGGCAGCGGCGTGGCCACCTTGGGCCTGCCGGATTCCCCCGGCGTGCCCGCGGAGTTGGCCCGCATGACCATCACGGTCCCGTACAATGACGTGCCGGCGCTCGAACGCGCGTTTGAGCAGCACAAGGATGCGATTGCCGCGTTCATTGTGGAGCCCGTGGTGGGGAACATGGGGCTGGTGCCGCCGCAGGATGGCTACCTCAAGGCGATCAAGGAGGTGTGCAACCGCCACGGCGCGCTGCTCATCCTGGACGAGGTGATGACCGGTTTCCGCGTGGCCTACGGCGGCGCGCAGGAGCGCTACGGCGTGCGCGCGGACATTGTCACGCTGGGGAAAATCATCGGCGGCGGGCTGCCGGTGGGCGCGTACGGCGCCGGCAAGGCGCTGATGGGCAAGGTGGCGCCGGAAGGCCCCATCTACCAGGCGGGCACGCTGTCCGGGAACCCGCTGGCCATGGCGGCGGGGCTGACAACGTTGAAGCTGCTGCGCGCGCCGGGCGCATACCAGAAGCTGGAGCGCACCGGGGCCACCGTGCAGCAGGGCCTGGAAGACGCGGCCCGGAAGGCCGGAATTGACCTGTGCGTGCAGCGCGTGGGCTCCATGTTCACCGCGTTCTTCCAGCAGGGCCCGGTGCGCAACGAGGACGACGCCCTGAAGAGCGACCGCAAGCGGTTTGGTGTGTTCTTCCACGCCATGCTGCAGCGGGGCGTGTACCTGGCGCCCTCGCAGTTGGAGGCCGCGTTCCTGTCCCTGGCGATGAGCGACGCGGACCTCAAGCTGCTGGCTGATGCGGCCGCCGAGTCCATGGCCGTGGTGGCCCGGGGCTGACCGGGCGCGCGGCGCGCCGGGTTGGGGGCTGGATCCAAACAGACCGGCGAGTTCCGTCCACATGAAGGTGCTCTGTGCCTTCTCGTCCGGTGCGGCTGGACGAGTCTGTCGACGGAAAACGCTGGGTAGCGGCGGCACCCGCGGCCGCCGCAATGCGCCCAATGCGGCGGCTGCAGGCCCCGCCGCCACGACGTCAACCGTGCGCTCCGGACAGCGGCACCTGTCCAGTCTATTCATTTCCAGCCCCTTACCGGGCCTTGCGCGCGGGCCTGGCGGCGGAGGCGGCCGGCAGGACAATCTCCGGGTCCTCCTCCCGCCGCTTGTACAGCAGCGCCACCCTGCCAATGACCTGCGCCACGGCGGCGCCGGTTTCGCGGGCGAGCTGGCCGGCCGCTTCGCGGCGGTCACCGGGGGCGGTGTCACTGAACTTCACCTTGATGAGCTCATGCGCCTGCAGGGCGCGGCCGGTCTCCACGCACAGCTCCGCCGTGATGCCGTGGTGACCCACGTGGATGACCGCCTTGCGGTGGTGGCCCAACCCCTTGAGGTACTGCCGCTGCCTGGCCGTGAGTTCCATGGGGCGCGGCGTGTAGCCAGCCGTCGGCGGCGGGGGCAAGGGCCGCACGGGGGACCGGCTTGTTGGCGCCGACGGGTGCGTGCTAGCAGCGTGCCCCCGCCGGTCCTCTTGTCGAGGAGCCGGCACACTTTGAAGGCGCCCGGGGCCCCGGACGCCCTCGACGGGATCCCATGAAGCGCACCCTTTCCCTCGCGTGGGTTGTACTTGGACTGTGGGGCGGTTCCGCCCGGGCGCAGGAGCCCGGCACGGAGCCGGCCGTCCCGGCACAGCCCAGCGAGCCCGCCGCGGCGCCCGCCGTCGAGAACACCGCCCCCACCCCGGCTCCCGTCACGCCCGCCGCGCCGGCTTCCCCCGCGCCGGCCACGCTGACGCCCGAGGAGCTGGACCGGCTGCGCAACGAGATCAAGAGCGACCTCCGCGAGGAGATGCGGGTGGAGATTGAGAAGGCGGCGCGGGAGGCGGCGCAGACGCGCCGGCAGGCCGCGGAGTGGGAGGAGGAGAGCTGGGTGGAGGAACTCAAGCCCAAGCTGAACTTCCTGGACTTTGACGGCTACTTCCGCACCCGCGTGGACCTGTTCCAGCGCGCGCACCTGGGCACGTATGACCCCGCCGTGGGCGTGGGCACCTCCAACGTGCCGCCCCCGCTCAACTACCCCACCCCGGATGACCGCCATGACACGCTGACCAGCGCCAACATGCGCCTGCGCCTGGACCCCACGCTGAACGTGTCCGAAGACATCCGCCTGCGCATGACGGCGGACATCCTGGACAACGTGGTGCTGGGTTCCACGCCGGACACGCTGCCCGGCCTGGCCATCAACCCCGGCAACCCGCTGTCCGCCTTCACCACCTCGCAGTTGCCGCCGGAGATGGGCGTCAACACGTTCCTGGGCAGCTCCATCCGCCTCAAGCGCGCCTGGGGCGAGGTCACCACCCCGTTCGGTCAGGTGCGGTTTGGCCGCATGGCCAGCCACTTTGGCCTGGGCATCCTGGCCAATGACGGCAATTGCCTGGAGTGTGACAGCGGCAGCTCGTCGGACCGCATCATGTTCGTGACGCGGGTGCTGGGGCACTACATCATCCCCATGTGGGAGTTCACGGCGTCCGGCCCGGTGGGCCGCGGCGGCGGGCCGGCGGCCAACACGCTGATGTTCCACCCCAATGAGCAGGGCCAGCCGTTTGACCTGGACCCGCGTGACGACGTCAAGAGCTGGATCCTGGCGGTGGCCAAGCGGGACAGCCCGGCGGACATCCGCGAGAAGCTCAACGGCGGCGGGTTTGTGCTCAACTACGGCGCGTATGGCCAGTTCCGGCAGCAGAGCTATGACACGCCCCTCTACTATCTGAACGGACCGGGCCGCGGGATCCAGGCGGGTGACATGATGACCCGCAATGCGTGGGCCACCATTGGCAGCCTGTGGGGCCTGTTCCAGTGGCGCAAGCTGAAGATTGAAGGCGAGCTTGCCGGCATCTACGGCCACATTGGCAACATGCAGACCTCCGGCACGCTCCCCAATGGCATGGTGGCCAACTACAAGCTCGTGAACGGCACGCCGGTGTACCTGGACGCGGAAGGCAAGGGCTTTGGCGTGCCGCACTGCTACGCCATCCCGCGGCCGGAGAGCTTCCTGCGGCGCGGCGCCGCGCGCCCGGGCGAGGACGGCTTCAGCCCCAGCAACCTGCGCTTCCCGCCGGACCCGTCACAGGGCTGGCTGGACCTGGGACCGGGCGCGTGCATCCAGCAGCTCGGGTTCGCGCTGGAGGCGTCCTATTCCTTCCTCAATGACAGCCTCATCATTGGCGGCGGGCTGGGATACGCCTCCGGTGATGACGCGCCCGGCTTTGGCGTGCGCAACGGCGCCAACAACTTCATGCCCACCCGCCGCGGTGACCTGGACGGCCGGCAATTTGGTGCCCAGACGGGCCAGGCGGAAGGCGGCGGCGCGTGCACGCAGGATGAGACCAATACCCAGAGCGGGCCGTGCGTCACGGACAACACCATCCAGAACTTCAAGTTCAACCCGGACTACCGCGTGGACATGCTCATGTTCCGCGAGGTCATCGGCACCGTCACCGACGCGGTCTACGTCAAACCGTCAGTCACCTATTACATCCTGGACGGGCTGGGGGTGCGCGGTGACGCCATCGCGGCGATTGCGCAGTATTCCTCGTCAACCCCCGGCGACAGCAACCTGTTGGGCGCGGAGTTCAACGGCCACCTGTTCTACAAGTCGGAGGACGGCTTCTACGCGGGCTTCACGTACGCCTTCATGCTCCCGCTGGCCGGCTTCCACCACGCTCGCTGTGACAAGCCCTCAACGGACCTCAACTACTGCTACCAGAAAGACGCCTACAGCTACGTGTCGCCGGACAACCAGAACAAGTTTGGTGAAGCAAAGTTTGCCCAGCGCTTCCACGGCATCCTGGGCATCCAGTTCTGACCAGGGGGCCTCAGCACACGTCCCCAGAGAAAGCTGTTCCTCAGTGTCGAGCCGAATCCGTTCTCTGCGACACGTCGGAGGAAGTCATCGCGTCTGAACGGCCCTGCATCTCAATCGGGCGGGGGACAAGCCCCCGCCCTACGAGGAACGCGCGGAAACCCGCGGAAAAGACCTGCGGAAACCTGCGGAACGCCCTGCGGAAACCAGAGGAAACACGCGGAACAGCGCCCTCCGCCACACAAGGTCACTTCTCTCCGGGGAGCGGTTCTCAGCGCGCCCGCCGCTGCAGGACCCGGCGGACCAGCAGCGCTGCGGCCAGCGCGCCCACCGCATCCGCCACCACGTCATAGAAGCTGGACGACCGGCCGGGGACGTAGGCTTGGTGGAGTTCGTCCACGCAGCCGTACGCCGCGGCTCCCAGCGCCGCCACCCATGCGCCCGCCCCGGCCAACTCCGGGACGCCGCGCCACAGCGCTGCGGTGAGCAGCCCGCCCAGCGTCCCGAATTCCACCAGGTGGATGAGCTTATCCAGGCCGTCCACGTCTAGAAACGCAGGGAGCTGCCGCGGCGCACTGGACATCAGGTGGATGAGGGCGGCCCAGCCCAGCGCGGCCCACGCCGGCCACCCGGCGGCGCGCCACCGGGCGCTCACGCGGCGCCCGCCAGCGCGCCAAAGAACGTGTTGCCCCGCACCTCGTCCACGCGGATGCGGACCAGGTCACCGGCCCCCGCCTGCCCGGTGAAGTTCACCGTGACGTTCTGACCGGTCTTGCCGCACAACACGCCACCGTCGTTGCGGCTGGGGCCCTCCACCAGGACCTCCACGTGCGTGTCCCGCTGCCGGTCCAGGAACTCCCGCGTGAACTGCCGCTGCCGCGCCTGCAGGATGTTGAGCCGGGCGCGCCGCACGTCGGGCGGCACGGGGTCCGGGAGGTCCGCGGCCGCCGTCCCTGGGCGTTCGGAGAAGGCAAAACTGAACAGGTTGTCAAACCGGACTTCGTCCAGCAGCGCCATGGTGGCGGCAAAGTCCGCTTCGGTCTCTCCGGGAAAGCCCACAATGATGTCCGAGGTGATGGAGAGCTCCGGGCGCGCGCGCCGCAGGGCGGCCACCCGCTCCAGGTAGTAGGCGCGCGTGTAACCGCGCCCCATCCGGGCCAGCACCGCGTCAGAACCGGCCTGCACCGGGAGGTGCAGGTGCGCGGCCACGCGCGGCAGCGCGCCCAGCGCGGCCACCAGGCGGTCCGTCATGTCACGCGGGTGACTGGTCATGAAGCGGACCCGCTGCAGGCCCGGCACGTCATGGACCGCGCGCAGCAGGTCCGCAAAGTCCGGCCCGCCGGGCGCAAAGTCCATGCCCCACGTGTTGACCGTCTGGCCAATGAGCATGACCTCGCGGATTCCCTTGCCCACCAGCATCTCCACCTCGGCCAGGATGGAGGGGAGGGGGCGGCTGCGCTCGCGGCCGCGGGTGAACGGGACAATGCAATACGCGCATTTCTTGTCGCACCCGGTCATGGCCGTCACAAACGCCGTCACGCCGGTGGGTTGCGCGCCTTCCATGGCGCCCACAAACGCCGTGTCCGCATCCAGCCCATCACCCGGGTCCCACGGCGCGTTGTTGACCTGCGGGCCGCTGCCAGCGCGGGCCGCGCGCACCATGTCCGGCACGGCACGCAGCTGGTCCGTCCCCACCACAATGTCCACGTGCGGCGCGCGGCGGAGCAGCTTGTCGCCCTCCACCTGGGCCACGCACCCCGCCACGGCGACCACCAGGTCGCGGCGTTCGCGCTTGAGGTCCTTGAGGCGGCCCAGCGCGCTCATCAGCTTGTGCTCCGCCTTCTCCCGGATGTCACAGCTGTTGAGGATGACCAGGTCCGCCTCCTCCTGGCGGTCCACCGCGCGGTAGCCCAGCGGCTCCAGCAGCTCCTGCAGGCGCTCGGTATCATGCGCGTTCATCTGGCAGCCAAAGGTCTCAATGAACACGCCGTGCGGGTGGCTGTCCGCGGACAGCCGGCGCGCGGGCCGCGGCCGGGCCGGCGCGGGCAGCGCGCAGCCGGCGGGCTCGTTGTCCACGTGGGCGGGCAGGATGGGGAGCGGCATGGGGGGTCCGGCAGGGTGCGCATACATGGTCAGCGGGCAGCAAGGTGTCAACAACACCGGTGGCGCGGCGGCCACGACCTGTTACCTTTGCCAGATGCACTTTCCTGTCAGTCTCCACCGCCTGCCGGTGCTCTTCCTCGTCGTGTCTGCCTCCACCGCCTCCGCCGCTGACTACCGCGTGGATCCCGCGCGCAGCCTCCTGGTGGTGCGCACTGCCAAAGACGGTCCGGCGGCACGCCTGGCGCACAACCACGTCGTCGTTGCCAAGGACCTCTCCGGCACGCTGAAGTATGACCCGGCCAACCCCGACGCGTGCGCGGTTTCCGTCACTGTGGATGCGCGCACGCTGATCCTGGACGACCCGGCGATGCGGAAGAAATTTGGCGAGACCTCTGTCCTCAGCCGCGGTGACGTGGAGGACGTGCGCAAGGCCATGCTGGCGGAGGACCAGCTGTACGTGGCCAGGTTCCCGCACCTGACGTTCCTCTCCAGCAAGGTCACGCGCGCGGCGGATGGCACGTACGTGGTCAGCGGCCACCTCACGTTGCGCGGCTCGGCGCAGCCGGTGTCCTTCCCCGCCACGGTGGAGGCCGCGGCGGACGGAACGGTCACCGCCCGCGGCACCTTCACGGTGAAGCAGACGCAGTTCGGTTGGAAGCCCTACAGCGCCATGTTCGGCGCGGTGCGCAACAAGGACGAAGTCACGTTCATCATTGAACTGGTGGCCGTTCCCGCGGTCTGACGGGTCACTTCTTCTTGGCCAGCGTGGTGCGGGTGGGCTCCGGCGGGGGGGAGACCTGCGTGGGCTCCACCGGCCCCAGGCGCGGGCTGCTTTGGAAGCCGCCGCTGATCTCATCACCCGTGGACAGCGCGTCCACCAGGCCCGTGGGCGGCGGCGCCAGCACCGTCTTGGTGGCGTCCTCGGCGTCCTCCACCACGCTGCGGGCCGGCGTGGTGCGCTCGTCGGGCAGCTCGCTGGCGTCATAGTGGGCTGACGCCACCTCCGCGCTGGTATCTGAGTTGCCATCCCCGGTGGGCTCACGCGCCGGGGGCGGGGAGATGACGGTGGCCTCCGCCAGGGGCTGTGCGGAGACGGGGCGCACGCGCGGCGGTGGTGACCGCACGGTGCGCTCGGGGGCGGCGGTGTCGGCGGGGAGCGTGGGCGTGGCGGAGGACGAGTCCGACCGGCGGCGCGCGCCCGCCCCGCCCGGTGTGGAGCGCGGCTGGCCAAACGTTGGCGCGGCGGCGGCGGTGCGCAGGGCCTCCAGCTGCCGCTCGCTGGCGACGACGGTGGCCGCGCGATCCGCCGCGACCGGCACCGCGCTGCGGGCGGCGGCTCCCGGCCCACCGGCGCTGGACCGCGGCGCCCCAAACGCCGGCGCCACGGGAGCGGCCGCGCGCGCCGGCGCCGCCCGGGCGGGCGCGGGGCGGCTCACCGGCAGGGTCTGTTGCGGCGTGGTGACCTCACCCGCGCCGCCGTCCGCGCTCACCTGGCGCAGCCGGCGCACCTTCTCAATGCGCTCCACCAGTCCCTTGTCCTGCGGCCGCTGCTGCAGGGACTTCTCCAGCAGCAGCAGCGCGTCGTCGTAGCGGCCCGCCACCACGTAGCTGTCCGCCACTTCCTCCGGGGTGACCACAAACGTGGTCTTCATGTCCGTTTCGCGGTCACGCAGCGCGGGAGGGAGCTGGTCCTGGGCGCTGGCAAACGCGTCCGCGTTGGCGGCGGCTTCCCGCAGCATGTCCACGCGCGCCCGCAGCAGCGGATCATTGGGCCGCGTGGCCAGCAGCCGCTGGTACCCCTCCATCGCCTCCTGGTGGCGGCCCTGGGCTACCAGCGCCTCCAGCTGCGTGACGTCGAGCTTGCCGGTGCCCATGCACGGGGAAACCTAGTGCATGCGCGCGGCCGGCGAAAGCACGCCCCGCCTCACAGGGGCAGCCGCACCGTGAAGGTGGTGCCTTTCCCGCGGCGGGACTCATAGGAGATGTCACCGTGGTGTTGCTGGACAATCCGCTTGACCACGGCCAGCCCCAGGCCCGTGCCGTCCGCCTTGCCGTGCGTGGCGAACTCCGTGAACAGCCGTCCCTCCAGCTCTTCCGCAATGCCCGGCCCGTTGTCCGCCATCACCAGCAGCACGCTTTCCCCGCTCTGCTCCACGGTGAACTTGAACTTGCCACCCTCCGGCATGGCTTCCTTGGCGTTGCGCGCAATGTTGGTGACCACGCGCAGCATCTTGCCGGCGTCCATGCGGACGGTGCCCTTGAACCGGGTCTCCAGGACGTAGTCCACCGGGCTGTTCTCAAACAGGTGTTTGAGCACCTCGTCCACCTCGGCAATGAACTGCTGCAGGTACACCTTGTGGAGGAACACCTCCACCTCGCCCTTGGCAAACTGCAGCAACTCCTTGGTCATCTGCGAGAGGTTCTCAAACTGTTTGAGGACCAGCTCCGCGTATTCCTGCCGCTCTTCCTTGGCGTCGCTGCTCTCCATGAGCTGCACGTAGCCGGAGATGATGGTCATGGGCGTCTTGAAGTCATGCACCACGCCGGACAGCATCTGGCCAATGGTCTGCAGGCGCAGTGCGTTCTGGTCCTGCTCCTTGATGCGCGCGGCCTCCAGCGCCTTGGCCACGTGGTTGGCCAGCATGGTCAGCAGCACCACGTGTTCCTCGGAGAACACCGGGTCCCGGTTGAACAGCACCAGCGCGCCGCTGCAGCCGCCGTCAGACGCCAGCAGCGGGACGCCGCACACGTTGTCCAGCGTCACGTCCCAGCGCTTGGCCATGGCCTTGGCGTGCCGCTTGTCCTTGGCCAGGTCCCCAATGATCACCGCCTGCGCGTGGCGGATGATCCAGCCGGGGACGCCCTCATTGGGGTCGGTGGGAAAAGACCGGCTCACCGCCGGTTCCGGTGTGTCTGACGCCACGTACAGGTCCAGCAGGGCCTGCGGTCCGTCCAGCCGCATCAGGGCCGCGCCCTCGCTGCCAATGAGCGTGGAGGCGCGTCCCAGCACCAGCTGCACCATCTCCCGCGCGTCGCGCGCGCGCGCCAGGGTCTGCGTGAACTCAAACAGCAGGTCCATCTCAGCCAGCTTGCGCGCCAACTCGTCCCGCGTGCGGGTGAGTTCGCCGGCGCGCGCCAGCGCCTCGGAGTACAGCATGGCGTTCTCAATGGCCGCCGCCGCCTGCGAACTGACCGCCTCCAGCGTGCGCTCGTCCTCGTCAGAGAAGCCGCCACCGACCTTCTTGTTGAGCGCCTGGATGACGCCCAGCACGTTGCCGCGGTGGTCCCGCATGGGGAACGCCAGCATGTTCTGCGTCCGGTACCCGGTGCGCTGGTCCACCGCCTTGTTGAAGCGCTTGTCCTGGTAGACGTCCCGCAGGTTGAGCGGCTGGCCCGCCTTGGCCACCCAGCCCGCCAGGCCCACGCCCATGGGCAGCCGG
>JACRCW010000165.1 GCA_016218805.1 Deltaproteobacteria bacterium | reverse complement strand
GAGGCCCACCACGTTGACCGGCGCATCACGCTGGAAAAGCCGGCCCCGGCGAGCGCAGCGGCAGTCCACGGTCAGAATACGCTGCGGACCAACTGGGTCCGTGGAGGGGAACCCCGTTCCCAAACAGCAAGAAAGGGAAAACCGAAAGGACGGATGAAGGAAGGGGAGGCGGCGGGGCCGCGATGAGCAAACGCGAATGGTGACCATGGCGGGGCGGCGCCGCAGCCCCACGCACCCGTCCGCCCGCCGCGCATACGACCGCGCCCACGACCGCGGCCGCGCCAGGGCCACCTCTCCGCCGCCCACGGGCGTGATGCGGGGGACTCCTCTATCGGAAGACCTTTTGGTTTTGGATGGCGGAAAGTGCCTGGGCCGCCACCGGTGTGCAGCAGGCAACCTCTGGCGTTGAGGCCACGCTGGCGACAGCACACACCCTGCTGCGTGCTGCTTCGCAGCTGGAGGCCTCGCGGGAGGATGACGAGGTTATCCACGCCTTTGTGCGTAGCAGGGGGCCACAGGGCATCCACCAAGCCGCTCACCCGCAAAGCCGTGCGGAGAGCATCCATGGTCACAGCAGAGCGGTGGCCACCGGCGTATGACGCGGAGGACCTCCTCCGTAACGTCAAGGTCCTCCTCAAGGACGGTGCCATCTTCAAGAAGTTCTACGCCAGCATTCAAGGCGGCCCCGCTGTCTGCCAAGGTGACATTGTGACCCTGAAGACGGAGTTGCCCATCCTGGACACCAGCGGCCAGCCGGCCACTCTTGAACAACCCGTTGAGCGGTGGATGGTGGCTGGAAACACGTGTGACTTTGACCGGGACCTGTCTGACGTGGAGTGGACCATACTGATGCCCCTGACGCCGCTTGCTGATGTTCCGTCGGAAGTGCTGTCCATGGACTGCCTCCTGGCGCTGAGACGGGTGCGGCCTTGCCGACTTCCTGCGCACGGTCGTGGACCGGCCCCTGTCACGGGGCCGCTGACCGTTGACCATGGCACCGACGGGGCTCTGTTCTGCCCAATGTGACCAGAAATCTTCCCTCCATGGGCAGAGAACTGCTCATCCACAGCAGAACACCGCTGCACGCCAGCAGAACACCGCTGTACGCCAGCAGTGGATTGCCAGAGTGGGGCAGATGTGCTTGCCTCAGGCCTTCCCCAACCAGGAGGACCCATGGCAGCCAAGAAGAAGAAGACTTCCCAGACGGTGGACCTTTCCAAGCTGGTGGACCTGAGCCCTGCGCAGGTGGCCAAGCTGCCCAAGCCGCGGGACGGGTTTGATGCCCACGTGGACGGCATGCTGGCTTTTTATGACGCTCACAAGGACGCGCTGGGGACGGTTATGACCGGTGTCGCCGAGGTGCGCGCGCGGCTGGGTGCGTGGCAGTCGCTGGCGGCGGTGGAAGCGTCCGCGGCCAAGCACCTGGAGATGACGCAGGAGACGCGCCTTCTGCATTCATCCGTGGTGTGGTCCGCGCTGCTGGACATCTACGGGCGTGGGCAGCAGGCCGCCAAGCGGGACCCGGCCATTGCGGCGGGGATCGCGGAGTTCGAAAAGTTCATGAAGCTTGGCCCCCGCAAGAAGCCGGCCTGACCCAACCCCGGCCGTGCTCACATCGCAGCGCGGCCAACACATCCCCCAGACGCGTGGCCAGCAACCACGCGGTCCCATGCAGGTCCAAGGGAACCTGAGGGTTCTCCTCATTTGCCGGTCCAAGCAGGACGCGGGCGAGCCGGGTCCGGGAGGGCTCGGTTCCTGCCGATCTCACCACGCACGCGACCGATTCCGACCGCGTCGCCGCTCCCGGACGCTGGCCAACTGACGGATCAGGCAGCCGGCGCGCAGTGGATTCTGGCCCCCCGGTGGCCACCGGCCCTCCTTCCGTCTACAAGGCCCGTCGCCATGAGCACTGCCCCTCTCGACGGCTTGGTCCGTTCGCTGTTGGAAAGCTACGGCTCTGATCCGCGCGGCAACCGCGTGGGAAAGCGCTTCATCCCGTCCCGGACGGAGATTGTGGCGTGTGTGGAGCTGCTGCTGGAGCTGGTCTACCCGGGGTACTTTGGCGGGCAGGACCTCACGGATGAGAACGTGGCGTACGCGGTGGGGGTCACGCTGGACGCGGTGCGGCGCCGCCTGGGCGCGCAGGTGGAAGCGTGCATCCGCTATGACGACGAGCACGCCAACCGGCCGCAGGCCACGCCGGAGGAGGTCCGGGTGCGGGCGCAGGCACTGACGGATGCGTTCCTGGCGCGGTTGCCGGACGTGCGGCGCCTGCTGATTGATGACGTGCAGGCGGCCTTTGACGGGGATCCGGCGGCCACCAACCTGGACGAAGTCATCCTGGCCTACCCGGGGATGCTGGCGGTGACCGTGCAGCGGCTGGCGCATGAGCTGCAGGCGCTGGGTGTGCACCTGCTGCCGCGGATGATGACGGAGTGGGCGCACAGCCAGACGGGAGCGGACATCCACCCGGGGGCACACATTGGGCGGAGTTTCTTCATGGACCACGCCACGGGCGTGGTGGTGGGCGAGACGACCGACATTGGCGTGGGGGTGAAGCTGTACCAGGGCGTGACATTGGGCGCGCTGTCCCATCCGCGGGACGAGCAGGGGCGCGTCATCCGCGGCCAGAAGCGCCACCCGACGGTGGAGGACGGCGTGACCATCTACGCCAACGCCACGGTGCTGGGGGGGGAGACGGTGGTGGGGAAGGGATCGCTGGTGGGCGCCAACGTGTTCATGACGCAGGGCGTGCCGCCCGGGTCCCGCGTGGCCATCCGCCCGCCCGAGCTCCGCGTGAAGACGGCGGACGGCGCCGAGGTTGATGGTGAACCTTCACGCTGAGCGCGCGCTGTGGTGCGCGGCGCTGGTGGCGTTGGCACCGGGCGCGGCGGCGGACGGGGACGCGGTGGAGCTGCGCGCCGTCTCATACAACATTGCCGCGCTTTCCGGCGGCCTGCCCGGCGTGGTGGAGACGCTGCGGCGGCTGCAGCCGGACGTGGTGGCGCTGCAGGAAGTGGACGCCGGCACCGCGCGCAGTGGCGGTGTGGACCAGGCCCGCGCGTTGGGGCGGGCGCTGGGGATGGAAGCGCAGTTTGTGAGCGCCATGCCGCATGACGGCGGGCAGTACGGCCTGGCGCTGCTGGCGCGCGGCACGCTGACGCCGCTGCGGACGGTGCGCCTGCCGCGCCTGCACGCCGAGGAGCCGCGCATCGCGCAGATCGCATCGCTGCGCGTGGGCGGGCTGGAGTGGGCGGTGGTCAACACGCACCTGGCCGCGGACTGGCACGCCCGGGAGCCGGCGCGGGTGCGCGCGTTGCAGGCCCGCGCGCTGCAGCAGGCGTTGCTGGACGTGGGACGTGCGGACACGCCGCTGCTGTTGCTGGGTGACCTGAACGCCACCCCCGCCGAACCGCCCGTCGCCATCCTGGCGGAGTCGCTCACGCTCCTGGGGCCGCCCGTAGCCACCTACCCTGCTCGCGCCCCCACCCGCGCGCTGGACCACGCGCTGTTGCGGCCGGGCACGGGGCTGACGCGGGTGCGCGCGGAGGTCCGGGCGGAGCCTTCGGCCGCGTCCGACCACCTGCCGCTTGTGGTGGACCTGGTGCTCCGGCGGGTCAGCGCGCGATGACCGCCTACCGGCTGCAGCGCCTGTCTGCGGGCGTCCTCGCGGGCATGGCTGGCGGCCTGGCGGCCAGCGCGCTGGAGTGTGTGCGCGGGCTGCTGGACGGGCGGGAGTTCCTCCTGCCGGCGCTGCTGGCGGGGATGGCGCTGGCCGTGGCGGGTGGGGCGGTGGCCGGCGCGTGGCTGGGTGCGGTGCTGGCAGGTCTGAACTGGAATGAACCGCTGCGCGCCAGCCTGGTGACGCTGGGCCGCTGGCTGCGCGTGGAGAGCCGCCACCGGGAGACGGAAAAGGTGGCCGCAGTGACGACGGCGCTGCTGGGCGCGGGCGCGTTCCTTGGCGTGGGCAACGCCGCGGTCCGCGTGCTGGCGGGGCGCATCCACCGGCCCGGGCTGGAGGCCCTGGCCATTGTGCTGGTGCTGGGCGCACTGGCGCTGGCGTTGCGGCTGGCGGCCCCTGCCGTGCGGGACGCGCTGGAAGATGCGGTGGAGTGGCGGGGGCGCGTGGTTGACCGGCAGTTGGGCGTGGTTTCCGTGGCAGGCATGCTGGCGGGCCTGATGGTGGGCGTGGGCGCCGCCGGGTTTGCCCTGCGCGCGCCGTTGGCCGCGTTCCTGTACCGGTTGGACGCGGGCCCGTGGGTGGCGGGGGCGTGTGCCGCGGCGGGAGCGCTGCTGGCGGTGCTGATGCTCGCGTGGGGTCCGGGCGCGCGCCTGGTTGACCTGGTGGCCACCCCGGGGCGCCTGGCTGCCGTGCTGGCCGCGGCGTTGGCCGCCGGTGCGTGGGGCAACGCGGCGTTGGCGGACGCCGCCACGCGGGAGGCGGCGCTGGAACTGCAGCCCACCCCGGGCGCCGCCTGGCTCCTGGTACGCGGTCCCGTTGACGACGACACCCCGCCGCCCGGACCCGACGCGGACGAGCCGCTGCCAGAAGAGCCGGAGGTGCCGCCGGTTCTCCCCGCCGGCATTCCGGACGGGGGACCTGACCCAGCGCGCCTGCGGCGCATTGTGTTCCTGAGCCTGGACACCGTCCGCGCGGACCACCTGGGCGCGTGGGGCTACACGCGCCACCCAACCTCGCCCAACCTGGATGCGCTGGCGGCGGGCGGCGTGCGGTTTGCGCGCGCGTACTCGGGTGCGCCGTGTTCAGCGGCGTCCTTCATGGGCATCCTGACCAGCACCCTGCCCTCACGCCTGCGCGGACTGCGCCGTGACGGGGACGTGTTCACGCTGCCGGCCCAGGGCGTGGTCACCCTCGCATCCCGCCTGCGCCAAGGCGGCTGGCACACGCGCGGGCTCCTCCCGGTCATTGGGGACTATCTGAAGGGCGTGGACCGCGGGTTTGAGAAGTTTGATGGGAGCTTCCACTACGCTGAGGTGCTGGCGGAGCAGGCGCTCAAGGAACTGGCCCGCCCGGACGACGGGCGGCCCACGTTCCATTGGTTCCACTTCATTGACGCGCACCACCCGTATGACACGCACCGCGGGTTCGCGAAGTTTGGGCGTGCGCCGGCGGACCTGTACGACCAGGAGATTGCATACATGGACCACCAGGTGGGGCGGCTGGTCCAGGCGCTGCGGGAAGACCCGCGCGCGGACCGGACGCTGCTGGTGTTGTTTTCAGATCACGGCGAGGCCTTTGGCGAACACGGCACCACGCTGCACGGCAACAGCCTCCACGACGAGGAAATCCGCGTTCCGCTGGTGTTCCACGGGCCGGGCATCACGCCGCGCGCGGTGGACGCCCCGGTGTCCCTGTTGGACGTGGGGCCCACGGTGCTGGAGCTGGCCGGCATCCCGTGGCGCGGCCGCCCGCCGGAGGGACGCAGCCTGGCGCCGGTGCTGCACGGTGGTGAGGCGGATGCCGCGCGCTGGGTGCTGGCCGAAGGCTGCAAGCCGGCGACGATGATGGCGCTCATTGGCGGGCAGAAGATGTTCTACCGCCAGCGGAGTGACCTCTACTACCTGTATGACCTGACCACGGACCCGCGGGAGCGCCGGAACATCTTCCGCAACTTCCCCGGTGCGCCGGAGCTGGCCACGCGGGTGAAGCAGGAGATGCGGCAGCGGCCATGAGCGGGGGCGCTGGTAGTCTGCAGGCATGGCCATGCGATGCGCGTTTGCCGGCCTCCTCCTTGCGGCCTGTAGCAGCGGACCGCTCACCGGCGGTCCGGACGCCGCTGCCGCGCGCCCGTGCGCGGACCACGCGGACGCGGTTGCGTGCATGGAGGCCGGGTGCCCGTGGGTCGTCCCGGTCGTCGTGGACAACGCGCTGGCGTGCAACCAGGCGGCGGCGCCGGGGTTGTGCGCGGAGCGCGCGGACCACGTGGGATACACGCGTGCGGCGTTCTTCCGTCCGCAGGGCGCCGGATTCCAGTTCCACAGCATCGGCTGCCCCGGGGATCAGAACAGCCGCTCCGGCATGGCGCCCGCGGGGTTCACCGCCTGCACCGGCGCGCAGGATGAGCCTGAGGGTTGCGCGTGTTTCTGCCGGGGCGGGTCCTGCTGGGGCGAGCGCCAACTGGCGGCCATGACGACATGCGGACTTCCGTTGCCGTGCGACGCATACGACGCCAACAGGGGCGTTCCCGGCTACGACGCCGCCGCCACCTGCATCCTGGAGCACCTGGCCTCCCGCGGGGCCGCGCAGCTGAGCACGCACGGCAACTACGGTGATCCGGTCATCCACAACGCCACCTTCCTGCTGGGGGCGGGCGCCACCGCGCTGCACGCCCAGCGCCGGTCAGACACGGCCTGCCCCAACTGCTGCGACCGGTTCGATCCGGCGCTGGCCGAATGCGAGTTGAAGCCGCCGGCGTGGTTCCAGGCCTGCCTGGAGGCGACCGACGCGGCGGCGCAGCGGGACTGCATGCTGCCGGACAACTGGTTTGTCTCGTGCGTGCCGGCCGCACCCCGCTGCGCTTGACGGCAGTGTCACACGGCGCGCCACAGCAGCAGCGCCAGCAACCCCAGGCCCAGCACCAGGAACCACCGTCCGTCCACGCGCAGCCGGGTGTCATCTGCCGGCGGCAAGCGCTCCGCGGACGGCGCGGACACCGGGTTGCGTGCGTCCCGGCCGGTGACCTCGCGGTACAGCTGCGCACCCGCCACCCACGCGCCCGCCTCCCACGCTCCATCCGACTCCACGCGCAGCACGGAAGCATCAAAGTGGTCGCGCGCGAGGATCAGCGCAGCGGTGACAACGTCGTCGTACGGTTTCTGCGCGGTCTTGCAGAAGTTGAACCGGTCCTTGCCGGGGAACACAAACGGCTCATGCGCATCCGCGCCCACGCCGTTGAGGGTGATGCCCACGGTGCCCGCGTCGCCGCGCTCCAGCGTGACGGCCACGTCCGGGCGGGAGGCGGCCAGCCGCTGCATCCCGGCGACAGCCAGTTCCACCGCGTGCGCGTCCGGCGGCGCCAGCCAGGTCCAGTAGTGCGTGTGGCCCGCGTGCGCCGCCTGCGGCAGCGCGATGAACAGCGCCACCCAGGCCGCGCGCACCGTCACGCCGGCTCCCCGTCCAGGACCACCGTCACGCGCGCCTTGAGCGCGGCATCCGCGCGTCCCAGCGCCTCCTGGATGACCGCACCGGGCACGGCCCCGCCGCCCACCGCGGCGCGCCGGCACCCCGCGTTGGCCAGCAGCAGGCCCACCTTCACCAGGAGGGCGTCCATGCGTGCGGCCACCTGCGCCCCGGGCCCGGTGCCCACCAGGATCACGCGCGGCACGGCCACCCGGCCCGCGGGCCAGGTGAGCACGTGTTCGCCGGGTTTCCCGGTGACCGCCCCCTGGGCCAGCTGCGCGGACAACCAGCCGCACATGCGCCAGTCCAGCAGGCCGGCCATGCCCTGCAGCGGCCGTTCATCTTCCGCGCACAACAGGACCAGCGTGTCCACGTCCAGCCCGTCCAGCGCCGGTAGGGTGGCCGGCGTCCCCACCGGCGGGAGGTGCGCGGCGTGCGCGCGCGGCTCCGCCGCCGCCGGCGTCGCCGTGGCGGTGGTGGAACGGTCCTTCCGGCCCGGGCGGCTCACGGTTTGCGCACCTCGCGCGCCACGGGGTCCAGCACGCCGTTGATGAACGCGGAGCTCGTCTCGCTCCCAAACTTCTTCCCCAGCTCAATGGCCTCGTTGAGCACCACCTTGGTGGGGAGCGCCTCGCGCGCGAGCAGTTCCCACGTGGCCAGGCGCAGCACGTTGCGGTCGACCTTGGCCATGCGGCTGAGTTTCCAGTTCTTGGAATGCCGCTGGATCAGGTCGTCCAGGCGCGCCTGCTGCGCGCACACGCCGTTGACGATGGCGCGCGCGTCCTCGCGGCCCTGCTCGTCATGTTCAAAGTGCGCAAAGAACCGCTCCAGCGCCTCCGCCGCATCTGCCGGGAGTGCGCCCTGGGCGTCCTCCGCCTGGTAGAGCACCTGGACCGCCGCTTCCCTTCCCTTCCTGCCCTGGGCCATGCGCTCACCTGCGCTTCTGCAGTTGCCGGTATACGCCCACCATCTCCAGCGCGGTCACCACCGCCTCCGCGCCCTTGTTGCCGTGCTTGGCGCCGGCCCGGTCAATCGCCTGCTCAATGGTGTCGCACGTCAGCACGCCAAAGATCACCGGCACGTCACAACTGGCCGCCAGGTGGCCCACGCCCTTGGCGGCCTCGCCGCTGACGTAGTCAAAGTGCGGGGTGTTCCCGCGGATGACCGCGCCCAGGCACACCACCGCGTCCACCTTGCCCTGCTTCACCAGCAGGCGCGCGGCGCCCGGCACTTCAAAGCTGCCCGGCACCCGCACCACCGTGACGTCGGAAACGGACCCGCCGTGCCGGGCAAACGCGTCCAGCGCGCCCGCCTCCAGCCGGTCCCCAATGAAGCTGTTGAACCGCGCCACCACCAGGCCAAGCTTCATGCCCGCGGCGGTGACCTGGCCTTCAATGACGGTGGGACCCATGGAACCTTCTCTCCTCCCGGCGCCGCTGCCTGCCGTGGCGGCGCGCCGCACGTTCAGGTTGCCGGC
Source organism: Deltaproteobacteria bacterium (assembly GCA_016218805.1). Classification (GTDB taxonomy): domain Bacteria; phylum Myxococcota; class JACRCW01; order JACRCW01; family JACRCW01; genus JACRCW01. Next base: position 18,653 of record JACRCW010000165.1, on the reverse strand, counting down.
AGCGGCGGGATGGGAACCACTTCCGTGATGTCCAGCCCAAACCCGTGAATGGCCTTGAGGCGCACCGGGTTGTTGCTCATCAGCCGGATGCGGTGCAGCCCCAGCGCGCGGAGCACCTGCGCGCCAATGCCGTAGTGCCGCATGCCCTGGCTCTGCCCCGGCGGCGGGCCACCCCGCTGCTGGAATGACTCGCCGCGCGCACGCGCTGCCGCCTGCTCGGCCAGCAGTTCGGACAGCCGCGGTCCGGGGTGCTCCATGGGCAGGTACAGGAACACGCCCGCGTCCGCCTGGGCAATGGCGCGCAGGCCCTCGTCCAGCTTGGTGCCGCCGTCACCCACCAGCCCCGGGAACATCTCCCACGGGCCGGTGCCGGAGTGGACGCGCACCAACGGCGCGTCCGCGCGCGCCGGGTCACCGCGCACAAACGCCACCGCTTCGCGCTGGTCCACCACGCCTTCAAACACGCACGCGCGGAACCGCCCCCAGCGCGTGACCACCTCCTCGTCAGAGACCTTGCGCACCAGGCTCTCATGCATGAGCCGGTACGCCACCAGGTCCGCAATGGTCAGCACGCGCAGGGCGTGGTCACGCGCCAGCGCCTGCAGGTCCGGCAGCCGCGCCATGTCACCGTTGGCCTTCACCACCTCAATGATCAGCGCCGCCGGTTGCATGCCGGCCAGCGTGACCAGGTCCACGCTGCCCTCCGTATGGCCGGTGCGCACCAGCACGCCGCCCGCCCGCGCGCGCAGCGGGTGGATGTGCCCGGGCCGCAGCAGGTCATCCGGGCGGCAGTCCGCGCGCGCCGCGGTGACGCACGTGAGCGCGCGGTCCGCCGCGGACACGCCCGTGCCCCCGGCGCGCGCGTCAATGGTGACGGTGAACGCGGTACCGCGCGGGCTCGTCGGGTCGGCCACCTGCAACGGCAGGTTCAGCGCGTCCGCCTTCACCGTGCTCAGCGCCAGGCAGAACTCGCCGCGCGCGTTCTCCATCATGAAGCGGATGATGTCCGGCGTGGCCTTCTCCCCCGCGCACACCAGGTCGCCTTCGTTCTCGCGGTCCTCGTCATCAACCAGGATGAGCATGCGCCCGGCGCGCAGGTCCTCCAGCGCGGCCTGCACCCGCGCTTCCAACTCCCGGTCCGTGGGCATGAGTGACGCGTTCACAGGAATCCCGCCTCCTTGAGCTTGTCCACGGTGAGGCCCGCCGGGGACACCGTACCCCGGCGCGCCAACAGCCACGCCACGGTGCGCGCCAGCACGTCCGTCTCCAGGTTCACCCGGTCACCTTCGCGCGCGGTGCCCAGCATGGTGCGCTCCCACGTGTGCGGGATGATGCTCACTTCAAACGTTTCGCCGTGTGAGGCGTTGACCGTGAGGCTGATGCCGTTGACGGTGATGCTCCCCTTGGGTGGCGTGAGGTCCATGACGTCCCGCCCGGCGCGGATGAGCAAGTCCCGCGCATCCCCGCGAGGGGAAATGCGTTCCAGGGTCCCCAAGGCATCCACGTGCCCCAGCACAAAGTGCCCGCCCAGCCGCGCCCCCGCGGCCAGCGCGCGCTCCAGGTTCACGCGCGTGCCTGCGCGGTAGCTGCCCGCCACAGTGCGCGCCAGGGATTCCGGCCCCACGTCAAACGCCAGCGTCCCGGCACCGCGTTCCACCACGGTGAAACACGCGCCGTCCACCGCCACGCTGGCACCCAGCGCGTCCACTTCCAGCGGGGACCGCACCACCAGGCGCAGGCTCCCGGCTCGCGGTTCCGCGCGGGCAATTTCGCCGGTGGCTTCGACGAGGCCGGTGAACATGGGCGGCCGGGTGTAGAGATGGGCCGCGGTGGTGTCAACCTGGGGGGGGCGCCCCGGTGTGGACCGCCGCCATGAGCAGCGCGGCGTGGCTGCATCCCGGTGCGCCGGCACCACCTCCGGCAACGCATGCGCCAATGGGGAACCGGTAAGAGCGACAAATCCCGCGTCAGCCCCGCCGCGGACCCGTGAGGCTCCCCACCTTGAGCGTGCCCGCCGGCGGTTTGTCATCCACGCGCGGCGCGCGCGGCGAACTCTCATTGGCCAGGAACCGCTGCGCCTGCTTCTCCAGGCCCAACGGTGCGGCGGCCGCCTTCACCTTCTGCTTCCCCACCAGGATGGCCGCCAGCGAGCACAGCTGCCGGATGCCCTCGTCGGCGGCCTTGCCGCCTTCGCGCTGGAACCGCGCCGCCAGGGCCAGCACGCCTTGCGCGCGCTTCTCCCGGTCACCGCGCGCGGTCACCTCCATCTCCGCCTTCCACTGGTCGTACTTGGCGACGGGGAGGGCCACCTTGCCCCGCGTGAGCGCAAAGTCACGCGCCAGCTGCGCCACCACGGCGTCCAGCGGCGCACCCTGGTCGGGAGTCTTCTTGGCTGCCATGGGGACCGTCCGCGCGGGTCACGGAAGTGGCGTGCCCGCAGCTTCCTTCAACGTCGTCACGGCTTGCGGGCGTTGCGATCCCTCACCGCCTCGGCGATGTTTGTCAGCACGCCCTGCGCGTTGTTCTGCGCGGCGATGGCGTTGTACAGGTTGGACGCCAGGTCGCCCTTTTCTTCGCCGGCGTGGTTGGTGGCCAGCTCCCGCGCCGTGCGCACGTCATTGAGGGACACCGTCCCGTCCGTCATGCGGGCAAACTGCGCCTGGTCAATGAGTCCTGCGTCCTTGGCCGCAGTGGCCGCGTTGAGGGTGTTGGTTCGAAGCGTTCCGATGCTCATGGGTTCTCTCCTCCGGTTGACGACGCGTTGTTAACACGGCCGTCATCAGCGTGACCATGGATTTTTCGTCGAGATCCCGCTGGAGTTGCCGCGTACCTGTCCCCACATGACGCCGCGTCACTCTCACAGCAGGTTGGACGCGAGTTCCGCCAGCTGGCTGCGCTCACCGCGGGTGAGCGTGACGTGCCCGGCGATCTTCTCCGACCGGAACCGGTTCACGATGTGCACCAGCCCGTTGTTGGTGGCGTCCACGTACGGGTTGTCAATCTGGTAGGGGTCACCGGTCAGCACAATCTTGGTGTCCTGGCCCGCGCGCGTGATGATGGTCTTGATCTCGTGCGGCGTGAGGTTCTGCGCCTCGTCCACGATCATGAACTGCTGGGGGATGGACCGGCCGCGGATGTACGTGAGCGGTTCGATCTGCAGCACGCCCATGTCGACCAGTTCGCGCCAGCTGCGGCCGCTCTTCTTGTCCTTCTGGGACAGCCCCATCAGGTATTCCACGTTGTCATAGATGGGCTGCATCCACGGGTTGAGCTTCTCCTCCACGGTGCCGGGCAGGTAGCCAATGTCGCGTCCCAGCGGGAACACAGGGCGGCTCACCAGCAGGCGCGAGTAGATGGACTCTTCCGTGACTTTCTGCAGCCCTGCGGCCAGCGCCACCAGCGTCTTGCCGGTGCCGGCTTTGCCCACCAGCGTGATGAGCTTGATTTCATCATTGAGCAGCAGGTCCAGCGCAAAGGCCTGCTCCTTGTTGCGGCTGCGGATGCCCCACACGCCGTCCTTGGGCTTGTTGATGGGGACCACGCGCTGGGACTCCTGGTGGAACTTCCCCAGCGCGGTGTGGCTCTCCTTCTCGCGGTCCTTGAGGTGGATGAACTCATTGGGCGAGTAGTACGGGTCCTCCAGCGGCAGCCAGCCCTGCGCGTAGAACGTGTCAATGTCCTTTCCGTCGACGTCCTTTTCCGAGACGCCGGTGTACAGCTCATTCACCTCCAGGCTGTCGTGCTCGTAGTTTTCGGACTCCACGCCGGCCGCGTCCGCGCGGATGCGCAGGTTGGTGTCCATGGTGACAAACACGGTCTTGACGTCCCGCGCGCGGTCCCGCGCCTCCAGCGCGCACGCCAGGATCTTGGCGTCCATGTCGCGGTTGGGGTTGGCTTCGCCGGGGACGCGGCGTTCCGTGAAGACCACCTTGAGCATGCCGCCGCCGTCCAGCTTGACGCCGTCACGCAGCTGCCCATCCGCGCGCAGCTGGTCCAGGTAGCGCGTGATCTGGCGCGCGTTGCGCCCGCGCTCGGACTGCTCCTTCTTGAACCCGTCCACCTCCTCAATGCAGTAGATGGGGATGATGACGTCGTTGTCCTCAAACGCAAAGATGCCCCGGGGGTCATGCAACAACACGTTGGTGTCCAGCACGTATTGCTTCTTCATGCCTTCTCCGGTGCCGGCGCCGCCTGGGGCGGCGCGGGCGTGACGGGCGTACCAATGACGGCGCGGTTACGCCCGGAGTGCTTGGCGGTGTAGAGCGCCTGGTCCGCGCGCTCAATGAGGTGGTGCTTCTCCGCGCCGTGCGTGGGCCACGCGGCCACGCCCAGCGACAACGTCACCTTCAACGGCCCCATCTCGGTTTCAACCACAATGGCCTGCACGGACTGGCGGATGCGTTCGGCCACGGCCAGCCCACCTTCCGCGTCCGTCTCCTCCATGACCACGGCAAACTCCTCGCCGCCGTACCGCGCGACAATGTCCGTGGTGCGCGCCACCTGGCGCAGCACGCCGGCCACCTGGCGGATGACTTCGTCACCCACGGGGTGGCCGTAGGTGTCATTCACGTTCTTGAAATGGTCAATGTCCGTCAGGATGACGCCAATGGGGTGCTGGTAGCGCTGCGCGCGCTTGAGCGCCTCAGCAAAGCGGTCCTGGAACGTGCGGTGGTTCACCAGGCCGGTGAGCCCGTCCGTGGTGGCCATCCGCTCCATCTTCTCAAACAGCCGGCGGTTGGTGACCGCCAGCCCGCCCAGCGCGAGCACGGTCTGCACCCGGTCATCCGGCAGCAGAGCAAACGCGCCGCTGCGCGCGCCCAGCAGCACCAGCGCACCGTGGAGGCCCTGCTCGTCGTGAAATGGGAACAGGCGCGCGGCCGGGAACCCCTCCCCCGCAATCCCCGCGCCCAGCAGCGCGCGCACGCGGTCCGCGCCCGCCACGTCCGTCCCCTGGCGCGGGCCGTCCAGCACCGCGCGCAGGCCCGCCGTCGCGGGGACTTCGCGGCCGGCGGTCCCGTTGGGGAAGCCGTCCGCCACCACCACGCGGTGGACCGCGCCTTCGCGCGCCAAGAGCAACGCCGCGGACGCACCGGTGACCTGCCGCGCCGCGCCCAGCATCACCTGCAGCGTCTCCGGCACCGTCACCGCGCGCACAAAGTCCTGGCTGGCGCGGAACAGCATGCCCTCCAGCCGCCGCTCCTGGTCCACACCCCCGAACGCGCGTTCGTTCTCCATGGCACGCACGATCTCCCGCGCCACCTGGGAGAGCACCACGGTGTCCCGCTCCGTCGTCACGCGGTCCGTCAGCCAATCACACAGCAGCACGCCGCGCGGGTGTTCACCCTCCAGCACCGGCACCGCCACCAGCGCGCGCACCGCCTGCGGCGGGTGGTACCAGGTCACGCCGCCAAAATCCGCGCCGATGTTGTGCAGCGCCAGCGGCGCGCGCTTCTTGAGCACGGTGCCGGGCACGCCCTTGTCCGCCGCCAGACCCTCCAGCACCAGAAAATCGCTGCGCGTCACCAACTCGGCCACGCGGAGGGATGTACCGCCGTCATCCAGCCACAGCAGCACGCACGTGTGCGGATCCATCACGCGCGCGCACAACTCCACCAGGCCGTGCATCGTCTCGCGCACCGCGTTGACGCTGCCGCGCGTGCGGCGCTGTTCCGCTTCCGGGAGGGCCAGGTCCGTGCGCGTGGTGGCGCCAATGAGGCGGTAGTCCCGCGCGTCCTGGTCCAGTTCCCGCAGCCGGCGGTCCACGGCGTGGCGTGCCTGTTCCACCAGCCCCTCCCGCCAGCTCCGCACGGACGCATCCACCAGCAGCGGCACCGCGCCGGCCGCGCACGCCATGGCCAGCACGGAGGGAAGATCCTGCCGCGGCCCCAGTGCCACCAGCGCTTCAGAAACAAACGCCGCCACGGCGAGCAGCCGCGCCGTGCCTTCCTGACCACGCAGCGCCAGCGCACTGGCCACGCCCAGCGCCACCACCAGCAGCGCCGGCCAGGTGGGCCCGTGCAACAGGCGCAACGCCGCCTGGAGCCCCAGCACGCCCGCGCCCAGCGCCGCCTCACGCCATCCCGGTGCGCGCGCCGGGTCCAACCGCCACGCCGCCAGTCCCGCGGCCAGGAACAGGAGCGCCGCCGGAAACGGCAGCGTGCGCGTCCACGCATCGCCCAGCAGGCGCGCCTGCGCCAGCGCCAGTGCCACCAGTCCCGCCAGCAGCGCACCGGCCAAGGCCAGGCCCGCCGCGCGCCGTGCGTCCTCCGGTGTACTCGGGTTGGGTGGGGTCACGTGGCGGCGTCCTGCCAGCGGCGGGGGACACTCAGTGCGCGGCGCGGGGAGCGCTCCCCGCCGCGGGCGTGTCCACGATGTACAACTGCTCACCGGGCTTCACGTAACCCAGGTCCTCGCGCACCACCTTCTCCTGGTAGCGGCGGTTCCCGCGCAGGGAGGCGATCTCGTCCCGCCGCACGCGGTTCTCCTCCCGCAACACGCGGTTCTGCTGCCGCAGACGGTCTGCCTCATTGGCCAGCCGGCGGTGGTTGGGGAGGCCCTGTTCCGAGAGCAGCGCCACGGCCGCCACCAACGCGGCAACCACCGTGGCCAGCGAGAGAACCTGCTTGCGCGAGAGCGACGGCATGGACGGCGCATGCCTACCACACCGCCGATCCCCGCGCCTATGGCCCGGGACCGGGTGCCCGTGTCCACGTCACCGCCCACACCGCCAGCCATCCTCCGTTTGTCGTAGGACACGGGGTTGCGGCCCGACGGCGCGTCGTTCATACCGCGCCGAACGGTTTGGCGTGGATCCGGGGGCCGCCCCCCGGGGACGCCCCAGGAGTTGCTGATGACGCGAAACGCGACGTTGTGGGGTGTGGCCACGCTGGTGTTGACGCAGGCCTGCACCGGTTGCCCCGGACCGGATATCTTCACGGCCCTGAAACCGTTCATCCACGTCGACGCGTGCACCGACCGCGGCATCAAGAACTGCACTGCCGAATTCGGCACCGTGCGGCAGGGCCTGGCCCAGACCATCCTCGTCAGCGTCCGCAATGCGCGCACCAACCCCAACGGCGGCTACGACGACGGCGAGGCGGACCTCAACCTCATCGAGGTCAAGCTGGGCGACAACACCGATCCGGCGTTTGCCGTCGTTTCGGCGCCCACCAAGATTGCCAAGGGTGACGTCGGCAAGATCGAGGTGAAGTTCTCTCCCGTCGTCGCTTCCCAGTTGGGCGCGCAGCTGATCATCCTGTCGGACGCGGGCAACCTGGACCAGGGCCAGACCAGCATCGTCATCGACATTGGCGGCACGGGTCAGGAGACCGGCGTTCCGCACCTGGTCATCACGCCGCCCGAATGCGACTTTGGCGAGGTGGCCCCGGGCGTGCTGGCCTCCTGCGACGTGTCACTGGCCAACGAAGGAACGCTGGAGTTGAGGATCGAAACCGCGGAGTTCACGTCCACCACGCCCGTGGCGATGGGCAACACCGGCGGATTTGTGGCGCCGTTCTTCCCGGTTCCCAACCAGCTGTCCCCCGGTTCCGGCGTCACCATGCGCGTGCAATACCGCCCGCAGTCTGATGCCACGCAGTATGAGGGCGCCATCCAGCTGACCACCACGGACCCCGCTGCGCTGACCGTCCTCATCCCGTTGCACGGCCGCGTGGGTGATGCGCCCACCGCGGTGGCGCGCGTGGAGAGCGTCAACAGCCAGCCGCCGTCCGGGCCCGCCCCCACGGTGCAACCGCTGGACAACGTCATCCTGACCGGTGCGGACAGCGTGGCCGGCGGTACCGGCCGCAGCATCATCGCGTACGAATGGACCATCACGTCGCGGCCGGAGGGTTCCACCGTGGAATTGACGCAGCCCACGGCGATGACCACGGGCTTCCAGTTCAACTCGTCCGGCGTGAACCGGCCGGGCCTGGACGTGGCGGGGACGTACGTCATTTCCCTGCGGGTGGAGGACAGCAGCCTGGCCTGGAGTACCAATGACGCGCGCGTCACGCTCAACTCCGTCCCCGCCGAGGACCTGCACATCCAGCTCACCTGGGAGGACCCGCACTCAGACATTGACCTGCACGTGGTGCGCAACCTGGGCCCGCGGTTCAGCATGACGGAGGACTGCTACTACCTGAACTGCAAGGGCGCCGGGCTCAACTGGGGCGGCGGCGGCGCCAATCCGCACCTGGACGTGGATGACACGGACGGCTACGGGCCGGAGAACATCAACATCAACACGCCCCTCAACGCCAACTACACCGTGGGTGTGCACTGGTACTCCGGCTCGGCTTCCGCCATCGTCGTCAACGTGCGCATCTACGTGCAGGGCGCCCTGCTGGGCGAGTACGTGAAGCAGCTCTCCCGCTGCAACCAGTACTGGGACGTGGCCAAGGTCATCTGGGGTGCCGCGGGCGCGTCGCTGCAGGACGTGGACGTCATGTCCCAGGACACGCACGGCGGCTGCTTCTGAACCGCGGGTAAGCGCTACAAAACGGTCAGTCCGCCCAGACCTCTTCCAACGGCACCCGCAATCCCGGCAGCAGCGGCGTCTCCACGGTACCGGAGCCCTGGCTGGCATCCCGCGCATACGCGCCGTTGCGGAGAACAAACCGCTCCAACAGCCGCCGGTCCGGGTCCAGGATCCAGTATTCGCGGATGCCATGGCGCGCGTACGCGGTGGCCTTGCGGCCGCGGTCCCACTCGGATGACGACGGCGACAGGATCTCCACCACCAACGCCGGCGGTCCCTCAATGTACTTCTGCGCCACCCGCGCCTGGGCGCCGGGCACCACGACCAGCAGGTCCGGTTCAAACACGTCCTCACCCAGGCGCACGTCAATGGGCGCGTTGAACAGTTCTCCCTGACCGGAGCGGACCAGGTGTGAGTCCAGAATACGCTGCAGGTTGCGGCTCACCCGCTGGTGACGCGGCACCGGGGCCGCATTCACGACAAGATCCCCATCGATGATCTCCCGGCGCTTGCCGTCGTCGGGAAACGTGGCAAGGTCGTCGTAGATGTAGAAGTTGCGAAGGCGGTACTCGGCGGTGACCATGGCTGCACCCGTGGTGCGCAGCGTAGCAGTTGGCGCGCGGTTTGGCAGCGCGGACCGCCTCACACCGGGATGACGCCGCGCTTCTTCTTGTAGCGCGGATCGTTGCGGGTGAGCGCCGCCTCCAGCCGGGCGGACAGCTCGTCGCGGACGGATTCGCCGGGGACAATGCCGTCAATGTGCAGGTCCGAGGCGACCTTGTAGATGTCCACGTCATGCCGGTACTCCGTGCGCAGCTGCTCCACGTACGCGGCGCGCTCCGCCTCCGGCTTCTCCTGGATCTTGTTGAAGTACACCGCGTTGACGGCGGCCTCCGCGCCCATCACCGCAATGGACGCCTGCGGAAGCGCCAGCGCCGCATCCGGCGAATACCCGGGCCCGCACATGGCGTACAGCCCCGCACCGTACGCCTTGCGCACGACGAGCGAGAACTTGGGAACGGACGCTTCAGACACGTTGGAGATCATCTTGGCGCCGTGGCGGATGATGCCCTCACGCTCCACCTTGCTGCCGATCATGAACCCGGGCACATCCGCAATGAACAGGATGGGAATCTCAAACGCATCACACAGGTTGATGAACCGCGCCCCCTTGTCCGCGCTGTTCACAAACAACACCCCGCCCAGGTACTTGGGCTGGCTGGCCACCACGCCGACGACGCGGCCCTTGAGCCGCGCGAACCCGGTGATGATCTCCTTGGCGTAGCGCTTCTTCACATCCATCCAGCTGTCTTCGTCCACAATGGCGTTGATCAGCTCATACATGTCAAACGACTGGTTCTCCTTGGGCGGGATGATGTCGTCGATGGCGCGGGACTTCTTGGGCGGGCGCGGTTCCGCCAGCGGCGGCTGTTCAAACGCGCGCTGCGGGAAATACCCGATGTACTGCCGCGCCAGTGCAATGGCCTCTTTCTCGTCCTTGCACAGGAAGTCACCGCAGCCGGACACTTCGCAGTGCATGCGCGCGCCGCCCAGGTCCTCCAGCGTGATCTTCTCGCCAATGACCATCTCCGCCATGCGCGGGCTGCCCAGGTACATGCTGGCGTTGCCTTCCACCATGAACACCACGTCACAGAACGCGGGGATGTACGCACCCCCCGCCGCGGACGGGCCAAACAGCAGGCACACCTGCGGCACCGCGCCGCTGAGCTTCACCTCCATCTCAAAGATCTTCCCCGCGTGGCGGCGCCCCGGGAACATGTCCAACTGGTCGGTGATGCGCGCCCCCGCGCTGTCCACCAGGTAAAACATGGGAATGGCGTACCGGCCCGCCTGCTCCTGAATGCGGAGAATCTTCTCCACGGTGCGCGAGCCCCAGCTGCCGGCCTTGACGGTGCTGTCATTGGCCATGATGGCCACCGGGCGCCCCTGAATGCGCGCAATGCCGGTCACCACGCCGTCAGCCGGGAGCAGTTCCTGGGACTGGTTGTTGGCCAGCAGCCCGTCCTCCACAAACGAACCCGCGTCCACGAGCAATTCAATGCGTTCGCGGCAGAACAGCTTGCCGTCCTGGCGGTTCTTCTCATGGTATTTGGGCGCGCCGCCCTTGCGGACCTCCGCGGATTTTTCCTTCAGCGTCTGGGTCAACGGGCTGGCCACGTCGTCCTCCTGCGGGGGTTCAGAAGGCGCGCCGCTTACTTGGTGACGGGCGGGGCATCAAGCGCACGTCACCGGCGGTCCCACAACACGTACGGGCCCGCGCGCGCCACCACCCGTCCCTCGACGACGCAGTCCCGCCCGCGTCCGCACAGGACCACCTCCGCGTCCTCCGCAGCGTCCTGCTCGCGCGCGCGTGCAAACAGCAGACGTGATTCCCAGAACTGCCGCGTGGGGCTGGTGTCGTCGGCAAATGCGGGACGGTGCCAGGACGCGGTCAGCGCTGGCTGCACCAGGCGGGTGAAGGATGCATCCAGCGCCAGCGCGCGCCCATACTCAGCCTCCACCGCAAGCAGCGCGGGCAGCCGCCCCGCCACGACGAGCCAGAACAGGACCCGCGCCGCGCGCGGACCGGTGCGCTCCGCCAGCCGGTGCATCCCCACCACGGCGGCGGGCAGCACCAGCCCCGCGCACAGCGAGCCGATCTTGAATCCGTAGTACGGCTTGATGCCGCCTCCCGCGCCCAGCCACACCGCAGCCCCCAGCGACGGCAGCGCCCAGAACCATCCCGCCGACAGATGGCCGGGCCACGCGCGCAGGCTGGTGAACAGGCCACCGGCCGCCAGCATCAGCAGGATCATGGTCAGCAGCGGCACCAGCAACGCCGCCCACGCCCACAGCGGACCGGACACCCATCCCGCCGTGGACCGGCCGGCCAGCACCGCCACCAGGCGCGTAGTTCGTGCAAAGTTGTCCCGGTACGGCGTGGTCCCCAGCACGTGCGCCGCGGTCAGTTCCCAGCGGAGCACGTGTGTGGCTTCACGCGCCACGCTGGGCGCATCCACCGACGGGGCGAGCAGGTTCTGCGCCACCGGGGCCTTGCTGTCATGCGTACGCCGCGTGGCCTTTACCGGGTTTTGCGCTTCACCCTTGCCACCCAGGCGCTCCGCCAGCCGCACCATCCCCAGCGGCGCCAGGCACGCCGCAAACAGCGCAACCCACGCAAGCCGCTTCACGGCTTCCAGCACGCCGCGCCGCGCCCCCAACGCCAACAACGCCAGCGGACCCGCCACAACGAGCGCGAGACCGTACGCCCCCAGCACCGCGGCGAGCAGCAGCGCGGGAAGCACGGCGCGCGCGCGCGGGTCGTTGGCGCGCACGTCATGGGCACAGGCGGCCAGCACGCCGGGGACCAGCGCGGCCGCCGCCACCTGGGGACCAAACTGCTCAAAGGACGCGAACAACACCAGCGGGTGCGCCGCAGCCAGCGCACCGGCCAGCGCGCACAACAGCGGCGGGAGGCCGCCAGCGGCGGTGAGCCACGCCGCCGCGCATGCCAGCACCACCACGACGAGAATCATGAGCACCGCGAAGGACTGGAACACGGTGAGGTCCATCAGCCACCCCAGTCCGCTGGCCAGGGCGTGCAGCCCCAGCGGGTAGCCCGGCGCGGTGCGCGTACCCTCCGTGGCCAGCAGCGCCATCACCGCGTGCAGCGCGCCGTCCTGGTGCTGCAGCGTGTCCAGGTCATGCCCCGCCACGCTCCAGGCGCCGCCCATCCCCAGCGGGAACCACGCGGACAGCAGTGCCACCGCGGGCGCGCCCCCGGCCAGCGCGGCCTCCCGCCACGACGTGGAACCGCCCGGTGCCAGCAGCGCGGCAACGCCCAGCGCCAGCAGGCCCGTGAGCAGCGCCATCCCCTGTGCGCGCTGCGCCAACCCAAACGCCAGCGGCGCGGAGGTCAGCGCAATGGCCGCGGCAAACCCGGTGACAACGGACGCGGGCCAGAACGCGTGCGCGGCACCCTGGAATCCCAGCACGCGCAGCAGGCCGGCGCCCAGAAGCGCCAGCACGGCCGCCACGCCCACGGTGGCGCCCAGCAGCGCCCACTCCGCGCCGTCCGCCGGCACTGCCACGCGCAGCACCAGCGCCGCCGCGGCAAGCGCTAGGGCGGTGCGGTCACGCATGTCAGGGGACGAACTGCTCGGTGTCGTTCTTGGGAAGCGGCCCGGTGAACTTGATGGATTCCAGGATGGCGCGGACCTCCATGTCCACCACGTCCTTGTCGTCAAACAGGAACATGCCCGTGACGGTCACCCCGGTGGTCCCGTTGACGAAGATGCGCGCCACCTGCAGCACCGGCACGCCCCCGCCGCCGGGCAGCGGCATCTCCATGGAGTCACGCACCGAGTAGCCCATGCGTCCGTCGCGTTCGATGCGCTCAGTGTCCAGGTGCTTGATGCGCAGGCCGTGGCGGGACTGGTCCGCGCGCAACGTCTCCATGTACTTCATGAGCGTGGTGCCCTTGGGCAGGCGCCGGTCCACGGAGATGGTGACAAACGGATCCACGCGCCCGGTGGGTGAGGGGCGGGTGGCCTTCCACACCTCAATGCTCTCAGACAGGTCAATGACGCCGGGGGGCGGGCCTTCCTTCTCAGGTGCGTCACTTCCCTCCATGCGCTCAAACACCCAGCCGCGGGGAATCTGGATGCTGATGGGCGCCGCGGCAATCTTCTGCGCGGCCTGCAACCGCACGCCGCTGGGCGTGACGCCCTTGGCGGGCGCGGGGTCACCCTTGTTGCACGCCAACCCCAGAAGGACGCCAGCGAGGAGGACCAACCACCGGGTGCCGACCATGCGTGAACCCTGCCACGCCTTCCCATGGGGGCGCCACCTCCCGTAAGAGCTTGCGCCCGAGCCCCCATGTCAGCCGCCACGCCCGCCGTTCCCTCTGCCGCCTCCCGCCGCCTTCAGTCGGTGGCCGACGCGTTGTCCAACAGCAAGCACCTGCTGGCGGTGCGGGACGGCGTCGTCGGCGCGCTGCCGCTGATCCTCGTCGCGTCCGCGTTCCTGCTGGTGGCGCAGCCGCCGTTCCCGTCGCTGCAGGAATCCGTCAACCCGTATCTCCCGTTGATCCTGTTGCCCTTCAAGATGCTCACCAAGGTGATTGCGCTGTACGTCGCGTTTGGCGTCGGGCATTCGCTGGCCAAGCGGTACGGCGTGGACCCGCTGGCGGGCGGCCTGCTGTCCGTGGCGTGCCTGCTGACGTCCACGCATCCCGCCGCGCTGGCGCCGGGCGCGGATGGCAAGCCGCTGGCGGGCTTCGGGCTCCAGAGCGAACTGCTGGGGCCCTCCGGGATCTTCCCCGCGCTGGTGCTGTCCATCTTTGCCGTGGAGATCCAGCGCTTCATGGTGGCGCGCAACCTGGTCATCCGCCTGCCGGGCGGTGCGCCGGAACCCATTGTGCAGTCATTCATCAGCCTGCTGCCCGCGCTGGTGTCCATCACGTCCACCTGGCTCATTGTCCACGTGCTGGGTTTTGACGTGCACGAGGTGGTGACCACGCTGGCGCGGCCGTTGGTGACGGCGGGGGACAGCTGGTTTGCCATGGTGTCCATTGCGCTGGTGGACAGCGTGTTCTGGCTGTTGGGCGTGCATCCCTCCGCGGTGCTCTCCGTGGCCAAGCCCGTCTGGTTCCAGATGCTGGGTGAAAACCAGGTTGCCGCCGCGGCGGGCCAGGCCCTGCCGCACATTGCCCCGCGCGAAACGTACCTGGCGTTTGTGTGGTTTGGCGGCAGCGGCGGGACGCTGGCCGTGCCGTTCCTGATGTGGCGCGCCAAGTCAGCCACGCTGCGCTCCATTGGCCGTGCGGCGGCGGTGCCCGCGCTGTTCAACATCAACGAGCCCATCCTGTTCGGCGTTCCCATTGTCATGAACCGCCGCATGGTGGTGCCGTTCATTGTGGGGCCGCTCATCAGCGTCACGCTCACGTATTTTGCGCTGACGCTGGGACTGGTGGAGCGGCCGCGCTTGGACTTCCCCTGGACGCTGCCGGCACCGCTGTGCGCCTGGCTCACCACCCGCGGAGACTGGAAGGCGGTGGTGCTGGTGCTGGTGAACATTGCATGCAGTGCGCTGGTGTTCTGGCCGTTCATCCGCCGTTACGACCGGGAACTGGCGGAGAAGGAAGCGGCCCAGGCCGCCGCCGCGCCGGCGGCGCCTCCCGGTTGACCACGCAACGCGCGTTTCCATACACAGGGAGGACCGTGGACCCACTGCATCAGCTTCACCACTACCTTGTCCGCTCGTCGCTGCCGCGGCGCGCGTGGACCGGCGCGTGGTGCGTGATGCAGGGCGTGCTGATGACGCTGCGGTCACCGGCGCTGCTGCGGATTGCCCTGGTGCCGCTGTGCATCAACCTGGCGCTGTATCCCGTGGGCGGGTGGGTGGCGTGGCAGGGCATTGGGCCGGTGCACCACTTCCTGTTCCCGTGGTCCACGCCGGACGGAGTCTGGGCGTTCCCGGTGATGCTGCTGTCCTGGCTGGTATGGGTCGTCGTGGCGCTGGTGCTGGGCCTGACCGCGTTGCTGGTGATCTCCGCCGTGGGCAGCGCGGTGGCCAGCCCGTTTCTGGACGTGATGAGCCAGCGCGTGGAAGCGCTGCTCACGCGGGAAACCGTCCCCATGGGCCCGGGCGCACTGGAGAGCGTGTGGCGCACCACGCGCATCCAGGGAGCCTTGTTGCTGCTGTACCTGCCGTGCCTGGCCGTGACGATGGTGATCTCATTCATTCCCGGGATTGGCACCGTGTTGGGCCCGCTGTTCCAGGCGTCCGTGACCGTGCTGTTCCTGTGCCTGCAGATGATTGACTGGCCGGCTGAACGCCGCCGCCTGGGCGTGCGGGACCGCGTGCGTCTCATCCTGGCCAACAAGGCCGCGTGCGCGGGATTCGGCGCCGCGTGCTGGTTCATGATGCTGTTCCCGTTCACCCTGCCGTTTGCCGCCGCGGGCGGGACCATGCTCCTGGTGGGCACCACCCGCCCGCGCAACGACGACGCGCGTTGACCGCGCGGCGGCGAACACCACGACACGCATGGCGCTCACCCGCCGGGTGACCACTTGGACACCATGGCCCACAACGTCACCAGCGTGGCCAGGAAGGACGGGACTCCCAGCAGGGCCCAGCGCTGCAGCGCCCGGCCGTACTCCGCGGGGAGCGCGGTTCCCGTCGTCACGGCGCGCTCAGCCAGGCGGCGCATGCGGACCTGCAACACCGCGGCGGGTAGCCACGTCAAACCCGCCACGGCGTACCCCGCAAATCCCACTGCCAGCCAACCGGAGAACAACGGCAGGTGGAACAGCAGCGCCATTGCCATGCCCGTGAGCGGCAACAGCAGGCCGGAGGGTACGGTGAAGATCCAGTCCGCAAGGACGATCTGCCGATCGCACCACAGCACCACGCGCGGCTCACCGGAGCGGAACGCCAGCGCCTTGTAGAAGAAGCTGGCCAGCCCAAAGCCAAGGAAGAGAATCGCCGCCAGGATGTGCAGCGTCTTGAGCACGAAGTAGACGTTGACGCTCACCGCGTGCTCCGGAACGCGACGAGGGTCGCCGCGAGGATGGGGAGGTTCTTGGAGAATGGCCCGAACGGGTGCACCCACAAGGCGGGCTCCAGCGCGCCGATGACGACGGGCAGCAGGACCAGCGCCGCTGCCTGGGCGGCCAGGACTGCCCGGAGCGCGCCGCCGCGCAGCAGCAGCGCCGCCACGCCGGAAAGCAGCTGCGCCACGCCCAGGGCGCCCACCACCAACGCTGGCGACGTGGACAGCCCCAGGCGCGGCACCAGCGCCAGTTCTACACCCTGCTGGAAGAGAATCTTGGGCAGGAGGCCCTCCGTGAGCCACGGCAGGGCCGCCGCGGACCGGACGAGGCGGCGCGCACGGTCCTGCGGATCCCCGTGGCCAAGCTCCCACGCCGCCCACGCCACCAGGACAAACGGGACGTTCTTGGACAGGAACCCGAACGGGCTCACCAACAACATGGGCTCCATCACGGCGAGCACCAGCGTGAACACCGTGACCGCGGCCACCTGCAACGCCGTCAGCCACGCGCCCGTCGGGCGTGCAAGCACCACCAGCGCGACGACGCCTTCAGCCACGCAGGTGGCGTACATCCAGGATGGGCCGAGCCCCAACCTGGACAGGTAAGTATTCCCAACCGCCTGGTAGGACGGGAAAACGCACGTCACCGCGGTCAACAGCCACACCGCGCCTACGGAACTGCGCAGCAGGCGTTCGTCCGTGAGGGTCACGCGCGCTCTTCCAGGACCACCGCCGCGGCGCTCCACGCCAGCAGCCCCGCCATGACCAGGCTGACAACGGGAACACCGCCGGAGGCAACCTGGGTCACCGCAGTGGTGAACACGCCCTGCACCGCCGCCAACACCGTGGGCGCGCCCAGGCCCACCGCCGCGGCGGCAGCGCCCGCCCCCGCCAGGATGGCCCGCCGCCACCATGGATTCACCGCGCGCCGCGCCGGTAGCCGCGCCAACACACGGTCCGTGAACCCGGCGTCATCCACGTGCGCCGGAGGAGCGAACAGCGACTCCAATTGGGGATCCCGTTCCGCGTTCATGGAGCACCCGCGCCTTCCCACGCCCCGAGGCGTTTCCTGAGTTTTTCGCGTCCCCGCAGGACGTGCGTCTTCACCGTTCCCAGCGGCATGGCCAGCACCTCCGCGGCTTCCTGGTGTGTCAGCCCGTGCTGGAAGCACAGCGTGATGGCCGCACGTTCATCCAGGGAGAGTACTGCCAGCGCGTGCGCCACGTCATGCTGCAGGTGCACCGCGTCCCCGCGCGGCGCCTGCACCGCGTCAACCGCTTCGCCGTCGGCGGACAGCGCCTCGGTGGGGCGGCGGCGGCGCAACTCGGAGAGAAACAGGTTGTAGGCCACCTGGAACAGCCAGGTCTGGAAGCGTGCCTCCCGGCGCCAAGAGCCCAGGTGCCGCCACACCCGCACAAACGTCTCCTGCGCAAGGTCATCCGCCAGCGCGTCATCCCGGCACAGCCGCCGCAGGAACAGGCGCACCGGTGACTGGTGGTTGCGCACCAGCGTGGCAAACGCGTGGCGGTCGTCATGGACGAGAACCCGCGCCACCAGGTCCGCGTCAGCAGGCGTCACGGCGCGGGCCCGTCAGCCTTCTGCACCGCGGGAGACGGCTGCCTGGCGCTTCTCCACCGCCCACGCCAGCACGTACCCAACCCCAATGAGCATGGGAATGAGCCCCGCGCTCCACGTCCCCGCCGCGAATCCCTGCGTAAACAATCCAAACAAACACCCCGCAAACCCGCCGAGCACAAGCACGAACCCGCGCCGCAGGTCATTCGCCTTCTGCTGCGGTGGCGTCAACAGCTCGGGCGGAATGTTCACGCCTTTTTCAATCATGGCGCCCAGCGTCTGGTGCAGCAGCCGGTCCTTGCGCGCGCGGTACAGCAGCGTCGTCACAATGGCGGCGATGATCGCCAGGAAGAAGAACCCCGGGACCAGGATGGCCACCTTGGAGTCGTCTTCGTCCTCGTGGTTGCGAATGCCCTCCAGGCGCAACAGCGTCTTTTCGCGCTGCTGGAGGAGTTCCTTGATGTCGGCGGGGGACAGCTTCTGCAGCGCCTCGGGGGGGATGGGAGGCAGGGCGCGCTCGTCAGCAGGTTGCGCCGGCACGGGCGCGGCGTCTTCCGCCAACAGCGCGGACGGGGCGGCAACGGACAGCAACATCACAACGGTCAGCTTCTTCACGGTGGGCTCCATGCTTCCTGGGACACCAGTCTGACGATCACAAAGCCGTCCGCGGATTCAAAGATCCAGCAATGCGTCCACAGTGGCGGAAGGACGCGGCAAATTCGTGCGGGCGCGATCCGGCGGCCCCGGGACCTCGACGTTCGCGCGTGACGGCCGCGCCCGCGCCGTGCCAAACACGCGCCCATGCGGCTCCTTCCCCTCTTCGCCCTGCCCTGCGTGCTGGCGTGCCCGCGCCCAGCCCCAACACCGCCGGAGTCCTTCACCTCGGGAATCGACTACGTCGATCCGTTCATCGGCAGCGGTGGGTTCGGTTTCATGTTGGGCAGCGCGTTCCCCGGCGCGGTAGCGCCGCGCGGCCTGTGCAAAGTGGGGCCTGACACGTCGGGTGAGTTCGGCACCGTCCGGTTCCTGCATTTCAGCGGGTAT
>JACRCW010000164.1 GCA_016218805.1 Deltaproteobacteria bacterium | reverse complement strand
TGCGAACACGGCCATGCGCTCCGAATCGTCGGTGACCGGCTCTTGTCTGTCCTCGTCGCCATGCTCCGGAACGACACCACCTACGACCCAAACCGATGGCCGATCCCAGCGGCCATCGCCAAGGGGGGCTAGCAACGAATTCACCTTGACGAAAGGGTGGGGAGTCCTCCCAGGTTCTGCCTGCCGGAAAGGGCGCACGTCCTGTGGGGGGCCCCGCCCTGACGCCCATCCGCTGCGGGGCCGCGCGGGGTGGCCGGCCTTTGGGCTTCAGTCGGTGAAGGAACTGGACGGCGGCGGGGGGGCGGGCGTGTCCGTCCCGGTGTTGTCACCGGGGTTGGATGTGTTGTTCTCGTACTTGGCGCGCGGGTCGGAGCCCACCGGGCTGTCCCCAAAGAACGTGTCCCCGCCGGCTATTTCCGGGTTGATCTCAGTGACCACCTCGGTGTCGCCGCCATAGTAGCTCTCCACGCCCACGCAGTTCTGCGCCTGCACCCGCAACTGGCCCACGCGCTCCTGCGCCTTGGCAATCTTGGTGTACTGCGAGCGCACCGAGTCCAGGTCACCGCCGCCACTGGCCTCCTGCAGGGCCACGTTGGCGTCTTCGGCCACCTTCAGCACGCCCTTCATCTGCGTGACCCGCTCATTGAGGCAGTTGAGCCGCACAATGTCCTTCTGCTTGCGCGCCTGGCCCACCAGCTCCACCGCCGTGCGCAGGCTGTTGCGCATCTCCGTCAACGCGGCCTCTGCCTTGCGGCCCATCTCCTGGGGGGTCAGCTTGCTGATGTCATCCCGCACCTTGAGGCCCGCCTCCTCCTTGGGCGCGGCGCCTTCCTTAGGCGGGGTCTCGCCTTCCACCGGCGAGTCCTTGGCAACGTCACGGTCCTTGTTGAACTGCGCCCAATCAGCCTCGATTTCCTCGGCTTTGGCCAGGATCTCCTCGACGGACACGGGCTCCATCACGGTGCCATCCGGCAGCACCACCACGCCCTTGCCGGCGGCCGCGGACTTCTCAAACGCGCCCAGCGCGTTGGCCATGGCCACTTCGCCCTCAAAGACCACCAACGTGGTGGAGCCGTCCCGGGCAAAGAACAGCTGGAACACCGTGCCGCGCACGCCGGCCACGGCGTTGTGCGTGCGCACGGCAAACTTCTCACCGCCGGCCAGCTTGGAGATGCGCGCCCACACCAGGCCGGAGGACAGCGTGACCTCCTGCGGCAGGCCGGGCCGGTTGGGCCGGGCCTGACCCAGCTGCATGGTGGTGCCGGAGCCCAGGCGCATCACGCTGCCGTCTGCAAACTTGATTTCCGTGCGCGAATCCGGCCCCGTCTTGACGAATTCGCCCTCGCGCACGGCGCCGCCGCGCTTGAGCGGCTGGAAGGGCCCCGCCACGGTGGCGCCCGTCTCTGCGTTACCCTTGACGAACGTGACCTGACCCGCAACGCCCGCCGCAGCCGCCTGGCCAGCCGTCAGCAGGACCGCCACCGCCAGGACCGCTCCCCGCCGCATCACAATCCAATGTCCGCTCTGCACGAGCATCTCCCACGCCACGAAGTCAGCCCGGCTTCCCCGCCGAAGGGTGGCACTCTGGTACAGCGAACCCGCTCCCGTCAAACGCGTGGACCCACATCACCGCCGCGGCCCGCACCGTCCTGAGTGCCTTGCCGGCACCGGGCTGTTCACGGCCCCGCGCGTGTTGATTCTTACGTGAAAACCGCGCTTTGCACGGGCCCATCACCGCTCGATGATCTTGAATTCCACGCGGCGGTTGAGCGCCTTGCCCTTGGCGGTCTTGTTGGAGGCAATGGGCCGGGTCTCGCCAAAGCCGATGGACTCCAGCACGTCCGAACCCACGCCGCCCTTCTTGATCAGGTGCTCGCGCACGGCGTCTGCGCGGGACTGTGACAACCTGAGGTTGCGCGCATCCGGCCCGTCGCTGTCGGTGTGGCCCTCAATGAGGATCTTCTTGAGCTTGGCGCTCTTGATGGCGTCCGCCACCTGCGCCAGCAGCTCAAAGCTGTCCGGCAGGATCTTGGCCTTGTTCTTGGCAAAGTGGACCTGCTGCTTGATCTCAATCTTCTCCTGCGTGACGACGATCAGCGTGTACTTCTTGGGGCAGCCCTGCTCCTCGGGGATGCCGGGCTCGTCCGGGCAGCGGTCCTGGTCATCCAGGATGCCGTCGCCGTCACGGTCCGTGACCGGACAGCCGTTGTTGGAGGCGGGGCCGGCGTCATTGGGACAGTTGTCCACGCCGTCCACCAGGCCGTCCTTGTCATTGTCCGGGTCCGGGCAGCCGTCCTCGTCCTGGAAGCCGTCCACGTCCTCAGGGTCAGACGGGCACTGGTCCACCTCATCCAGCAGGCCGTCATTGTCCGTGTCCCGCGCCGGGCAGCCCTTGCGCTCCTTGGGTCCGGGCTCGTCGGGACACTCGTCACTGTCGTCCGGGACGCCGTCGCCATCGCGGTCGGTCACCGGGCAGCCGCGGTTCTTGGGCGGGCCGGCCACGTTGGGACAGTTGTCCTCCGGGTCCAGCACGGTGTCGCGGTCATTGTCCGGTTCGGGGCAGCCGTCCTCATCCTGGAAGCCGTCCTTGTCCTCCGGCTCCGTCGGGCACTGGTCAATGTCATCCGTCAGGCCGTCACCGTCCTGATCCGTCTTCTCAATCTTGATGACCACCGGTGGCGGCGGCTCCACCGGCGCCGGGGGCGGCGGCAACGGGGGCGGGGGCGGCTCGTTCTCCTTGATGAGCACGCGCTTGGGCCCGCAGCCCTTGCTGTTCTCCAGCGCCCGGCGGGCATTGTCCTGGCTTTCGGACAGGTGCTCATTGGCGCGCATGAAGTTGCCCTGCTCCAGCTCCGCGTCTGCAAAGTCCGCGTTGGCCTCTGCCAGCGCCAGCTCCCGCGGCGAGCACCGGATGGCGCCGGAGGCGCGCGCCTTCTCAATGTCCACGCGCACGCTGCGCAGCTCACTCTTGACCTGCGGACCGGTGAGGCAGCCCGCGGCCAGCACGGCCAGGGCCACCACGCCACCCAAGACGACACGCATGCCACTCATCGGGGTGCCTCGGGCGGGGTCTGCGGTTGGGGCGGATAGGCAGGCGGCGGTGGCTGCTGCGGCGCGTACCCCGGAGGCGGTGGCTGGTAGCCGGGCGGGGGCTGCTCATAGCCGGGCGGGGGGGGCTGATAGGCCGGGGGCGGCGGTTCCTGCGGCGGAGGCGCCATGGTGTCCGGCGGCGGGAGGTCAGACCCCGGCGTGGGCTCCATGGGCTTGTTGGCCTCCAGCGCCTTGGTGCGGGCGGTGGCCGCACGCTCGGTGGCCAGCCGCGCGAACCTCAAGCTGTGCTCGAAGTCCGCGTAGCTGTGGGCTTCACGCGCCTTCTTGAGGTAAGCCTCCGCGGACACGTACTCATACGTGGCCAGGTTCTCCGCGTTGGCGGCGCGCGCGCCAGCCAGGCCAATGGTGCCCTGGACAATGAACACCGTGGAAATGATGCCCCCGCACCCGCTGCTCAGAATTGCCGCTGCCAGGAGCCATAGCCGCCGACGCATGGGGCGCTGCTGTAGCAGCGCGCCGTGAGCCGGAGCAAGGTCCCACCCGCCTGATGGTCGTCGCCCGCGTCCCCCCGCCGTCCCGGCCCACCGCCGCCATGCTCCTGGCCGACGGGGGGGCCGTGCACCGCCTGCTGGAGGGCGCGGAGGTCCGCCCCGCCCAGCTGGCCATGGCGGAGTCCGTGGAGACCGCGCTGCGGTCCGCCGGTGCGCGCCTGCTGGTGGAGGCGCCCACCGGGACCGGCAAGAGCCTGGCCTATCTGTGCGCGGCCGCCCTGCACGCCCTGGAGGGGACCGGGCGCCGGGTGGTCATTGCCACGGGAACCAAGGCGCTGCAGGACCAGCTCATTGAACAGGACACGCCGCGCCTGCTGACGGCGCTGCGCGCCGCGGGCCTGCCGCTGCCCAGCGTGGAGGTCATCAAGGGGCGGCGCAATTACCTGTGCCGCTACCGGTTGGCGCGGTGGCAGCCCCCGCTGGGCCTGGAGGTGGATCAGGCGCGCCTGGTCAGCCGCCTGCGCACGTGGGCGGACCAGACCAGCGTGGGTGACCGCACAGAGGTGGCCGAACTCCCCGACGACACGCCGCTGTGGAGCGAGCTGGACGCCGACGCGGACGCGTGCCTGGGCGGCCAATGCGAGTTCCATGAGACCTGCTTTGTGACCCAGCTGCGGCGCAGGGCGCAGGACGCGCACCTCCTCATCACCAACCACCACCTGCTGTGTTCAGACCTGAAGCTCCGGTACGTGGATGAAAGCGCGGAGGCGCGCGTGCTGCCGCCCTTTGACGCCGTGATCCTGGACGAGGCCCACCGCCTGCCGGCCGTGGCGGCGGAGTACTTTGGCCTCACGGTGACGCCCGCGCGGGTGGACGCCATCACGCGGGACGTCACGCGCATGGCGCTGGCCACCCAGGCGGGGACCGCGCTGCGCACGGCGGTGGAAGCGCTGGGGCGGGAGGGCGGCGCGCTGTTTGCCGCCGTGGGCGCGGCGCTGGCCGGTGCGGCGGAAGGATCACGGGTGCCCTTCCGCGTGCCGGATGACCCGGGCTGCCGCCAGGTGGCCGGCCACGCCCTGGCCGCGGTGGACGGGCTGTACGCGCAGCTGGAGGCCCACGCGGCCACGGGACGGCAGGCGCAGGCCGAATGCGAGGGGCTCAGCCGCCGCCTGGAACACCTGGCCATGGAGCTGGATCACGTGGTCAGGGCGGCGGATGACCGGTTTGCCTATTGCGCGGAGCGGCGCGGGGCGCGCGCGCGGCTGATGGCCTACCCCGCCGACGTGGCGGCGGTGCTGGCGGGGACGCTGCTGGCCGGCGAAGCGCCCGTGGTGTTCACCTCCGCCACGCTGGCGGTGGCCGGTGATTTCTCCGGCTACCTGTCCGACGTGGGCCTGGCGGAGTCCCCCAAGGCGGCCGCCGTGGCGCTGCCGCCCACGTTCAGCGCGGAGCAGGCGGTGCTGTACGTCCCGCGCGACCTGTCCGATCCGGACGCGCCCGCGTTTGTGGAGGAGGTGGGTGCGCGCGCGGCGGAGCTGGTGCAGCTGGTGGGCGGGGGCGCATTCATGCTGTGCACCACCCACCGCGCGCTCAACGAGCTGGCCAGGCGCCTGCTCCGCGCACTGCCGGATCTGCTGGTGCTCAAGCAGGGTGACGCACCCAAGGCGGAACTGGTGGCGCGGTTCAAACGCGACGGCAACGCGGTGCTGGTGGCCACACACAGCTTTTGGGAGGGCGTGGACGTGCGCGGGCACGCGCTGCGGCTGGTCATGGTGGACAAGCTGCCGTTTGCCCCGCCGGCGGACCCGCTGGTGGCCGCGCGGATGGAACGCGCGGAACGGCAGGGCCGGCGCCCGTTTGATGACGTGCAACTGGCTGACGCGGTCCAGTCCCTTCGGCAGGGCCTGGGGCGCCTGCTGCGCAGCCGGCAGGACCGCGGGATCCTGGCGGTGCTGGACGGGCGCCTGTGGCGGCGCGGCTACGGGCGCAAGGTCCTACGCGCGTTGGGTGACCACCCCAACGTGTCATCGTGGGAGGACCTGACCGTGCACGCCCGCCGCCTGGGCGTGCGCCCGGGTGGGTGAGTAGGTACTGCAAAGCAGCTCTGGGGTTGTGTGCGGGGAGGCGCGGCGGGTAGTTACCGCAAATCCACAGCGACTCTGACGGAGTCGCCCCTGACGCAGGAACTCCCTGGTGCAGACCCCTACCGCTGGTCGTCGTCGTGTTGCCGGATGTGTGGCGTTGCTGTTCGCCGCGGTGGTGCCGCTGGGGTGCGGGCCCCGGGACGGTGATGGCGGGTCCACCACGGACCCCGCTGCCGCCTGCGCGGAGCTGTGCACCAAGGATGGCTATTCGTCATCACGGGTGGACGTGCAGTCCAATGAGACCAATTGCTTCTGCTCCAGCGGGACCGGTCCGGTCACGGACGCGGACTGCGCGGCCATGTGCACGTCCATGGGGATGGGCAACCCGCAGGCGTTCGGGTCCACGGGCCCCACCAAGGACTCCTGCCAGTGTTCCTGAAGGTGGGCGTCCCCGTCAGTATCCGCCTTCCGCGCAGCTGCCCTCTTCAAAGCGCCGGTTGCGCACGCGGAACTGCAGGCAGCAGCCGCCCCCGCACTCCGTGTCATCGTCGTACACCGCGCATTGGGTGTCATACGCCGCGGACCCCTCCTCGGCGTCGTAGCACTTGGTTTCCCATGGACCGCTGGGCGCCTCGCCGCATCCCTGTGATTCCTGCTCCTCAAACACGCACCGGTGTGCCGTGTCCTGGTTGTCCGCGCACGCCCACGCGGCCAGCACCAGGCACGGGATGATGAACGCCCGCATCACGTCCTCCTTGCCGGCTCACAGGCCGCATCCGTTGTCCGGCGTGTTGCCGGTGAACACGTTGGTGGAATCCACCCGCGTGAAGTTCACGCCCAGCACGGCCTGCCCCGCGCAGGAGATGGCGCCGTCCGCGTCCGCCGCCGCGTTGTTCTCAAAGCGGTTGCCCGGCCCCAGCGGGATCCCGGAATCAAACGCGCCAAACGCTCCCCCGTACGCGGGTATTCCAACGGTGTTCAACGCGCGGTTGTTGCGGAACGTGTTGCGCGCCACGGTCACCGGGCCCGCCACGTGCGAGAAGCGGATGGCACCGCCGCCGCACTTGTCGTTGGCGCTGCCCACGTAGATGCCGCATTCGCAGGTGTTGTCTTCAAACAGCGTGTCTGTCACCTCTACCGGGTTGGTCTGGTGGCCGTCCCAGTTGCTGTTCACATCCAGCGCACCGGCCACCATCCACGCGCGGTTGTTGATGAACGCGCAGTGCCGGATGAGGGTGCCCGCCACGTTCACGTACGACGACAGACCGCCGCCCCGGCGCCAGATGCGGCTGGTGGGGTTGGGGTCGTCCTTGTAGGTGTCCCGGATGGTCACGTGCTCCAGCCGCACCACGTCCGGCGCATGGGAGATGGTGATGCCATACCAGCCGGTCTGCGCATCCCGGCCGCGGAAGATGATCGGCTGCTCCGCGGTCCCAATCGCCGTGAGGCCGCCGCTGATGGCGGAGGCGTCGTCGGGAAGCGCGGGATCACGCCCGAAGTGGTAGCGCCCCATGAAGATGAACTCCGTCCCGGGTGGAACAACCAGGACGCTGCCCGCTGGAATGATGATGTCACCGGTGACGCAGTAGGTGCCCGCGGCAACGCTGCTGATACTCCCGGACAGGTCCGTACAGGGCGGCACCACCGGGCCGCTCGGGGAAGACACCGCCACGCCGGAGGTTCCGGCACCGGTGCTGGACGCGCGGCCGGACGAGGACGCGGCTGCTTCCCGACTGGCTGACGACGCTGCGCGGCTGGACGAGGACGCCGTTGGACTGGACGAGGACGCTGTTGGGCTGGACGAGGACGCCGTTGGGCTGGACGAGACCCGCACGCGGCTTGATGAGACGGGCTCCCGGCCCGACGACGGCGAGGGTGCGCTTGAGGGAGGCACCCCCGCGCGGCTGGACGCGCTGGCGTCCCCGCTTGACGCAACCGTCGCGGAGGACGCGACGGCACGGCTGCTGCCACCGTCGCCCGATGCACCAGAGGCGGGCGGATTGCCGCCATCCGACGTGGACCCGCCCCCTCCCGCAGCGCGTTCCCGGCACCCTGAAGCCATACATAGGACAACAGCCGCCCACGCAAAGCGGCCGCCCTGGAAGACAATGAGGCCCGGCTTCATGCTCTACGTGCAGGCAGGTGTTGTGCCAGGGCCACGCCGTGACGGTCTGTGCTGCACGCTCCCGCCCGGGGCATCGGTCAGACATCAGCCCCCGCGCCCGACGACGCGATCCCCTTCCATGGCTGCCCACGCCATGTTGCGGTTGGATGCCGCGCCCCACCCCGCGGGCGTCACGCACAACAGCCCCACGTCCCACGCGGCCGGATGCGCGCGGACGTACTGCACCACCGCCTCCATGGGCGGCGTTCCCGCGGCCACCCCGTCATGCACGGCGCGGCAGGACATGCGGCGCCAGATCTCCTCGCCAATGCCTGTGGCCACCAGCGCCGCGTGCGCGCTGGCGTAGAAACCGGCGCCAAAGATGGGCGTGTCACCCACGCGCCCTCGCAGGCTCCATGCGGTTCCGCCCGTTGAGCCCGCCGCCGCCAGCTTCCCCTGCGCGTCACGCACCACCGCGCCCACCGTGTCACCCGTGGGCGGGGGGACCGCAGCGGGCGGCGGCGTGTCAAAGTTCCACACCGCCTCCACGTCGGCGTGCACCCACCGCGGATCGTCGCGGAGGCTGGCCAGCGCGTCCCGTGCGTGTTCCACGCGGCGCGGCGTGATGAGCGGCGTGGGTGACACCAGGCCCAGCTTGCGCGCAAACGCCTGCGCCCCGGCACCGGCGAGCATCACATGTGGCGACCGGCGCACCGCCAGCGCCACGTCCACCGCGTGGGCCACGTCCTCCAGGCCCGCCACGCTGCCAAAGCCGTCCGCGTCAGCCACGCCTGCGTCCATCTGCACCGTGCGTCCGTCCAGCCGCACCGCGGAGTGGCGTCCCGCGTTGAAGTTCTCGTCATCCTCCAGCACGCGCACCGCGGCGGCCGCGGCTTCCAGCGCTGATGCGCCTGCCCCGAGCGCGCGCGCCGCCGCGCGGCACGCCACCACGCACCCCGCGGAATGCGCGCCGTCCGCCCCTGCGCCACCATGCGCCACCACCAACGGCACCATCTGCGTCCTCCTGCGGCTTGGGATGGGCGTGATACGGCAACCGCGCAGGGGTGGCGAGCGCCGGCGGCCGGGCGTGCAGCGCCGCACCCGTGCTACGGTGCCGCGCCATGGCAAGGCGCGTCATCCTCGTCGTGGTGAGCGTGGTGGCTGTGGGGGTGGCGGGCGCCGGCGCGTCCTGTGGCAACCGCTGCGCCGGCGGCGAGGTGTATCAGGACGGCACCTGCGTGCGTCCGTGCAACTCCGCCGTGGACTGCACCGGGTTGGAGGCCTGCGTGGCCGGAGCGTGCGTGGCCGCCGGTCCGCCGCGTGATGGCGGTATGACGTCATCCGGTGGTGCGGCGGCGTCCTCCACCGCCAGCGCGTCGGCGGCGGCCGCGTCGTCGCTGGCGTCGTCCGCCGGTACATCGCCATCGTCGTCGTCCCGCTCGTCGTCCGCCGCCGGAGCCGCTTCTTCGTTCTCACTTTCCTCGTCGGTGGTGGCATCCAGCGCGTTGGCATCGTCCGCCGCCGCCGCGTCCTCCGGTCCCCCGTCGTCGGCGTCGTGGCCCGCACCGTCCTCCTCAGCCCCCAGCAGCAGCCGCCCGGCCCCCGCGGCGCTGGTGATTCCGCCCACGGAGTTGGTGGAGCCGGCCGCGTGGGTGGAGTCCGCCGTGGTCCCCCTGGGTGGGACCGGGGTGCTCCGCGCGGTCGTTGTGGCCGGCGAAGGCGGCCCGCGGTTCCGCGTGTGCCCGCGGGTGGATTGCCTCACGGTCACGACGGATTGGACCGGTTCCTTGTCGTCCGTCCCGGATGACCAGTTCATCCAGTTGAACGGCCAGGCTGCCTTCACCGCCAACACGCTGCGCAGCGTGGCGGTGAACGTGGATGCGGCGACATTCACGTGGGACATCACCACCGGCATCAAGGTGGCGTTCCTGGCGCAGGTGCACTCGCTGGCTGACCTGGGCACGTACGCTTTCAGCGGGTTGACGCTGGGCGCTGCCACCACGGGAAGGATGATCGCCGTTGCGGTCCATGCGTCCACCAATGTTGATGTGGCGTTTGCCACCGCCAAGCTCAACGCCACGCCCTGCACCAAGCTGGTGGCGGTGCACGAAAACCTGGCCAACGGCACACCCGGCGCCATGTTCCTGTGTGACCCGGGCAATGCGGTGACGGGTGCCGTGGAGGTGTCACTGTCCGGCGGGCCCCCCGTGCGCGTGGGTGTCGCGCTGTGGTCACTGGTGGGCCTGCAGGGCGCGGCGCCCCATGACGTGGCCACGTACGACGGCGCCAACCCCGGTTCCGTGGTGGTGGACGTGGCGGCAGGCGGCGCGGTGCTGGTGGGTCTCTCCCAGAACAACGCGGCCGGTGCCGTGGTGACGTGGGGCAACGCCGCCGAGCAGTATGCGTGGGTGATGCCGGAGGGCACCTTCACGCTGATGGCGGGCGGGTACCACTACGCGCCGCAGGGCGGCACAGTGACCGTGACGACGGACAGCTCCGGGGCCGGGACACTCAACCGGCTCTTTCCCGTGTCCTTCCGCTGACGGGGTTGCACCATGAACGACGAGGAGATCCGCAAACGCGTGCCACAGCTGGCGGGGGAGGCGCTCGCCAAGGGCTTTGTATCCAGCGTGGACGTGCTGCTCGCCCTCGGGTGGCTGTCGGCGGAGGATCTCCGCGCCTGGCGCGAAGGACGCATTCCCTACCTGGAGCGCGTGGTGCATCAGAACCTGGGCAAGGTCAGCACGGCCATGCGCGCCTTCCACGCGTGGGCACAACACTCCAAGCTGAAACCCAGCCTGACCGTCTACCACCACCGCAGTCATCCGCTCCGCTTCAGCAAGTCCGGGGACGGGAGCATTGAGCGGCGCTACAGCACCCACTACCTGCGCCCCGTCGCTGCGCCACGCCAGGAGCCGCCGCGTGGTGGGTCGTTTGAATTCGTGGTGCACCACTGCCGCGGCCAGCAGCCGTGCCGCGAGTGCCAGCGCACGCTGGCCAAAGACGAGTTCATCTGCGTGGAGGAGGGCACGCCGGTGTGCCTGGAGTGTGCGGACCTGGATCACCTGGTGTTTGTGCCCGCCGGGGATGCGGCGTTGACGCGGCGGTCCACCAAGTACAGCCGGCTGTCGGCGGTGGTGGTGAAGTGGAGCCGCGCGCGCAAGCGCTTTGAGCGGCAGGGAATCCTGGTTGAAGAGGCCGCGCTGAAGCGCGCGCGTATTGAATGCGCCATGGACGCGGAGGACCGTGCGGCGCGGCGGGAACAGGACGCCGGCCGCCGTGAGCGCCAGGACGAGCAGTTGGAGGCGGCCATGCAACAGGCCATCCGCCAGGGGTGGCCGGGCTGCAGCGCCACGGACGCGCGCGCCATTGCGGCCCATACGGCGGTGCGCGGCAGCGGACGCGTGGGGCGCACCGCTGCGGGCCGCGCGCTGGATGAGCGCGCGCTCAAACTGGCGGTGTATGCGCACATCCGTCACGTGCACTCCAACTATGACGAGTTGCTGATGAAAGGCGTGCCGCGCCGCGAGGCGCGGGCGTCCGTGGAGGCGCACGTGCAGGAGGTGTTTGCCCGCTGGCGGCAGGGGCGCGGCGCGGAGTCCGGTGACGGACCAGCCCCGTGATGCTCAGGGTCCCCGCGGTTCCACGGCGCGCCCGACGACCGGCTGGACAAGCCCCGGGTGATGCGCGAGGCTCCCGCGTGCTCGTCGCCACGTCGTCGGTGAAGGCTGCGGGGGAGGCGAGTGCGGGTGCCATGGACACAACTCCCAACCCCCTCCGCCCCGGCGGCGTCCTGCTGCTCATGGTCACCGTGTGCGGCCTGGCCGCGTGGTACGCGTGGCTGTGCGGATCATTTCCCGTCCATTTCAGCTTTGACATGGACCACACGGCCACGCTGGACGTGCTGGCCATGGCCACGGGGTTGTTGCCCGCGCACATCAACCACACCGGGTTCGGGATGTACCTGGTATTCGCCGTCACCCACGGCGCGGCCGCGCTGCTCGGGGTGGTGTCGTTTGCCTCCTATGAGGATGTGGCTGAGGCGCTCAACCCGCTGTGGGGCGTGGCGGAAACCACGGCATTCCTGCGCTGGCACTCCCCGTTCTTCGCGCTGGGTACCGTCGTGGCGCTGGCTGCCGCGCTGAAGATCGCCGTGCGCCCGCCGGCGTGGATGTTGACCGCCTGGCTGCTCATCCTGGGGCTGGCGCCGGCGCTCGGATTCCAGGCCAGCCTGGTCCGCACCGAGTTGTACGCCCATTTCTACTGGAGCCTTGGCGTGCTGGCGTGCGCGGCGGCAGCCGTGCGGTCGGACTTGCGGTCGGTCGTCGCGGGGACGGCGGTGGCTGGCGTGCTGGCCGGCCTGGCGCTGCTCACCAAGGTGCAGGCGCTGTTTCACATCGCCGCCATGCCGCTCTTCTTCGCTTTTGTGCGCGCGCGCCTCCCCGTCACGCCGCTGGCGCAGCTCACCCCGTCAACAACGACCCGGCGCGTGCTTGCCACGGCCTCAGCGGCTGCATTCCTGGCGCTCTTGGCGGGCGCCGCCTGGGTGACGGTGCCCGCGGGTTCCGCCACGTTCGCCGGGCCGGGCGACTACGGACTCAACACCGTGGGCGTGCTGGTGGGCGGTGCGGCCAGCGTCCTGCTCGCGCTTGCCTGGTTCACTCCCGGCGTGGCGCGTGCGGCCTGGCCGCTGCATGTGTTCTTGGCGGGCGTCGTCGGCAGCTTCCTGTTGCACCTTGTGACGCTGCCGCTGGTTGACGGCACCGCGTTCACCTACCTGCTGGCTGACGCAAAGATGCTGTTCTGGCGCCGCCTGGCCATGCCGCCGCTGACGTGGAGCGTCGTCGCCACCAACCTCGCTGAGGTGTGGCGGCAGGATGCAGGCGGGATTGTGGTCATGGCGGCAGGCGCGGTCGGCGTGCTGGTGCGGGGGAATCGCGGCATGCGGGCAGCCACCGCAGGTCTCATCACGCTGACGGTGTTGGTGGCCGCCGTGGACGTGCGCGGTCTGTTCCGTGACATGATCTGGACGGAGGTGCTGATCCAGGTCCTTGCGTTGCTGTGGCTGGCCGCCGCCGCGGACGCCTGGCGGAATGCGCGCGCGCCACGTCTTCCGGATGCGGTGGTGGCGGCCATGCTGGCAGTGCTGATGGGCGTTGTGGCGGGGGAATGCGGACGGCTCCGGCCCCGCCTGGACGCCCACTACATCCACTACGGCTGGAACCGGCTCCACATGGCCCGGCCCGTGTACGGCGCCAGTCATGACGTGTACCGCGTGATCATCCACCGCGCGTTCGACGCCGACGCTGCCGTCGCGGCGCGCGCGGCGGCGGCGGCCCCGCGGTTCGCGGAGGTGCAGCGGCAACTCGCGTTTGTGTTCCCCAACCAGCGGCCTGACCTGCTCCATGCAAGCCTGCTGGCGCCGCGTTTCCGTGCGGGTCCGCCGGCAACCGGGCGCCGCGTGGTGCGCGTCCCGCCTGAACTGGAGGGCGGGTTGCTGGTGGACAACGCCCGTCTGGGCGCGGCGCCGTTCCTGCTTGACCCTGCACACGTGCGCGTCTCGGACGAATGGTGGTCCAAGACGCGTGACGCCGCGCCCAACGAAGCCCTCGCCGTCCTTCCGCGTCCCGACCTCGTCGTCCACCTGTTCGCCCCAGCGCCCGCCACGCCGCCGCCGTTCACCACGGCCACGGGGCTGGAAGTGGAACTGGAAAGCGGCGGCGCGGTTGACACGCCACCGGTCAAGCGGACCTATGCGGGCTTTCGCGTCGACAACTACGCAGAAATTCCGTGCACCGCGTGGGACGCCGACTACTTCTTTGTCATCACGCCGGCGCCGGCGGGCTGACCCGCGGTCCCGGTTGTGGCAGTGTCCGCGCGCCCATGAGCGAGTCCATCCCACCCCCGGTATCGGCTGCCGACGAGATTGCCGCCCCGTTCCAGAAGCTGCTGGTGCGCTCCCGGGAACTTCTCGTCGAGTACGCCGGCGATTTTGGCGGGTTCTGGAACTTCACCGCGTCCACGTTCTTCTGGATGTTCCGCCGGCCGTACCGCTGGCCGCTGCTCATTGAGCAGATGATGACCGTGGGGGTGGGCACCACCGTCATCATCCTGCTGGCAGGCATCTTCACCGGCGGCGTGTTCACGTTCCAGAGCCTGTATGCGTTCCGCCGTTTCGGCGGCGAGGACCTGGTGGGTTCCACCGTCGTCATCTCGCTCGCACGCGAGTTGGGGCCCGCCATGACCGTGTTGCTGTTCGCCGGGCGCAGCGGGTCCTCCATGTCCACGGAACTGGCCACCATGCGCGTCACCGAGCAGATCGACGCGATGGAGACCATGGCCGTCAACCCCCTCCAGTATCTGGTGGTGCCGCGGGTCATTGCGTCCACCATCATGTGCCCCGCGTTGGATATCATCTTCGTCACCACCGGCTGGGTGGGCTGCTTCCTGACGGGCACCCTGCGCGAAGGCCTGGACCCCGGCGCACTGACGACGCAGACCAACTACTATCTGGACCCGCCGGACTTTGCGGAGGGGGTCATCAAGAGCGCGCTGTACGGGATGTTTGTGGCGCTCATCAGTTGTTACAAGGGCTACACGTGCAGCGGCGGCGCCAAGGGCGTGGGGCAGGCAGCCACGCGCGCCGTGGTGCTCAGCAGCGTCTCCATGGTGATTCTCAACTATTTCGTCACCGAGCTGCTGCACCCGTTCCTGTACGCGCAGTACAACCTCTGAGGCGCCCTTGCGGGTCCTTCAGCTCGTCAGCGCGTTCGCGTACTCGGGGCCCGCGGCGGCCACAATGTCCTTGTGCCAGGAGTTGCGGGCGTTGGGCCATGACGTCGTCATCGGGCATGACACGGTGCGGCCCATGGGCAATGAGCACGAAGAAGGGATGGGACCCGCGGTGGCGGCCGCGGGCATCCCGGTAGCGCGCGAGCTTGCATTATCTACGCGGTCCGGTCCGCTGGTGTGGTTGCGTGATCGCGCGGCGTTGCGGGCGCGCTTCACGGACGTGGACGTGGTGCACGCGCACTTCAGTCATGATCACGCGCTGGCGGTGCTGGCGCGGTCCGGGCCGCGGCCGGTGCTGGTGCGCACCGTGCATTCGCGCCGCAGCCTGCAGCCGCGCGTGGGGCAACGTTGGCTGATGCAACGGGCGGACGCGTTCATTGTGCACGCGCGTGCCCGCGCGGATGAAGGCGCAGCGTCGCTGGGCATCCCGCTGGAGCGGATGCACGTCATCCGCGGTCCGGTGGACGTGGTGCGCTTCCACGCCGACGACCGGGCTGCGCGGCGTACGCGTTTCCGCGCGGGGCACGCCATCCCGCCGGATGCGCCGTTGCTGTTGATGACCGCAATCTTCCAGGCCGGCCGCGGTCATGAGCGCGTCCTGCGCGCGTGGCCGCAGGTCCGCGCGGCGGTGCCGTCGGCGCAGCTCGCCTTTGCGGGCCTGGGAGAACTGCGCCCGTCCATGATGGAGCTGGCGCGCGGCATGGAAGGCGTGCAGTTCCTTGGGTACCTGAAGGATGAGCTGCCTGATGCGTACGCCGCGGCGGATGCATCCATCCTGTTGGCGCTGGGCAATGACGGGTATGGACGCGCGGTGCTGGAGAGCATGGCGTGCGGCACACCGGCGGCGGTGCCGGACCTCCCCGAGGTGGCGGAAGTGGTGGCGGGCACGGGGGCAGTCTGGCCGGAAGGTGACGACGACGCGCAGGTGGGCGCGGTGGTGTCGCTGTTGCGCGCGGGACCCGCGGTGGAAGTGTGCCGCGCCGTGATGGTGCAGCGGCACGCGCCCGCGCAGGTGGCGCGCGAGACGGAGGCGTTGTATCGGCGCCTGCTGGAAACGAGGTGACGTCGTGGAAACGCTGGCCCACGCGCTGGTGAACCTGGGGAGCCCCACCGTGGCGCTGGTGGGGGACGTGATGCTGGACCGGTACACGTTTGGTGAGGTCGGTCGCATCTCACCTGAAGCGCCCGTACCGGTGCTGCGCGTGGCGCGCGAGGAGGAACGCCTGGGTGGCGCGGGCAGCGTGGCGGCGGACCTGCTGCTCTTGGGCGCGCGCGTACGGCTCGTCGGGATTGTCGGGGAGGACGCGGATGGGGACGTGGTGATGCGGCTTGCGTCCGACGAGAAAGCGGACGCGTCCGGGTTGGTCCGGACGCAGGCCCGCCGGACCACGGTGAAGAACCGCCACGTGGCGCGCGGTGGTCCCTATGGGCAGCAGGTGCTGCGCGTGGATCGTGAGGATGACCGCGCGTGCCCGGCCGATCTTGAGGCGCGGGTGCGCGACGCAGCGCTGCGCGCGGTGGATGGCGCGGACGTGGTGTTGCTGAGTGACTACGCCAAGGGCGTGCTGTCCCCGGGCGTGGTGCGCGCCGTGATTGATGAAGCGCGGCGCCGCAAGGTGCCCGTGCTGGTGGATCCCAAGGGCGCCGACTTCACGCGCTACGCGGGTGCCACCGCGCTCACGCCCAACCGCCGGGAGACCGCGGAGGCCACCGGCATCACGCCGTCCGATCCCGACTCCATCCGCCGTGCCGGCCACAAGCTGCTCCAGCTGGCCGGCCTGGACGCGGCGATCATCACGCTGGACCGCGATGGGATGGCGTTGTTCCACCGCGACGGCGGGGAGCTGTTTGCGGCCACGGCGGCGCGCGACGTGTTTGATGTGACGGGCGCGGGGGACATGGTGGTGGCCATGCTGGCGCTGTGTCTTGGCGGCGGGCTGTCCTGGGACGTGGCGGTGCACCTGGCCAACGCGGCCGCGGGCGTGGAGGTGGGAAAACTGGGCAGCGTGCCGGTGACGCGGCAGGAAGTGGCCATGGCGCTGGGCGCGTCCGCAGGTCCCGCAGGCAAGGTGATGGAACGCGCTCAAGCGGCAGTGGTGCTGCGCGCACGCCGCGCCGCGGGTGCACGCGTGGTGTTCACCAACGGGTGTTTTGATGTGCTGCACGCGGGGCACAGCCGTTACCTGGCGCGCGCGCGGGACCTGGGTGAGCTGCTGGTGGTGGGCCTCAACGACGACGACAGCGTGCGGCGGCTGAAAGGCCCGGAGCGTCCCATCATGCCGCTGCAGGACCGCGCGGAGTTGCTGGCGTCACTGGCGTGTGTGGACCTGGTGGTCCCGTTTGGGGAAGACACACCGGGCGCGCTGATTGAGGCGGTGGCACCGGACATCCTGGTCAAGGGCGAGGACTGGAAGGACAAGGGTGTCGTTGGGCGGGAGTTTGTGGAGGCGCGCGGCGGCAAGGTGGTGCTCATGCCCATGGAGCCTGGCCGCAGCACCACGGGCGTGGTGGAGCGCATCCGCAAGGGCGGGTGAGGGCGGGAGTGGCGCGGTGGCTACGCCGGCGCCGTCAGGGGCGGGCGTCCACGGCGAGCTGGTTG
This sequence comes from Deltaproteobacteria bacterium, assembly GCA_016218805.1. Lineage (GTDB taxonomy): Bacteria > Myxococcota > JACRCW01 > JACRCW01 > JACRCW01 > JACRCW01. Next base: position 45,541 of record JACRCW010000164.1, on the reverse strand, counting down.
GACAGCTCGGAGCGGAAGCGTTCAAGGTCTTGGATGACGTCCTCGCTGAGACCCTCCGCTTTAGCCAACGAGCGCAGCGGGAAGTCCCTAAGCAACCACGCCAGCGTCAGGGGGGAAAACCCGCCGTCCTTCTTGGGCGCGTCCCCCATCGCACGCTTGAGGTCACCTTCGGCAGCCAGCAGCGCCTTGATGTCCATGAGGTCGCGAACTTCGGACCGGCTGAGAAGTGTGCACAGCTTGTTGACCAGGATTTCGTGGGCACTGTCGACGAGAATCATGGCATTCCCCACCTTCGTTTCCTGGGGCGGGACAATCACGGCCACGGGGTCCGCCACGAGATCAACGACAACGACCTCGTTGCCGCTGCTGACATGCATGCGACAGAAGCTCTTCGCGTTGACGATGTTCTCGACGCCGATACCAGCCTCCCGTAACAACTCGGCCACCTCGTGGGGCTTGGTGAGCAACTCGTGCGCACCGTGCCAGAACAGGTCCAGGTCCCGCGTTGTCCGATGGCCGAGGTGAAACCCCGCCAGCGCACCGCCCCCGGTCAACGCCCATCTTGGGGTAAGGGGTGAGAGGAGTTCGAGGACGCGGACTTGAAGGGGCGAGAGTGCTCCCTTCATGACGCGGTTTCCCAGACTGCGAGCAGCCACTGCCAGAACGGCCGCGTGTTGCCGAGGTAGCGCTGCAGCCGCGGCCAGAGCGCGCGGATTTGGGCCTCGGTCACAAAAGAGAAGACGTCGTCCGGCTTCGCCTGCCGCATCAGCTTGGCGGTCATGTAGGCGCGCACTTCCGGGTCCGCATCGGCAAGGCGGGCGCGGAACACCTCCAGCGTCATGTCCACGTCCCACAGGAAGTAGGGCCGTCCCCGCTGGTCCGTCATGAGCGAAGGTGGCGTCGGCGCAAGCATGCCGACACCCTAGCAAGCCGGGGCGTGGAGAGCACGGAAGCGCCATGAACTGCGGGACGGCGGTTTCCGCCGGGAACTCGGACCGCGTATGGGCGCGACCCTGGCGGTGAAACCTGATCCCCACGGTGGTAGCCTGCACGCGTCATGGTCAGCGCGCTGCGCCTCCGCAACTACTACATCTACGACGACCTCGAGACGTTCCCCGACGACGGGAAGCGGCGCGAGATCATCGCAGGGGACCTGTACGTGAATCCGTCACCGTTGCCCCGGCACCAGCGCGTGTCCCGGGAGTTCCTCGTTGAACTGGCGCTGTTCCTGCGCCACGCCGGCCTGGGCGAGGTCCTAGATGCTCCCATCGACGTGCGCCTGGGCGATGACGTCTTCGGTCCGGACATCGTGGTGGTCCTCAAGGCTGGCCAGGCGGTCATCCGCGACAAATGGATCGAAGGGCCGCCGGACATCGTCATTGAGATTCTCTCGCCGTCCACGGAGAAGGTTGACCGCACCACCAAGGCCAATGCGTACGCGCGCCACGGCGTGCCCGAGTACTGGCTGGTGGACGCGGAGGGCCGCCGCCTTGAGCGCTACGAACTGCGCGACCGCGCCTTTGAGCGCGTGGCCATCCACGCCGACGCGGACGTGGTGACGACGCCACGCCTGCCCGGTTTCCGCCTGGAGCTCGGCCGAGTCTGGGCGTGAACCTGGCGGGTGAAAGCTGATCCCCACGGTGGTAGCCTGCGCGCGTCATGGTCAGCGCGCTGCGCCTCCGCAACTACTACATCTACGACGACCTCGAGACGTTCCCCGACGACGGGAAGCGGCGCGAGATCATCGCAGGGGACCTGTACGTGAATCCGTCGCCCGTCGTGAAGCACCAGCGCGTGTCCTACCGGATGGAGTGACGGATCGGGGCATTCCTTGACCAGACCGGCCTTGGCGAGATCCTCCACGCACCCATCGACGTGCGCCTCGGTGACGACGTCTTCGTTCCGGACATTGTGGTGATCCTCAAGGCCGGCCAGGCAGTCATCCGCAACAAGTGGATCGAAGGACCGCCGGACATCGTTATCGAGATTCTCTCGCCGTCCACGGAGAAGGCTGACCGCACCACCAAGGCCAATGCGTACGCGCGCCACGGCGTGCCCAAGTACTGGCTGGTGGACGCGGAGGGCCGCCGCCTTGAGCGCTATGAACTGCGGGACGGCGCCTTTGAGCGCGTGTCCATCCACGCCGACGCGGAAGTGGTGACGACGCCACGCCTGCCCGGTTTCGGCCTGGAGCTTGCCCGCGTCTGGGCGTGAACTTGACGGGCCCCGCACCGGCCCCCATGTTCACCGGTCCCTTTCACAGCGAGGAAATGCCATGGCGCTCCGGGACACGGTGGACACAGACATGAAGGCGGCCATGAAGGCCCAGGACAAGCCGCGCCTGGACGCCATTCGCCTCATCAAGAATGAGATCCGCAAGAAGGAGATTGACGAGAAGATCACCCTGGACGACGCGGGAGTGCTGGGCGTCCTGGCCAAGCTGGCCAAGCAGAGGCAGGACTCCATTGACCAGTACAAGGCGGGCGGGCGGCAGGACCTGGTGGACAAGGAGAGTGCCGAGCTGGCGCTGATCCAGGCGTACATGCCCAAGCAGATGGGCGAGGACGAGGTGAAGGCGCTGGTTGCGGAGGCCGTGAAGGAGACCGGCGCGGCCGGCGGCAAGGACATGGGCAAGGTGATGGGGGTGTTGATGCCCAAGGTGAAAGGCAAGGCCGACGGCAAGCTGGTGAGCGCGCTGGTCAAGGCGGCACTGGGCGGCTGACGGATGGCAACGAGGATCCCCGACGCAGTCATTGAAGCCGTCAGGGAGCGCGTGGACATTGTCCAGGTGGTGGGCCGGCACGTGCAGCTCAAGCGCGCCGGGCGCGGCCACGTGGGGCTCTGCCCGTTCCACCACGAAAAGACGGCGTCCTTCAACGTGGTTCCGGACAAGCGGTTCTTCCACTGCTTTGGCTGCGGTGAGACCGGTGACGTCTTCAAGTTCCTGGTGAAGTTCCAGAACCGCGCGTTCCCTGAGGTGGTGCGCGAGCTGGCCGCGGAGGTGGGCATTGACGTCCCCACCGAGGAGCAGTCCCCCGAGGAGATTGCCGCGGAGAAGCAGAAGGGCCGCCTCTACGCCATGGTGGAGCGCGCGCTGCACGTGTTCCTGGCGGAGCTCACCGGTGAGCACGGTGCGGAGGCCCGCGCCTACCTGGAGGGGCGGCACCTGGGCGCCAAGCAGTGGGCGGAGTTTGAACTGGGGTATGGCGGCGGACAGCGGGACCTGCTGTGGACCACGCTGGGCAAGACGGACGAGGACAAGGACGACCTGCTCAAGGCCGGCTTGTGCGTTTCCAACGAGCGCGGCCAGTACGACCGGTTTGCCGGGCGCGTGATCTTCCCCATCCGCGACGAGCGCTGGCGGGTGCTCGGGTTTGGCGGGCGCGTGTTTGGCGAGCGCGCCAAACGCGACGGCGTGGCCAAGTATCTCAACAGCCCCGAGTCACAGATCTACGACAAGTCCAGCGCGTTCTACCGCGCGCCGCAGGCGTTCCAGAAAGCGCGCAAGGGGCAGCCCATCGTCGTGGTGGAGGGCTATTTTGACGCGATTGCACTGGAGGTGTGCGGGCTGGCCGCCATTGCCTCCTGCGGCACGGCGCTCACACTGCGCCACGCGCAGACGCTGCTGAAGCTGGGATCCAAGGTGGTGCTGTGCTGGGACGGGGATGCCGCGGGCACGCGCGCCGTCCGCAAGTCCGGCGAGGTCCTTCTCCCGCTGAAGGTGGATGCGCGCCTGGCGGTCCTGCCCATTGGCGACGATCCGGACACGTACGTGGAGCGCGTGGGGCCCGCGGGCGCGGCGCGCCTGGTGGACGAGGCGGAGCCGTTGCCCGCCTGGGTGATCAACGAGGCGGCGCGCACCGCGGAGGATGCCGGTGACGACGTGCCCGCGCGCCTGGATGCGATCCGGCGGCTGGCGTGGCTGTTCCAGGCGATCCCCGAGGGCCTGGAGCGGGACATGTACCTGGACAAGGCGGCGCACAAGCTGGAGCTGGATCGCACGCAGCTTGCGCGCGAGCTGGCCGTGGCCGCGGCTCCCCGCCCGGCCGCCCGCACCGACGCGCCGACGTCCCGTCCCGCCCCGCCGCGCCGGCCGCCGCCGCCCCCGGCCGGCCCCCCGCCGCTGCGCGCCGACGAGAAGATCCTCAGCCGCCTGGTGATTGAGTTCCCGGACAAGGCCGCGCCGCTGGATGACCACCCGCTGGCCGAGCAACTGGGACGGACCATCCGGCCGTTCCTTGCTTTTGTGCGCCAGAAGGTACAAGAAGCCGGGCCCTTTTCCCCGGACAGCCCGGTCTTCAAGGAGTTGTACGCGCGCATCCCGCACCCGGAAGTGACCGGGATGCTTGACGAGGTGGCGAAGGGTCAGCGGGTGTTTGGCGACGAGGAAGCAGCAGGGAAGGCGGTGGTGCAGGTGCTTGGGTGGTGGCAGCGCAAGGCACTGGCGGAACGCAAGGCCTCCCTCACGCGTGAGGCGGATGCCGCCCAACAGCGCGGGGACCAGGACCTGGTCCAGCAGCTGCGCGGCCACCTGCGCGAGGTCACTGAGGCGCTAAAGCAGCTTGACCAGGGACGCCGGGAAGGTTCCGGACCCGGGCCGGCCGCGGCAGGCTGACAAGTGGGGGGGGCGCCCGCTAAACGCCCCACCCCCCCTCCGCGTGATCGCGGTTGGGATCGGCAGAGAGTTCGGCAGGGACGCGAAGGAGTCAGGGCAGGATGGAGACCGAGAAGACCCAGGCCCACAAGAAGGGCAGTGCCACCGTCCCGCCCCCCGCGGCGGACGACGCGCGTCCACCCCCCGCCCGCCCGGGCAGCAACCGCAACGTGCTGGAGCGCAAGGAAGTGAAGCGCCTGGTGGCCCGCGGCAAGGAAAAGGGCTTCCTCACGTTTGACGAGCTGAACGACGGGATGCCGCCGGACATCACCCAGCTGGATCCCATTGATGACGTGGTGGCCCTGCTCACCGAGAACGAGATTGAGGTGGTGGACGACGCCACCAAGTTCAAGGCGGACAAGCCCAAGGCCAAGGGCGGCGCGTCGCTGGTGGTGGATCAGGCAGAGGATGAGGAGGAGGACACCGCCACGTTCGCCAAGGGCGCGGACCCCGTGCGCATGTACCTGCGCAAGATGGGGAGCGTGTCCCTGCTCACGCGTGACGGCGAAGTGCAGATTGCCATGCGCATTGAGGAGGGCGAGCAGGAAGTCCTGCAGGCCGTGCTGCGCTCGCCGCTGGCCGTGGCGGAGGTGGTGCAGCTGGGTGAGCGGCTCAAGCGCGGCAAGATCCGCGTCAAGGACGTCATCCGCGGCGAGAACGACGACGAGGAGGACGAGGAGCTGCTGGGCGACGTGGCCACCGTGGAGGGCGCGGAGACCGAGGGTGGGGCCGCGGCCGCCGGCGAGGAGGGCGAGGGCGAAGGCGAGGAGGGCGCCGAAGACGCCGAAGACGCCGACGAGGGCGAGGACGAGGGCGACGAAGAGGAGGGCGACGAGGAGGAAGACAAGATGGAGCTGGCCGCGCTGGGTGGCGCGGACGCCTCCACCACGGACGAGGACGAGGCCGGCGCCGCGCTCTACCTGCAGGAGAGCCAGCCGGAGAAGCCCGCCATCCCCGAGCCGGTGCGCCCCGCCAACGCCACGGAGAACAAGCTCACCGAGGAGACGGTGTGGGTCATCAACCGCATCAGCGAGTTGGACCGCACCAACCGGAAGATCCGCGAGGACCTGGAGACGCAGGAACTGGCCGCTTCCGCCAAGAAGGGCATGCGCGAGACGTACGACGCGCAGGAGTCCGAGATCTACGACCTGCTGCAGCGCCTGCGCCTCAACAAGAAGCAGATTGACCGGATTGTCCAGAAGCTCAAGCTGCTCATTGGCCGCGTCAAGAAGTGCGAGGAGGAGGTCCGGGACCTGGAGCGCCGCACCGGCGAGCCGGTCAAGGAACTGCGCCGCGTGCTGCGGGACCTCAAGGGTGACCGCGAGAAGGAGAAGCTGGCGCGCCGCTGGTCCGTGCCGATTGACGAGGTCACCGAGATTGACCGCGTGCTCAAGATTGTGGGCCGCAAGCTCAAGCGCGTGGAGGAGGAAGCGGACATGCCGCTGGCCGACCTCCGCCGCCACCATGCCGCCGTCATGAGCGGCGAGCGCAAGGCGGAGCGCGCCAAGGCTGAGCTGGTGGAAGCCAACCTCCGCCTGGTGGTCAGCATTGCCAAGAAGTACACCAACCGCGGACTGCAGTTCCTGGACCTGATCCAGGAGGGCAACATTGGCCTGATGAAGGCGGTGGACAAGTTTGAGTACCGCCGGGGCTACAAGTTCAGCACGTACGCCACCTGGTGGATCCGCCAGGCCATCACGCGGGCCATTGCGGACCAGGCGCGGACCATCCGCATCCCGGTCCACATGATTGAGACCATCAACAAGCTCATCCGCACCAGCCGCTACCTGGTGCAGGAGCTGGGTCGCGAGCCCACGCCCGAGGAGATCGCCGAGAAGATGGAGCTGCCGATCGACAAGGTCCGCAAGGTCCTCAAGATCGCCAAGGAGCCCATCAGCCTGGAGACGCCCATTGGCGAGGAGGAGGACAGCCACCTGGGAGACTTCATTGAGGACAAGAACGCGGTGAGCCCGTCTGACGCCGTGGTCCAGATGAACCTCAATGAGCAGACCCGCAAGGTGCTGGCCACCCTCACCCCGCGTGAGGAGAAGGTCCTGCGGATGCGGTTTGGCATTGGCGAGCGGTCCGACCACACGCTGGAAGAGGTGGGGCAGGACTTTGAAGTCACGCGTGAGCGCATCCGGCAGATTGAAGCCAAGGCGCTGCGGAAGCTGCGCCACCCCAGCCGCTCCAAGAAACTCCGGGCGTTCGTCGAAGGATGAGAAGCTGCAGCGGGACCGCGAAGTTCGGGGCCCGCGGCGGGCTGACAGGGCGGAGTGCGCATGCTACGCGCCCACCCGTGCGTAGCAGTACCCACGCGGGATTGATGTGCCCTCCCGCCCAGGCCCGGCGGCCCGCGGGCCAGGCCCCCACCCATGGGCCCATAGCTCAGCGGTCAGAGCTGCCGGCTCATAACCGGCTGGTCGCTGGTTCAAATCCAGCTGGGCCCAGCCTTGCCCCCACGTTCACAACCCAACCATGCAATGACGCGCACCCGGACTTCCCGGGAGCACGCCGAGGAGGAATACCGAATTGAAGCAGACGCTCATCGCACTGGCCGAGCTGCAGGCCGTGGACACCCGCATCAAGGGCATCGAGTCCGCTCGCGAGACCGTGTTCGCCAAGCAGAAGGCGCTCATGGCCGACGTGGACAAGCTGAGGGGCGAGTTCAAGCAGGTCTCCATGAAGATGGAGGAGGCGGAGAAGGAGAAGCGCGCCAAGGAACTGGAGCTGCAGGGCGAGCGTGACAAACAGAAGAAGTGGGAGGGCCGCCTGGATGAGCTTCGCAACACGCGCGAGTTTGCCGCGCTGGGCCGCGAGGTGGAGATGCTCAAGCGCAACATCTCTGACCTGGGCGACGCGGTGGCGCAGAAGCAACTGGACCTGGAGGAACTGTCCAAGGGCATGAAGGACGTGGAGGCCCGCCTGTCCTCCGCCGAAAAGGCGCACAAGGAAGAGGTGGAGGTGGCCAAGGCCGCCGTGGGTGACCGCGACGCGGTGCTGGCCAAGGAGAAGGAGGCGCGGCAGCGCCTGGCGCAGAAGCTCCCGGCCAATGCGCTCAAGAAGTACGAGCAGCTGCTGGGGAAGCGGCACGGCCTGGGCGTGGTGCAGGCGGTGGCGGGCAGCTGCAAGGGCTGCAACATGCACCTGCCGGCGCAGCAGTTCATCCGCGTGCAGAAGGGGGACACCATTGAGGAGTGTCCCGCCTGCAAGCGCATCCTGTACTTTGAGACGCTGCTGGACCGCGGCACGGCGCACCAGGGCGCGTGAGGGGCGGACCCAGGCTGGATGCAGTAGGCTGGCGTGCATGGTTGCCGTACGCGCTACGTCCCACCGCCGCATGCTCACGTATGAGGACTACGCGGCCATTCCCGCCGACGGGCAGGTTTGGGAGCTGCTGGAGGGGCAGTTCAATGTGAACCCCGCACCCACGCTGTTCCACCAGACGGTGTCCCGCCGCCTGCAACACCTGCTCATGCTCTCCCACGAAGACCCCGGGCTCGCCTGCGTCTTCGACGCTCCCACCGACCTCATCCTGGACCAGCACAACGTGGTCCAGCCGGACCTGGTGGTCATTGGCAAGGACCGCGCCCGGATCATGACGGACCGGGCGGTGGAGGGCGTGCCGGACCTGGTGGTGGAGGTCCTGTCGCCCTCCAATACGCTGGCGGAGCAGGACAAGAAGAAGCGCATCTATGAGCGCTTTGGCATCCCGGAATACTGGGTGGTGCACCCGCTGTCGGCGCGCATTGACGTGGACAAGCTGAAAGGCCGCCGCTACCGCCGCGCGGCCACGTACGGGCCCGCGGACACCTTCACGTACGCCGGTCTCGGCGCACGCACGCGCATCGTCCTGGCCAAGCTGTTTCGGCCACATTTCTGACTCGCCATTCCCGGGTGGCTTGGCCTAGGGTGCGCGTCCCCTTCACCGACGGAGGACGACGCCCATGGCGCCCCCCCTTGAGCCGACGCACGAGGAGCTTCGCGCACGCCTGAGTGACATGGACGCCCGCGCGGAGGCGGGCGGCGGCCCGGAGCGCAACAAGAAACAGCACGAGGCGGGCAAGCTGACGGCGCGCGAGCGCATTGACCTGCTGCTGGACGCGGGCTCGTTTGTGGAGCTGGACAAGTTCAAGCAGCACCGCTGCAATGACTTTGGCATGGCGGACAAGAAGATCCCGGGTGACGGCGTGGTCACCGGGTACGGCCTGGTGGACGGGCGGCGCGTGTTTGTGTTTGCGCAGGACTTCACGGTGTTTGGCGGCAGCCTGTCCGCCGCGTACGCGGAGAAGATCTGCAAGGTGATGGACCTGGCGGTGAAGACGGGGGCACCGGTCATTGGGCTGAATGATTCAGGAGGCGCGCGCATCCAGGAGGGCGTGGAGAGCCTGGCCGGCTACGCGGACATCTTCCTGCGCAACACGCTCACCTCCGGCGTGGTGCCGCAGATCTCCGCCATCCTGGGGCCCTGCGCCGGCGGCGCCGTGTACAGCCCGGCCATCACGGATTTCATCTTCATGGTGAAGGACACCTCCTTCATGTTTGTGACGGGGCCGGACGTGATCAAGACGGTCACGCATGAAGAGGTCACCAAGGAGGCGCTGGGCGGCGCCATGACGCACAACGGCCGCTCCGGCGTGGCGCACTTTGCCATGGACGACGAGGGCGCCTGCATCCGCGCCATCCGCGAGCTGCTCAGCTACCTGCCGCTCAACAACACCGAGCCGCCGCCCGTGGGCGCGTGCAGTGACCCGCTGGACCGCCGCGACGACGTGTTGCGCACCCTGATTCCCACCAATTCCAACAAGCCCTACGAGATGAAGGACGTCATCCGCGCCGCGGTGGATGACCGGCATTTCTTTGAGGTGCATGAGCACTACGCGCGCAACATCGTGGTGGGGTTCGCGCGCATCGGCGGGCGGCCGGTGGGGATCGTCGGGAACAACCCGGCCATGCTGGCGGGCTGCCTGGACATTGATGCGTCCCTCAAGGCGGCGCGGTTTGTGCGCTTCTGTGATTGCTTCAACCTGCCCATTGTGACGTTTGTGGACGTGCCGGGGTTCTTGCCGGGGACCCAGCAGGAGTACGGCGGCATCATCAAGCACGGCGCCAAGCTGTTGTACGCGTACGCGGAGGCCACCGTCCCCAAGGTCACCGTGATCACGCGCAAGGCCTATGGCGGCGCGTATGACGTGATGAGCTCCAAGCACATCCGCGGGGACATCAACTACGCGTTTCCCACGGCGGAGATTGCCGTGATGGGACCGGACGGCGCGGTGAACATCATCTTCCGCGGTGAGCTGGACCGCGCCAAGGACGCGGTGGCGGAGAAGGCGCGCCTGGTGGCGGATTACCGGGAGAAGTTTGCCAACCCGTACAAGGCGGCGGAGCTGGGCTACGTGGATGAGGTCATCCCGCCCGAGGAACTGCGCCCCCGGCTGGGCACCGCGCTGGACATGCTGCGCAACAAGCGGGACCGCAACCCGCCCCGCAAGCACGGCAACATCCCCCTGTGAGGCAGCCATGACGACGAGAAAGATCAAGCGCGTGCTGGTGGCCAACCGCGGGGAGATTGCGGTGCGGGTGATGCGCACCTGTCATGAGCGCGGCATTGAGACGGTGGCGGTGTATTCGGAGCCGGACCGCGTGGCGCTGCACACGCGCACCGCGCAGCGCGCGGAGTGCATTGGCCCGGCGCCGTCCCGGGACAGCTACCTGCGCATGGACCGCATTCTGGACGCGGCCAAGAAGCACGGCGCGGACGCCATCCACCCGGGCTACGGGTTCCTCTCCGAAAAGGCGGAGTTTGCCCGCGCCTGCGCGGACGCGGGGGTGACCTTCATTGGCCCGCCAGCGGCGGCCATTGACGCCATGGGTGAAAAGACCCGCGCGCGCGCCACCATGAAGGCGGCGGGCGTGCCCGTGGTGCCCGGCACCGACGGTCCTGTCGACGATGCGACCGCGATCGCGTTCGCCCGGCAGGTGGGCCTGCCGGTGATGGTGAAGGCGGCGGCCGGCGGCGGCGGCAAAGGCATGCGCAAGGTCACGCGCGAAGAGGACCTGGCCACCGCCGTGGCCGGCGCGCGGCGCGAGGCCATGAGCGCGTTTGGGGATGATTCGCTGTACGTGGAGAAGTTCCTGGAGAAGCCGCGGCACGTGGAAATCCAGGTGTTTGCGGACACACACAGCAACGTGCACCACCTGTTTGAGCGCGAATGCTCGGTGCAGCGCCGCAACCAGAAGATCATTGAGGAAGCGCCCTCGTCCGTCGTCACGCCGCCGATGCGCCGCGCCATGGGCGAGATTGCCGTGAAGGGCGCGCGCGCGGTGGGCTACCTCAACGCGGGCACCGTGGAGTTCCTGGTGGACGCCAACCGGAAGTTCTACTTCCTGGAGATGAACACGCGCCTGCAGGTGGAGCACCCGGTGACTGAGTGGGTCACGGGCTTTGACCTTGTTGGGGCGCAGCTGGATGTGGCGGAAGGCCTGCCGCTGCCATGGGGTGACCAGCCCGAATCCCCCCGCGGCTGGGCCATGGAGGCGCGCATCTACGCGGAGGATCCCGCGCAGGGCTTCCTCCCGCAGCCGGGGCGCATCACGTCGCTGCGGGTGCCGGATGGCCCAGGGGTGCGGGATGACAGCGGCGTGTACGCCGGCTACGAGGTCACGCCCTTCTATGACCCCATGATCGCCAAGCTGTCGTGCTGGGCGTCGTCGCGGCAGGCGGTGATGGACAAGCTCATCCGCGCGCTCAACGAGTACTCCGTCAAGGGCATCAACACGAACATTGGCTACCTGGTGCGCATCCTGCAGCACCCCGCGTTCCGCGCCGGCGACTACGACACGGGCTTCATTGAGCGGCACATGCAGGGCCCGGCCGCGCTGCCGCCGGAGAACCTGCGCACCGCGGCGCTGCTGGCCGCGGCGTTCTTCCGGGAGTCTGAAGAGGAGCGGCTGCGGCACCAGGTGGTGGCGGCGCGGCCGTCGGAGGGCGGGGGCGGTCAGACCGCGTGGCAACGGGCGTTTGGCCCGGGGGGACGGTGAAGCCCATGAGATACGTGGTCACCCAGGGCGGGCACCCACACGTGGTGGAGCTGGGACCGGGCAACGGCGGGTCCCGCACGTTTGTGCTGGACGGTGAACCGCACCAGGTGCATGCGGTGTCCCTGCCCGGCGGCGTGGTGAGTCTGGTCATTGACGGGCAGAGCTATGACATGGATTTTGAGCGCGCGGCCCCCTCTGACCCGCTGGATCCGCGCGTGAACGTGCGCGTGCGCGGCGAAGTGTTCCAGATGGAGGTGCTGGAGCAGCGCAAGCACCAGCTGCGCGCCACCGCCAGCCGCGGCGCCAAGCATGACGGCCCCGCCACGGTCACGTCACCCATGCCCGGCAAGGTGGTGAAGCTGCTGCGGGAGGTGGGCGCCGCGGTGGCCGTGGGTGATGGCGTGGTGGTGGTGGAAGCCATGAAGATGGAGAACGAGCTCAAATCCCCGACGGCGGGGGTGCTCAAGGAGATCCGCTGCAAGGAGGGACAGGCCGTGGAAGCGGGCACGGTGCTGGTGGTGGTGGGATGAAACGCGCCATCCAGTTCGTGGTGGGGCTGGCCATCAGTGGCGTGCTGCTGTGGCTGGCGCTGCGCGGCGTGGACTGGCAGGAGGCCGGCGCGGCCATCAAGGGCGTGGCCTGGTGGGTGTATCCCGCGTACTTCCTGCAACTGACCGTCACCCACGTCCTGCGCACGTGGCGGTGGAAGCGGCAGGTGGATTCGCTCACCGGGATGCGCATGCCGTTCCGGGATGCGTTTGGAATGTGCTGTGTGAGCTTCCTGGGCACCTTCCTGCTCCCGTTCCGCCTGGGCGAACTCATCCGCCCCTACCTGGCCACCCAGCGCGGCTACGGCCGCAAGAGCGTGGGCCTGGCCACCGTGGCGCTGGAGCGCGTGCTGGACGGGTTGGTGATGACCGGTTTCCTCGCCGTCATCCTCGCGTGGGTGGGCAACCGGGATGTGCCCGCGGTCATTTCGCTGGGCGGGTACGTGGCGCTGCTGGTGTTTGGCGGCGCGCTGGGCGTGTTCATTGCCGCCTACCGCTGGCGGGACCTGTCCATCCGCTTCTGGAGCGCGGTCCTCACGCCCATCTCCACCCGGCTGGCGGAGAAGCTGCTGGGCATGCTCAACGCGTTCATTGAGGGACTGAAAAGCCTCCCCACGGTGGGGGACGTGGCCATCTACCTGGGGCTGACGGTGGCCTATTGGCTCGTCAACGGGTTTGGCATGTGGGTGCTGGCGCAGGGGATGGACCTGGAACTGCCCATGCTGGGCGCGTACTTCGTGCTGTCGTGTCTGGTCGTGGGCATCACCATCCCGGCCGGGCCCGGCAACGTAGGGAACTTTGAGTACGCCATCCAGGTGTCACTGGCGGTGTTTGGCGTGGGCAAGGGGGACGGTGCGGCGTACGCCATCTGGACCCACCTGTTCCAGATGCTGCACATGGTGGTCCTGGCGCTGCCCTTTTTGAGCATGATGCACCTGCCCCCCCCCGGCGAACGCGACCTCGACGACGCAGCGGCGAAGTGATTCGCGTCAACGATTGGCCGCGCGCGCAAGGGGCGCGCCGGCTCACACGTTCTCCAGCCGGGCAAGCCAGGCGCTGAATAGGGGACATGCTTGCCGAATGGCCGCCAGGCCGATGGCGCCCGCCACCTCTGGGCCGTGGAGCACCTTGTTCCATGCGCATAGGGCGAGGAGCCGTTTGCTCGGCGCCGTCTCCGCGCCGTCGTCAATGTCCTCCGGGGACGGGAAGGCGCGGCGCACTTCCGCGAGCGCCGCCGCCAACCTGGTGCGCGCCTGCGTGTCTGTCTCCACCGCTTCAGCCAGCGCCGCCGGGGCCGTGAACAGCAGCCCTTCAAACTCGTGCGCGATGAAACCCGCAAAGAAGCGACGGTCGTTCACGTCTGCCTCAAACGCCGCGGTGAGGCCGGCGACCCGCGCCTCCGTACCGGCCGGCCAGGGGTACGGGTACCCCGGCATGTCCTTGGGGAAGGCGTACACATCAAACAGCGTGGTCACCGCATCCGGGCGGCTGTGCAGCAGCAGGTCCACGTCCTTGCGGATGCGTTCGTAGGTCGTCACGCCGCCCCGGTGCGCGCGTCGCCCCTGCGCACGCGACGTGAACACCATGGTAGCCTGGGCGTCCACCGCCAGCGGCCAGAGGTGCGGCTGCAACACCCGCCGGACGAACGCCTCCTCCGTTTGCCCCTCCACCAACAGCAGGACGCGCCTCACGGGCGGCCCCCCAACACGCCCTTTTCCCACGCCTCCCCAAGCGTGTACTCGGCCAGCCACGCGTCGAGCCGGGGGCGGCTCTGCCGCGCGAAGGTGGACTCCCGCGTCCCCGGGTCGCGGTCCACCACGACGACCGCTTCCGGATCATCCAAGGCGGAGATCAAACCGGGCGATTGCGTGGACACGACAACCTGCACCTGTCGGGCCGCGTCCCGGACCAACTCAGCCAGCAGGCCAATCGCGGCCGGGTGCAAGCCAAGTTCCGGTTCGTCAATGGTGATGCACGACGGAGCATTCTCGTGGTCCCACGGTTGGAGCAGGAGCGCCGCCAGACAGATGAACCGCAGCGTTCCGTCCGAGAGTTGGTGCGGCCCCAACTCGTGGGGCTGGCCCAGCTCGCGCCAAGTCAACAGGATGGATCCCGGTCCGCTGCGCGATGGCTCGGCCACAAAATCATCAAACGCGGGAAAGGCGCGCTGCACCGCGGCGCGCACGCGGGAATAGTGCGCGGGATGGGCCAGCTTCAGCATGCGGACAAACGCGGCAATGTTCCCCCCGTCACCGCGCAGGAACCGGTCATCAACCAGTTCCGCCGCGCGCTTCATCGGGGACTCCGCCGAGGTGTCGTGGAAGTGGTACGCGCGCCAGCGTTGCATCCGATAGCGGACGAAGCTCGCCACTCCCCGCGCCTTCGGGCCGAGGTCCTCCGCGTACAGGCGCGACTCCGCGTGTCCGCCCCCGAGCGATTCATCCGCGGCTAGCGCGTGGCCGGTGCGAAGGAACCGGACGCGCTCGTCGGCAAAGATGAACCGGTCGGGCGCCACCCAGGAAAGGCGTGCCTCGTAGGAGTTGCGTCCCATGTCCGACTCGAAGTCGAGGCCCAGGAGGATCTGCGGTGTCACCTTCGGGCCGAAGCGGAGCACGTTGGCCGCGCCGCCGGATTCGGCAACATGCGCGGCGAGCCGGTTGGCCGTCAGAGCGTTGAGCAGCTTGAATGCGCCGAGCAGGTTTGACTTCCCGGCACCGTTGGCCCCGATAAGCACGTTGAGCGCGCGCAGTTCCAAGTCGGCCGCACGGATGGATTTGAATCCCTCGATGACGACGCGCACCAGACGTTCGCTCATGGCGCACCCCGTATCCACGTGCGGGTCGGGCGTCAAACGTGGGCACGTCCTCACGCCCCCACGCGTCGCGCGGCGACATGGCATGGGAAAGCGCGGTGCGTTCGCACTGCACCTTTTGAGCAGGCGAGCCCGTCGCGCGCCCCGTCCAATGGCGCGGGGGAGGGGCCGGCCGGGGGCCAATTCCGTCGCCATTTGAGGCGCTGGAGGGCGTCCGGTACGCTGGTTGCTTCGGGAGCGCACATGCTGACGCGTAGGGGGCAGAGCCGGGCGGCGTGGTGGCTGGTGTGCGTGGCGGCGCTGGCGCCCGCCTGCAACTGCGAGGGCGAGAACGTCGGCGAAGCGCGCCCGCACGGGAAGGTGGACGCCGCGCTGGACCTGGGCGCGGTGGCGGTGGGGCTGCCGGCGTCTGAACTGCTGTTCCTGGCCAATGACGGCACGGACACGCTGGTGATCCGCGGCTTCACCATGGAGGGTGACCAGGCGGACGCGTTCTCAGCCAGTTCGTCGGCTGACTCGGTCATCCCGCGTTCCTCGGCCACGGTGGAGGTCACCCTGCGGCCCCGCGTGGAGGGACCGCAGTCCGCCACGCTGGTCATTGACACCAACGCCACCGACCAGGGGCCGCTGCGCGTGGCGCTCACCGGCGTGGGGCTGCCGCCCGCTGTGCGGGCGGAGCCGGCCGCGCTGGACTTTGGCGAACTTCTCCCCGGGATGTCCCGCTCCCTGGTGCTCACGCTGGTCAACACCACCGCCACCATGGTGCCGGTGCAGCTGGTCCTGGTGGACGACGCCACGCTGGCCTATTCGGTGGTGGGCGGGCCGCTGGGCGGCGCGTACGACCTGCAGGTCTCCGGGGGCGCGCGGCTGGCCGTCACGGTGCTCTTTGCACCCACGCAGGGCGGCGTCTCCACGGGGACGCTGCGCGTGGACAGCTGCGGGAACGGGTGCGGCGTGGCGGTGCCGCTCACCGGGGCCCTGCGCGCCCCGCGGCTGGACATTGCGCCCATCTACGTGGACTTTGGGCGCCTGCCGGAGGGTGGCACCGCGGACCAGTCCGTCACCGTGACCAACCGCGGCAGTGCGCCGCTGACCGTGGACGCGGCGGAGCTGGGCGGCACCGGGGCGGCATCGTTCCTGGTGCTCACCGCCGTGCCGTTCACGCTGGCCCCGGAGGAGAGCAGCCTGCTGGACTTCCGCTACTCGGCCGGCGCGCTGGGGCGCTCGGACGCGCGGGTTTCCGTGCTGTCCAATGACCCGCGCACCCCGGAGGCCACGCTGGTGCTCACCGGCGCCACCACCGGCGCGGACGTCGTGGCGCTGCCGGGCGTGCTGCAGTTCGGCAACGTGTATGACGACCACGCCCACGTCCGGGACGTGCTGGTCCTCAACCGCGGTGACCAGGCGGCGGACATCGTCTCGCTGCAGCCGCCGGACGGCGCGTTTGTCTTGGAGGGACAGCCGCCGTTGCCGCACCTGCTGGGGCCCAGCCAGTCCATCCTGCTGTCCGTGCAATTTGCCGCCGCGCCCACGGGGACCTACGCAAGCCAGCTGGTGCTGGGCACCACTTCACCGGGGGACGCCGTCATCACGGTTCCCATGGAGGCCACGCGGGTGGACCGCGCGTGCCGCGCCGCCACCGCCGTGACCGAACTGAACTTTGGCGCAGTACGGCTGGCCCAGCAGTCACGGCTGGCGTTCATGGTCCGCAATGACGGCACGGGACCGTGCGTGCTGGCGCCGCCGGTGCCCGCCCCCGGCTACGTGAGCAGCCCGTCGTTCTCGTCGCTGGGGACCGGGACCACGGTGCAGCCCGGCGGCGCGCACCGCGTGGAGGTGGTGTTTGCACCGCAGCAGCGGGGCGTTCTCCGGGGCGTGGTGCAGGTGGGTGTGGCCGGTGCGCCGGCGGTGCTGGTCTCCCTCCGGGGGCGCGGTACGGCGGGCGGCGTGTCGGCCAATCCGCCGTTTGTGGACTTTGGCCGCGTGCCGGTGGGGTGCGGCACGTCCACCCGCAACGTCACGCTCATTGCGGACGGCGCGGAAGTGGTGGACGTGCAGCTCCCGCAGGTCCTCCCCGGCCTCCCGTTTTCCGTGGACACCTCAGGCTTCCCCGCCAGGCTGCTTCCCGGCGCGGCGCGCATGGTGTCCCTGACGTTCGCCCCCGGTGTGGAGGGCGTGTACACCGGAGAGCTGCACATCCCCGCCACCATTCCAGAGCCCATGGACCTGGTGGTCGGCCTGCGCGGCGAAGGCATGCCGCGCACCACCGAGCAGACCGAGGAGTTTGTGGCCGCGGCCACCACGTCCATGGACGTGTTGTTCGTCGTGGACAACTCCGGGAGCATGCAGGACAACCAGGAAAACCTGTCCGCCAACATGTCCCGGTTCATCCAGGTGGCGGATTTCCGCACGGTGGTGGACTACCAGCTGGGGCTGACCACCACGGATGTCTCACCGGACGGGGAGCAGGGCGCGCTGGTGGGCGCCCCGGCCATCATCACGCGCGCGTCGGGGGACCCGGTGGGTGCGTTCACCCAGCGCGCGCTGGTGGGGGTGTACGGCAGTGGCGACGAGCAGGGCCTGGAGGCGGCGCGTCTGGCGCTGAGTCCGCCCCTGGTGGTGGGCCACAACCGCGGCTTCCTGCGGGACCGCGCGGGCCTGGCCATCATTGTGGTGTCTGACGAAGAGGACGGTTCCCCGCTGCCGGTGTCCGCGTACGTGGACTTCTTCACCGGGCTGAAAGCGGCCTCGGGCGCGCCGGTGATCATCAACGCCATCACCGGCCAAGCCACGGGCTGTGACACCGGCTATCCCGCCGTGCGGTATGAGGCGGCGGTCCAGGCGACGGGGGGCGTCAGCGCATCCATCTGCGATCCGGATTGGGCCACCAAGCTCCGTCAGGTGGGCGAGGCCGCGCTGCTGTCCTCCAACCGTTTCCGCCTGGCCGGGCAGCCCAACGCCGGCACGGTGACCGTCACCGTCAATGGCACGCCGGTTAGGGCGGGGTGGCGTTACGACCCGGCAAGCAACACGGTGATCTTTGAGGCCGCGGCGCAGCCGTCCCCGGGCGCGCGCGTGGTGGTCTCCTACCAGGTCCAATGCTGAGCCGCGCGGCGGTGCTGCTGGCGGGTGTGACGCTGGGCGGCTGTCACCTCATCCCGTGCACCAGCGACTCCCAGTGCCCGCCGCCGGCGTTCTGTGATGCGCCGGGCACGGGTGCGCGCGGCACCTGCGTGCAGGAGTGCGTGGTGAGCAGCCAGTGCGGTGCGGGGCGCATCTGCGGGTCGCGCGGGCGGTGCGTGACGGCGGAGGGGAACCTGGTGGTGGACATCACGGAGCCCCAGGACGGCCGCACCTTTGCCCCCGGCGAAGTGCTGGCCGTAGCGGGCACGGTGACCGTGGGGGGCGACCCCGTCACGGTGCAACTGGGTGGCGTGGACGGCCTGGGCTGCACGCCGGTGGAGCCGCAGACCCAGCAACTGCTGTCTGAGGGGGCGTTGCGCGCGGCGCCGTTCCGGTTTGAGGGCGTGGTGGCGGGGGAGGGCGGCGGGACGCTGGAGGTGCGGGCCAGCGCGGCCACGCGGGAGGCGGTGGCGGAGCGCCACTACGGCTCCGCGGTGGCGTGCGCGGACTGCGGGAGGATTGTGCTGGATTCGCCACCGCCGTCCAGCGCGCTGGAACCGTATGCGCTGGGGGTGACGTTGTCCGGAAGCGTCACCGGCGCGGTCACCACCCCGCTGCTGTTCTCCATCACCGAGTCCGGGGCGCGGTTGGAACTGCCGCTGGTGACGGGTGCGGGCGGCGCGTTCACCACGCGCCTGGTTCCGCTGGCGCCCGGCCGCAACCGCGCGGGGGTGCGGGTGACCGGGGTTTCGGGGGCGCGGGAGTGTTCGCGCATTGTGGACGCGGAGGGAGCGTCCACGCCGCTGAGCGTGCACCTGTCCTGGGAGGGGGTGGACGCTGACCTGGACTTGGTGCTGGTGCCGCCGGGAGGGCGGTACAGCGTGGGGGCGTGCCGCGCGGGTGCGGACACCGCGGGTTGCAGCGTGCCGACGGGTGACCGGCGTGCGCCGGGGCCGGAGGCGGTGCTGGTGGACAACCTCAGCGACGGCACGTGGGGGGTGGTGGTCCTGTCCATCCCCGCTCCTGAAGGGCCGGTCCGGGCGGTGGTGCAGCTGCTGCAAGCGGGCGCGGTGCTGGGGTCCTGGGGCCCGCGGGTGGTGGACCCACGGGTGGCGGAGGTGTGGGTGCCGGCCGTGCTGCAGGTGCAGGCGGGGTCGGTCCTGGTGGAGGGGCTGGACAGGGTGCAGGAGTCGCCGCCGGGTGGGGCGCCCGCGGATTGGTGAGTTTGTCTCCGGTCCGCCGCCCTTGATTCGCCCGGCGAGCGCGCGGGCGTGCCACGCCTGTCATCAGCCGAAAGTGTCTCACTTAATGAGACACTTCGGCCACAACGAGGGGTGCTCGTCCCGTGCGCGCGCGCGCAGCCACGACCCGGACATTCGACACGTCGACGAACATGCGCCTCCGTGCGGGCGGGTTTGGCGTGGCCCCCCCTTCCAAGCCCCGAGCCAGCGAACCCCGCGGGTTCCCCAGGACGCGCGGCGGGCATCCCGCTGTTGACGCCCGGCGCGGCAGGCGCTTGCTCATCACGCGTTGCCCGTCCGGTGGTTTCCAGCGGGTGGCGAGTTTCCTCGCCGCGACGCCGCGGCCCGCCGCCACGCCGGGGCGAGTGGTGGCCCATTGGCGACCGCCGTGGCCGGGGTCAGAAGAACGTGAACCCTTTGTTGGCGCGGGTTGCGGGCGCGGCGGCTTGCAGCCGGACCAGTTTCAGCGCCAGCAGGCCGCGCAGCAGTCCCAGCACCTGCAGTTCGCTCAGGTCGGACAGGGCTTCCAGGTCCGCCACCGTCTTGGTCCCGTCGCAGGCAATGACCAGGTGCGCCTCGGCGCCGGAGAGGTCCAGCCGTTCCAGCGGGTAGGGCCCATCGCCGCGGGGGGCCAGCACCTGGGTGGCGGGGATTTCGCGCCGCAGTTCCACCAGCGTCATGGAGGACCCCAGGCCGCGCAGGATGGCGGTGCCCATGAACAGCGGTGTCAGCGGTGAGGGCGGCGTGGCGCCGAACTGCAGTTCATACGCGGCGCCCTTCATGAGGAAGCACGCGCGCACCACGCGCGTGCGCTGTTCCTCCAGCACTTTCACAGCCTGCTCACGCGTGAGCAGTCCCGCGGCCACCAGGTGCGGCACCAGGGCCTTGCCGCGGGGCAGTTGCTGGCGCGCCGCTTCCAGGAGCGTGGGGGTCACCAGGCCCAGGTGGGCCACCACGGCGTCCGGTTGTTCGGCCGCCACGTTGCTGGTTGCCAGCGCCACCTGGCCGCGGGCCACGCCCAGCTTGCGGATCACCGGGCCGCGCCGGAGCAGCAGGGTGCCGCTCTCTGAGGCGCTGTAGAACGCATCCAGCAGGCCGTGCAGCGGCCGCTCATCCAGCGACCCCGACGTGGGCGGCGGCGCCGCGGCGGGCGCGGTGGCCGCGGGCCCGGTGCGCTGGTCCTCGCGCTTGCGCATCCACATCGCCATCAGGTCGGTGGGGTCGTGCTCCGGCGGTGGCGCCGCATCAGCCGCGGCGGCCGTCTGCGCGGGGGGTGACTCCGGCGCCTCTTCTTCCTCCACCAGGGCATCTGTGACGTCCAGCTCAAAGTCAGATTCCGGCAGCGGGGCGGTGCCGGGCGCCGGTGCGGTGGGCAGCACGGTGCTGCCGTGTTCTTCAGTGGGGATGGGCACGCCGGAGGGCGGTGTGTAGGAGGGGAACTGGGCAATACCCAGCAGGCGGGACACGTGCTGCAGCAGCTGCCGGGCGTGCAGCGGCTTCTGGAAGAACCCCTGGGCCAGTTCCACGCCGCGCTGCGTGTTCTCCGGCAGCGCCTCCTTGGCGGTGCTGCACAGGAACACCACCGGCACGTTCTCCGGCGGCTGCCGCAGGATGTGGACCAGGTCCACGCCGGAGGCGTCCGGGAGATCCAGGTCCACAATGGCCAGCATGGGCGGCGCGCCCAGGATGGCGTCCAGGGCGGCGGCGCCGGTGCGCACCAGCACCGCGTCAATGTCGTTCCGGGTCAGCAGCGCCTGCAGCAGGCCGCCCAGTTCGGAGGCGTCCACAATGAGCACGCGCGGGCGGCTGCCGGGCGGTGGCGACGTTTCCGGGGGCTCTTGCTGGGGGGCCGGGGTCTCTGTCATGGAGCCATCCCAACAACCATCACAAGACGCCTGCGGCCGCAACCGTCCGGCGTTTACCGGGAGAACGCATGGCCACCGAGGTGAAGGCGCACATCACCGGCACCGTCTGGAAGATCGAGGTCGCCGTCGGTGACACGGTGGACTCTGACCAGGTGCTGGTCATCCTGGAATCCATGAAGATGGAGATGCCCATTGAGGCGCCGCGCGCGGGCAAGGTCAGCGTGATCCACGTGAAGGAAGCGCAACCGGTCAACGAAGGCGACATCGTCATCATCCTGGATTGACCGCCGCCGCGCGCGGCCCGGAGGCCCGCACCAGGAACGCCCGCAGCGGCTCAAGGCTCTGCGCGCGTCCCCGGGTGCGGTCCAGCCGCCCCAGCGACAGTCCCACCACCTCCCCCCGCAGGTTGATCAGCGGTGCGCCCACGCCCGCCGGCGCATCCACCAGCACCACCGGCGGGCGGCCGGGCCCCGGTCCCTGCGCCGGGCTGTCCGCCACCAGGCCGGCCACCGGCCGCGCCAGGCCGTCCGCCCTCCGGTCCACGGCCACCACCCAGTCATTGCGGCGCAGCGTCGCCTGGGGCGCCACGGGGACGGGCTGGAGCGCTTCGGTCAGGCCCTCCAGCGCCAGCAGCGCCACCCGCAGCCGCGCATCCACCGCCAGCACGCGCGCCACCACCCAGCGCCCCTTCACCCACGCCTGCACCTGGCTGGCGCCGTCCACCGTCAGGCTGCTGCACACCACCTGCCCGTCCGGTGACGCCACAAACCCCGCACCCGTGCGGTGCCGCCGCCCGTGCTGCGCCACCACCGCCACCACGGACGGCTCCACCCGGTTGTACGCCTGCGCAAACGCCGTGGGCGCGGGTCCCGGGCGGGCCGGCGGCGCGCCCAACAGGGCCACGGTGACAAGGGCGAGCGCCGGGGTGGACATGCTCGCCGGCAGGCTACCATGCGGGCGCAGCGGCGGTGCTTTTCCGCCGGTGAATGAACGTGCGCGCGGGCGCGTAGAACCCGGGACACGGTGGCGGCGGGGCCTGCGCCCGCCGCCCAACGGAGGGTGCACATGCGGTGGCCGGGCCGGTGGTTGTTGGCAGCAGGTGGGGTGGCCGCGGCGGCCGTGACGCTGGCGTCCCCGTCCGCGGGCGGTCCGGTGGCGCGCCCGGCGCCCGCCACCACCTCGCTGCCGTGTGGGCGGGACACCGTGCCCGTCCTGGCGGACCGGCTGCCGTTTGGCCCGGGGGAGCGGCTGTCCTACGTGGCCACCCTCAACGGTCTGCGCGCGGCCACCGCGGACATTGAAGTCCAGGAGCGCGCCACCGTGGACGGGAAGCTGAGCTACCCGGTGGCCGTCAAGGCGCAGAGCAACGCGGTGGTCAGCCTGTGGGCGCGCATGGATGCGCAGTTGGTCACGCAGCTGGACCCGGACCGCGTGCTGCCGTGGTCCATGAAAAGCCTCACCCGCGGTGACAAGATGGACTACCAGGAGGACATCCGGTTTCCGCACGGGACCACCGCCGTGGCGGCCAGCACGCGCCTCAATGGCAAGCGGGCGGAGCAGCAGCTCCCCGTCACCGGGGACGCGCTGGATGTGCTGGGGCTGGTCTACTACGCGCGCTCGCGCGATGTGGCGCCGGGGCGGCGGTTCTGCATGGAGCTCTACCAGGGACGCCTGCTGTGGCGGATCCGCGGCACCGTCTCCGGACCGGAGACCGTGCAGACGGATGCCGGACCGTTTGAGGCGTGGGCCGCGCGCGGCGAAGCCGTGGCGCTGCTCGCCGGCGGCAGGGGCCCCGCGCTGCTCAAGCAACCCCGTCCGTTTCAGACCTGGATGACCGCGGACCAGGACCGCATCCCCCTCCTCCTCCAAGCCCCCACGCCCTACGGCGAAATCGTGGTCAAGCTCACGCGCTTTGAGCAGGGCCGCCGCCTGGCCCGCGCCCGTCGGTGACCGTGCCATTCTGGCAGCCGGCCCCGGTTGCCCACCGCCGGGGTGACACCTTGGCCGCCGGGTGCGCGCCGGGAACGGCGGAAAACCGGGCGCATGGCGCTTGTGGAGACGGGCCCGGCGCTTGCTAGGGTGGCCGCCATGCTGAGTGCCGCCATGCTCCTTGGGTTGGGAAGCGCCGTGTGGGGCCAATACCCCACGACGGGCGCCAGCCAGGTGGGGGCGCTGTATTCGGGCGGGGACAACGGGCGCCCCAAGCTGAACAAGGGCAACTGCGGGTCCAACACCAGCCGTGTCAGTGTGGACTTCCAGGTCATCACCACCGTGAACCCGTCCTTCCCGCAGCAGCCTTTTGGCGTGCTGTACTGGCAGGACGCACCCATCCCGGCGCCGGTGGTCAGCACCGGGAGCAGCGGCGGCTACCAGCAGACGCTGACGTCTCCCGTGAACTGCGCGGAGCCCGTGGCGGAACAGGTGGTCACGGACAACATCCTGCTCATCCCCGGGCAGGCCGCCTTCCCCTTGAGCCAGTACAACCCGCTGGTCCCCACCGTCAGCGAATTCATGGATGACCTGTGCCGCGCCGACGGCGGCGTGCGCACCCGCCGCGCGTACTGCTTTGGCGTGCGCAACGGGCAGGGGGGGACCACCAGCGTTCGCGGGGGTGACGGACCGGACATTGATACCGAACCGCCCGCGGCGCCCAGCGGCATCCGCGTGGAGGCGGGTGACCTGTACGCGCTGCTGACGCTGGGAGCCCCGGCGGGCAGTGACGCGGTGGAAGCGCAGGCCATGCAGTACCAGGTGGAGTCCCGTGAATGCGCCCCGCCCGACGGCGGCGTGCCCGACGCGGGCGAGCTGGACGCCGGCACCGTGGACGCGGGGTGGGGACCGTGCGGCCCGTTTGAGCGGCGCGGCGGCTCCGCCCACAGCCCGGTGCGCGTGGGCGGCCTGCGCAACGGCGTGAGCTATGAGCTGCGCGCGTTGGCGGTGGATGACTTTGGCAATGAGGGTCCGGTGTCTTCGTCCGTGTTTGTGACGCCGGTGAAGGAGTACGGGCTGTTGGACCTGTACGGCGGGCAGGTGGTGGGCGTGAGCTGCCAGCAGGGGCCCGCGCTGGCGTGGTGGTTGGCGGGTGGCGTGTTGGCGGTGGCGCTGCGGCGGAAGGCCCGGCGCCGGATGGGAGCGGAGACATGAGAGGCGCGTGGGCGTTGGCGGCGCTGGCGGTGCTGCTGTGGCCGGCCCGGTCAGAGGCGCGGTTGGGCGGGGTCACCGTGGAGGCCCGCGTGGGACCCTACGTGCCGGACCTGGACCCCTACCGCGGGGCCAACGCGCTGGACACGTCGGAGGGGGTGACCGGGTTTTCGTGCGAGTTTGGCTTTGGCGTGCGGCCCATGGCGGTGGTCAGCCCGCAACTGACCGTGTTTGACATGCTGGGCACCATCACGCTGGGCGGCGAAGTGGGCTTCTACACCATCCGCGCGCGCAAGCTGTTCAACCCCACCGACTGCACCTCCGGCACCGGCCTCACCACCGAGGAGCTCTCCATTGTCCCGCTGATGGCCACCGCCACCTACCGGTTTGATTGGGCGCTCAAGAAGTTCCAGTTCCCTGTGGTGCCCTACGGGCGCCTGGGCCTGGGCGGCGCCGGCTGGCTCATCACCAATGACGGCAAACCCGCGGACAGCCAGCCCACCCCCGTGGTGGATGAGAACGGCAACCCGGTCCGCAACAGCGACGGGGAGGCCATCTACGCGCGGCGTGACCCGGTGGGTTTCAGCTTTGGCGGCAAGCTGGCGCTGGGCATGATGGTGGCGCTGGACTTCCTGGAGCCCATGCGCGCGCTGCAGGCGCGGGCCAAGGGCATCTACCAGAACAGCTTTGTGTTCCTGGAACTGGCCGCGTTTGACGCGGGCATGTACCAGAACGCGCTCATCTCGCTGGTGGCCCCGCGCGCCAAGGACGCGGGCATCCCCATGGGGAGCTACTTCGGGCCCACGCTCATCGTCGGGTCAGAGCGCCTGCCGCTGTTGACCGGCGGCATTGCCATCACGTTCTGACCGCGGGCGCGCACGCCGCGGTCCCATGCCGGCGGCCCCACGCTGGCACCCTTTCCGGCTGTCATGGCCCCAGCGTGGGCTGCCGGGGTGGGAGCGTGGGCTGCGCGGACGCTGGGACATGCACGCCGGGGAGCCAGCAGCACCGTCGTGGGGGGCTTCATTCGCCGGCGTCGGGCCCCGGCGACGCGGGCTGATGCTGCCACTCCGCTCCTTTGCCCGCCTGCCCGCCGGCGCGCTAGACCCCGTGACGACGGCACCGGAGCGCGGCCATGGCCACCCTGTTCATTGAGCACTTCTTCCCGGGCATCACCCCGGACGAATTCTGGGCAATGCTGCTGGACAAGCAGTTTGACCGGGAACTGCAGCCGGCCCTGGGGGTGCGGCAGCGCGAGGAACTGGAGCGCAAGGACGACGGCAAGCGCCTGCAGCGGCGCATTCGCATGGTCCCGGGCTTTCCCGCGCCGGCCGCGGTGCAGAAGGCGTTGGACAACGTGGAACTGGAGTACATGGAGGAGAGCACGTACGACCGGGAGCGCGGCGAGCTGCACTGGGTCATCACGCCCAACGTGCTCAAGGAGCGCGTGACCGCCCGGGGCGTGGTGCGCGTGCGGCCGGAGGGCAACGGCGTGCGCCGCACCATTGACGGGGAGGTGACCGTGCGGCTGCTGGGCCTGGGCGGGCTGATTGAGAAGCTGGTCAAGGAGAACACGGTGCGGTCGTATGAAGGCGCATCCCGGTTCACTGCCGAGTTCATCCGCCAGGGCCGGCACAAGGGCCTCCGGCTGGCTTGAAGATGCCGGGCCTCCGGGGAGCGCGCGCGACACTGCTGGCGGGAACCCTGATGGCAGCGGGTCCCGCGGGCGCAGCGGCCCCGGAGCGCGTGGAGGCCCCGCGCGGGTGGGCGGAGCCCCGGGGGCGCGCGGTTCCCGACGTGGACGTCCTGGATGGTGAGACGCTACTGCGCCGCGGCGTGCGCGACCTGGGCGACGCGCTGTCCATGCTGCCCGGGGTGATGGTGCTGGAGCAGGCGGATGGGCACCGCACGCTGGTGGTGGACGGGCAGGCCGGCCGCGTGGCGCTGTGCGTGGACGGGCGGACCGTGCCGCGCGCGCTGGACGGGTCGGTGGACCTGGCGGAGCTGCCCGCCACTGTGGAGGAAGTGGTGCGCGTGGAGCTGGTGCGCGGTCCCATGGGGCACGTGTACGGCAACGGCGCCGAGGCGGGCGTCCTCAACGTGGTCACCCGGCGGTTGCAGGCCACCGGCGCGTCGGTGGGGGCGTCCGGCCTGCTGGCGCCCGGCGGCGGAGCCGGGGGCACGGCGGGGGCGGCGGCGTCATGGGTGGGGGACAGCGCGGGCCTGCATGGGAACGCGGAGGCCGGGTTGTTCCCGGGCGTGAACACGCTGTCCGCGAGGGCCCCGCCGCGGCGGCTGATGGCGCTGGGCGCGGGCGGCGCGTTCCGGCCGCACGCACGCGTGCTGCTGCGCGGTGACGTCGGCGCGCGCGAACTGCAGGTGGAGTCCGCCGGGGGCGCCTGGCTCCGCCGCCGTGCGCAGGCCGCCGGCGAGGCGATCTTCACCATTGCCGGGGGGGACACGCTGCGCGTGGAACTGCGCGGTGCCGCGGTGGAGTCCCGGGCGGAACTGCCCGGGCGGCTGCACACGGACCGCGCGTGGGAACAGGTGGTGCAGTTCCGCTACGCCGGCGAGCCGCTGGCCGACCACCTGCTGCGTGGGGAGTTGCAGCTGTTCTCTGAGTGGGGCCAGGGCGAATCATCCGCGGAGTTCACCTCCGGGCGCATCCGCGTGAGCGGGATGGTGGCGGACACGTGGGCGGTGGGCCGGGTGTTCACGCTGGAGGGAGCGCTGCGCCTGGAGAGCACGCACGCGTCCGCCCCGGTGGCCGCCCCGTCGCTGTCCTTCCGCTATGAGCCGTTCCGGCATGTGACCGTGCGTGCCACCGTGGGCGCGGGTTACCGCCTGCTGCCGTTGGAAGCGGAGGTGGGTGCGTTGCCGTCGCTGCTGGGGCCGGTGCTCAACGGCAACGGCGCCCCGGAGACCGGCCGCGGTGCCCGCCTGTCCGTGGTGTTCCAGCCGGATGCGCTGGCCCGGTTCCACGCCGAGGTGTTCCGCACCGACGCGTCAGACGGGCCGCTGGCCCTGTCGCTGGGGCAGGGGAGTGTGGGGATTGTGTTTGGCCAGTTCCAGCAGGCCGTCCAGCCCAGCCAGCACGTCCAGGGGTTGCGTCTGGACGCGGCGCTGACGCGGCTGCGCGGCGGGGTCAGCGCCAGCGCCGGCTACGTGTACCTGCAGGAGGCGTATGACGACGCGCGCGCCGCCCGCCTGCCCGCCGTCCCGCGCCACGCCTTCAACCTGGTGGCGGCGGTGGCCCCGGAATTCCTGGGCGGCGGCGTGCAACTGGCGCTGCTGTCCGGTTTTGACCGCGTGGATTCCGCCGGCGCGGGCCTGCCCGCCACCGCCGTGCTGCACCTGACCGCGTGGAAGCGCCTGGGCGGGGTGGACACCTCCTGCACCGTGGACAATGCGCTGGGCGCCAGCGCGGAGGCCGGCGGCCC
The DNA here is from genome assembly GCA_016218805.1 of Deltaproteobacteria bacterium. Classification (GTDB taxonomy): domain Bacteria; phylum Myxococcota; class JACRCW01; order JACRCW01; family JACRCW01; genus JACRCW01. Next base: position 17,673 of record JACRCW010000164.1, on the reverse strand, counting down.
CCGCGCGGGCCGCGTGTTCCGCTGCCTGGTGCGCGCGTCCCTCTGACGACGACGCACGGTTTGACACGGCGCGCCATTCCGCGGTGATGTGCCCCCGTGGCATTCGCTGCACTCCTTGCACTGTTGCTGGCGCCGCCGAGCCTGGGCGCCGGCCCCGCCCGCCCGGTGGCGGTGGTGGACACCAGCCCGCCGGGCACTGACGCGGCGCACCGCCGGGCCGTGCTGGAACTGCTGCGGCTGGAGACCGCGGAGAGCCGCACGTTTGCCTGGACCCCACCGCCCGCGCTGGGCGTGGATGAGCTCCTTGTGGCGCTGGGCTGCGAGTCCATGGACGAGGCCTGCATGCGGCGCGCGGCGGCGCACCTCAAGGTGGACGCATTGGGCACGGTGGATCTGGACCGCGCGGGTACGCGTGCGCGCGTGCGCGTCCTGCAGGTGGCGGCCGGCACACGCGTGCGCGAAGCGCTCCACTCCGTCCCGCGCTCCGCCGCCGAGCAGGCGTCCCTCCGGACCGTGTGGCGCGACCTCCTCCATGCAGGCGTGTCCGGCAAGCTCTCCGTCCAGTCTGACCCGGCGGGCGCCACCGTGGAGGTCAATGGCCGGCCCGCCGGGACCACGCCGGCTGACGTGGGGACGCTGCCGCCGGGGCCCAACCTGGTCCGCATCTCGCTGGCCGGGCACACCACGCAGCAGACCACGGTGGAGATTGTGGCCGGGGAGTCCCGCTCCGTGCACGTGCCGCTGCAGAAGGCGGCCGCGCAGCCGGTGGCGCGGCCCGCGGAACCGGTGGTGCGGCCCGCCGGAACCGTTGCGCCCGCCCCACCACCCGCCGCACCTGCGCAGTCGCGCGCGGGATTGCTGGCGCTGCTGGGCGGCGGCGGGCTGGTCAGCGTGGCCGCCCTGGCGGCGGTGCTGCTGGCGGCCGGGTCCGGTGCACTGGCCGGCGGCGTGCTCGCCGAATCGCAGCGGCCGGGCAATGTGTTCCTGGGCAAGGGGCTGGGGACGGTCGTCGTCACCACGGTGTACGGTGGGGTGGCGGGCGCGGTGGTGCTGGGCCTGGCGGGCCTGGTGCTTGGAGGCGTGGCCGTGGTCCTGCTGGGCGCGGGCGCGTTCCTCTGGCTGCGCTGAAGCGTCACAGCAGTGGCACTACGCGGTCCCGCAACGGCTCCGGCAGCCGCGCGGCCAGGATGGCGCGCACGCTGGCAGCGTCGTAGCGGTCTGAGAAGTGTGAAAACACCAGCACCTCGTTGTGGAACATGTCCGCGCGGGGGAGCACTTCATCGAGGTGGATGTGGCCCAGCTCCCGCGCCTGGGCCACGGGGACCCGGTCATCCAGGAAGCTCACCTCCATCACCAGCACGCGCGCGCGCCGGGCTTCTTCGTCGCGCTCCAGCGCTTCCATGCGCGTGTCCCCGGTGAAGGCCAGCAGTGGCGCGGTGACTTCGTCCTCAATGACCACGCCCTGGCGCCGCAACACGCCCAGCTCCGGTCCCGGCGTGGCGGCAAACTCCGGCCGCAGGCGCTTGCGCCGCTCCGTGATGACGTACCCCTGGCTCACCACGCGGTGGTCCGTCCGGAACGCGCGCACGCGGCGGCCGGGCCCCAGCGCCAGCTCCTCGCCCGGATCCAGTGGCACCACCGTGCGCGGGATGACGGTCCCGTCCAGGGCGCCGTGCGCGTCAAACACGCGCTGCACCGCGTCCACCACGGGGCGGGGGACCACGTAGCGGGCCGCCTCCATGCCCAGCAGGGACCGGCGCGCCGCGTGTTGTGCCACGGCGCCGCAATGGTCCAGGTGCCCGTGCGAGACCAGGACCGTGCTGCAGGCAACGGTGCTCTTGATGCAGCGCCCCAGGTCCAGCGCCACCCGCAGTGACGGCAGCTCAATGCACGTCTCCACGCCGGCCACGCTCCGGCCCAGCACGCGCAACGGGAGCCGCGGGTCCATGGTCCCCGTCTACCGCGCCCGCGGGTGTGCCGGCGACTGATTCCAGCGAATCATCAGTTTATCCCAACGTATCACACCCGCGCGGACCGCCTGTGCACGCGCGTGGCGGCCCGCGTGGCACGCACCGTGCGACAAGGCGGTGTCGAAGGAGAACGCACCATGGAAACCCACCGCAGCTACGACTTCCTCCAGGAACCGGGAACCACGCCGATCAAGGGCTGGACCCGCGGCGTGCCCGTTGAGGCCGACGCGCTGGCGCAGCTCCGCCGCATCGCCAGCCTCCCGTTCATCCACAAGTGGGTGGCGGTGATGCCGGACGTGCACCTGGGCAAGGGGGCCACGGTGGGCAGCGTCATTGCCACGCGCGGCGCGGTGGTCCCCGCCGCGGTGGGCGTGGACATCGGCTGCGGGATGATGGCGGTGCGCACCACCTTGCGGGCGGAGGATCTCCCGGAGTCACTGGGCCACGTGCGCGCGGCCATTGAGCGCGCGGTGCCGCACGGCCGCACGGACAACGGTGGCCGCAATGACCGCGGCGCGTGGCGTGACCCGCCGGCGCGCGTGGCCGAAGCGTGGGCGCCGCTGCGCGAGCGCTACGAGGCGATTGTGAGCGAGCACCCGCGCATTGGCCGCGGCGTGGACGTGGCGCAGCTGGGTACGCTGGGCACGGGAAACCACTTCATTGAAGTGTGCCTGGACGAGGACGGCCGCGTCTGGTTCATGCTCCACAGCGGCTCGCGTGGCGTGGGTAACCGCGTTGGGTCGTATTTCATTGAGCTCGCGCGGGAGGACATGCGCCGGTATTTTGTGAACCTGCCGGATAAGGATTTGGCGTACCTGCCGGAGGGCACGGAGCACTTCCGCGCATACGTGCGCGCGGTGGGTTGGGCGCAGGACTACGCGGCGCAGAACCGCCGGCTCATGATGGCGGCGGTAATTGACGCGGTGGCGGCGTGCGGGGACATCCCGCCGTTTGGGGCGGACGTGGAAGCGGTGAACTGCCACCACAACTACGTCTCCTGGGAGCGCCACCACGGCGAAGACGTGATGGTCACGCGCAAGGGCGCGGTGCGCGCGGGTGACGGCGAGCTGGGCATCATCCCGGGCAGCATGGGCGCGCGGAGCTACATCGTCCGCGGCAAGGGGGACCCGGAGAGCTTCTGCTCGTGCAGCCACGGGGCGGGCCGCGCCATGTCCCGCACCGAGGCGCGCCGCCGCTTCACCGTGGAGGACCACGCGCGCGCCACCGCCGGCGTGGAGTGCCGCAAGGATGACGACGTGATTGACGAGACGCCCGCGGCGTACAAGGACATTGACGCGGTGATGGCGGCGCAGGCGGACCTGGTGGAGATTGTGCACACGCTCAAGCAGGTGGTGTGCGTGAAGGGATGACCCATGCTGGAGATTGACGGGTCCATGGGCGAAGGCGGCGGCCAGGTGCTCCGCACCGCGCTGGCGCTGTCTCTGGTCACGGGCACCCCGTTCCGGGCGAAGAACATCCGGGCGGGGCGCCCGCGGCCGGGGCTCATGCGGCAGCACCTGGCCGCGGTCCTTGCCGCGCAACGCGTGGGCGCCGCGCACGTGGAAGGCGCGGAACAGGGGTCGCGTGCGCTGTCCTTCCAGCCGGCCACCGTCGTCGGGGGACACCATTCCTTCCGCGTGGGTACCGCGGGCAGCGCCACGCTGGTCCTGCAAGCCGTCCTGCCCGCGCTGTTGTTGCACCACGCTCCGACTTCCCTCGACCTCGAGGGCGGGACGCACAACCCGCTGGCTCCCCCGTTTGACTTCCTGGAACGCGCGTTCCTGCCGTTGCTGTGCCGTATGGGGCCGCGCGTGGACGTGTCCCTGTCCGCCTGGGGGTTCTTCCCCGCCGGCGGAGGCCGCTTCCACGTGGACATCACGCCCGCGCGCACGTTGCGGGGGTTCTCGCTGCTGGAGCGCGGTGCCGTGCGGGACCGGCGCGCGCGCATCCTGCTGTCCCGCCTGCCCGGTCACGTTGGAGACCGCGAAGCGGACGTGGTGCGGGCGGGCCTGGGGCTGCGCCCGGACCAGGTGCGCGTTGAGGACATCACCGCGTCCCCGGGCCCCGGCAACGCCATTGTGATTGAACTGGTCAGCGAACACGTCACCGAGGTGTTCACCGCGTTTGGCGAGAAGCGCACGCGCGCGGAGGAGGTGGCGGCCCGCGTGGTGGAGGAGGTGAACGGCTACCTGGCGGCGGGCCTGCCCGTGGGTGAGCACCTGGCGGACCAACTGCTGCTGCCGCTGGCGTTGGCCGGGGAAGGCGAGTTCGCAACGGCGACCCTGTCCGGGCACGCGCGCACGCAACTGGAGCTCATCCCGCGCTTCCTGCCGGTCACGTTCCACGTCGACACCATGGCCGCCGGGTTGCGCGTCCGCGTAGGGCGACCTTGACTGGAAGTCCGACGCCAGTATGACCGGCGCCGTCATCCACGGAGGAGCCCCGCACCATGGTCACCGCCACCCGCCCACGACCGCGAATCCTGGAGGCAGAACGCAGCGGCCGCACGCTGGCGGACAAGCTTGGCGCGTCCATCCGGGATGTGACGGTGGCGGACGCCGCCGCCAAGACCGGCCTGGCATTGCGTGACGCGGAACGCGGCCTGCAGTGGGCGCTCACCACCTACCGCGGCAACCTCAAGGTCGCCGAGGGCGGTGACGTCGTCTACTCGTTTCCCACCGGCTTCACCCGCCCGTGGGCCACCCGGGAGACGCTTTCCGAGTGGGCCTCCCGCGTCGGGAAATGGCTGTGGACCGGCATCAAGGCGGGCATGAAGGTGTGGCTGCTGGTGACCATGATCGCGTACACCGTGATCTTTGCGCTCATCCTCATTGGCATCACGCTGGCCGCCTCCGGCCGCAGCAGTGACGACGATGATCGCGGTGGCCGCGGGTTCTCGTTGGGTGACTTCTTCCTGATGCGGATGTTCATTGACCTGGTGACAGACGCCATCTGGGCGTCATTCCATTACCGGGCCATCCGCCAGTACGACGACGACCGCTACGGCCGGCGCCGCAAGCCGGGGAAACGCCTGTACGAGCGCGTCTGGCAGTTCATCTTTGGCCCCGAGGAGAAACCGGTGGACCCGCTGGAGCAGGAGCGCCTGCTGCTGGCGTTCATCCGTGACCACCACGGGCGCGTGGGCGTGTGGGACGTGATGAGCGTGACCGCGCTGGACCGCCCGGAGGCGGAGCGGCTGGTGACGCGCCTGCTGGTGGATTACGAGGGCGACGTGGAGGTCACCGAGGAAGGCGCGGTGTTCTACGTCTTCAAGGATCTCCGGAAGACTGCGGAGGCGGTGGTGCTGCCCACGCGCGTGCCCATGGCCTGGGAGCGGCCCGTGCAGGTGCCCGCGCTCACCGGTGACAACTCCGTGGGGACCAACCTGCTCGTCGTGGGACTGAACTCCTTCAACCTGGCCATGGGCGCGTGGGCCGCGTCCGTGGGGCTCACGCTCGCCAACCTGCAGGCCATCCTGGCCGGCATTCCCCCGTACCGCTGGCCGGACCATTCCATTCCCATCCTGCTCGGCGTCATCCCCATTGCGTTTTCCGCCACGGTGTTCACGCTGCCCGTGGGGCGCGCGCTGGGCCGCATCCGTGACGTGGCCAAGGCGCAGGTGCAGAACGGGCGCCGCGCGCTGCTGCGGCTCATCCGCGGGAGCGCCGGCGGCGGGGTCACGGGCGAACAGGCAGCGCGCGCGTGGGAGCAGGGCAGCGGGTTTGCCCCGTCCGAAGACCAGCTCACGCGGCAACTGCTGCGCCTGGGCGGTGACCTGCAGATTGAGGAGGGCCGCAAGGACTGGCGCTTCCCGGAGCTGGCCCATGAGCTGGCCGCGCTGCGCGAGGCCCGGTCCGGCGCGTCCGACGACGAGGCGAAGCTGGGGCCCGTGGTGTTCGATACGGAGAAACCGCTGCCGGAGTCCTGACTGCCAGTGGTACGCGCGGTTGGCTCAGCTGCGCGCCTTGGCCAGCTCCAGGTCAACGGCGCGCCGGGTGTTGTCCGGGCTCACACCAGGATCCCGTCGCGTTGGATGTCCAGGACCAGGTCGTTCTCGTGCGCCATCCGCTCCTCGTATTCGGCGCGCGAATAGATGAGCGGGCTCAGCCAGACCTGCTCCGCCACGTCCACCGCGGCAACGTGATCAAACACGGGGAGATCTTCACGCAGTCCCAGGCGGTCGCGGAACAGCAGCAGGACATCCACGTCGCTGTCACCATGCTGTTCGCCCCGCGCGTAGGACCCGAACAGGCGCATTTCCTCGAACCGGTCGCCGTGGGACTCGGTGAGGCGACGCTTGAACTCCAGCAGTGCGCGCGCCACGCGCGCCGGCAGGCCGCGCGGTGGGGACCGGGTTGAGGTTGCGTCTCCCAGCGTCGTCATGGCCGGCACTCCCGTCGGTCCGCGGTGGCCCTTAACATGCGGAACCGGCCGCGGCAGCCACCGGCACGGACCGCCAGCGGAATCCTGACCGTCTTGGGCGCTGGCGTCCGGTCCGTCCGCCCACTAAATCACCCACCACTGAACAACTGTTGCCCTATCGGGCGGGTGTGGCCGTGACTGAGAAGAACGCCATCGTCATCCGGGGTGCGCGCGAGCACAACCTCAAGAACATTGACGTCGCGCTCCCGCGCGACAAGCTGATTGTCATCACCGGGCTGTCGGGGAGCGGCAAGTCCAGCCTGGCGTTTGACACGCTCTACGCGGAGGGCCAGCGGCGTTACGTGGAGAGCCTGTCCGCGTACGCCCGCCAGTTCCTGGAGCAACAGAGCAAGCCGGACGTGGACTCCATTGAAGGCCTGTCTCCCGCCATCTCCATTGAGCAGAAGACCACCTCCCGCAACCCGCGCTCCACCGTCGGCACGGTGACGGAAATCCATGACTATCTGCGCCTGCTGTTTGCGCGCATTGGCCGGCCGTTCTGTTACCAGTGCGGCAAGCCCATTGAGGCGCAGACGGCCAGCCAGATCATTGACCGCGTCATGGGCCTGAAGGAGGAGTCGCGGTTCGCCGTGCTCGCGCCCATTGTGCGGGACCGCAAGGGCGAATACCGCAACGAGCTGCTCAAGCTGCGCAAGGACGGCTACGCGCGCGTACGCGTGGACGGCGACGTGCGGGACCTGTCCGAGGACATCAAACTCGACAAGAACAAGAAGCACACCATTGACCTGTTCATTGACCGCCTGGTGCTCAAGCCCGGCATGCGCCAGCGCGTGGCGGACGCGGTGGAACTGGCCCTCAAGCTCGGCGAGGGACTTGGGCGCATTGAGGTCACCGGCGGGGAGAGCTTCCTGGTCAGCGAGCGCCACGCCTGCATTGACTGCGGCATCAGCTACCCGGAGATCACGCCGCGGATGTTCTCGTTCAACAACCCGGCGGGCGCGTGCCCCGGGTGCCACGGTCTGGGCGAGACCATGTTCTTTGACGAGGCGCTGATTGTCCCGGACCCCACGCTGTCACTGGCGGATGGCGCGGTGGACCCGTGGAGCGGGATGTGGAGCAGCTACCACATGTCCATGCTGGAGGTGGTGAGTAAGCACTACAAGTTCCGCATGGACACGCCGTTCAACAAGCTGCCCAAGGAGGCGCGTGACGTCATCCTCCACGGCAGCAAGGGCAAGGAGTTCAACTTCAAGATGGCGTCGGACACCACGTCCTACCAGTTCACGCGGGACTTTGAGGGCGTGCTGCCCAACCTCAACCGCCGCTACAAGGAGACGCAGTCTGAGGGAGTGCGCGAGGACCTGCAGAAGTACATGGCGCACAGCCCGTGCAATGACTGCAAGGGCGCGCGCCTGCGCCCGGAGAGCCTGCACGTGCGCGTGGCCGGCCGCGCCATCAACGAGGTGGAGCACCTGTCCATTGTTGAGGCGGAGCAGTTCTTCGGGAAGCTGCCGCTGACCCCGCGCGAAGAGGCCATTGCGCGCATGGTGCTCAAGGAGATCCGTGAGCGGCTGGGTTTCCTCAACGCCGTGGGGCTGGACTACCTGTCACTGGACCGCGCGGCGGGCACGCTGTCCGGCGGTGAAGGCCAGCGCATCCGCCTGGCCACGCAGATTGGCAGCGCGCTGGTGGGCGTGTTGTACGTGCTGGATGAGCCGTCCATTGGCCTGCACCAGCGCGACAACGAGCGCCTGCTGGCCATGCTGCGGCGCCTGCGCGATCTGGGGAACACGGTGGTGGTGGTGGAGCACGACGCGGACACCATCCTGGCGGCGGACCACGTGGTGGACATGGGGCCCGGCGCCGGGCTGCGCGGCGGGCACGTGGTGGCGGAGGGCACACCCGCGGAGATCATGGCGCACAACGACAGCCTGACCGGGAAGTACCTGGCCGGGAAGATGCGCGTGGAGGTGCCGCGCACCCGCCGGCTGGGCAACGGCCGCGCGCTCACGGTGCGCAACGCCACCGGCAACAACCTCAAGGACGTCACGGTGGAGTTCCCGCTGGGGAAGTTTGTCGTCGTCACCGGGGTGAGCGGCAGCGGCAAGAGCACGCTGACCATTGACACGCTGTACCAGGGGCTGGCGCACAAGCTGTACAACACGCGGGAACGCCCCGCGCCGCACAAGTCCATTGACGGTGTGGACGCGGTGGACAAGATCATCGACATTGACCAAACGCCGATTGGGCGGACGCCGCGGAGCAACCCGGCGACGTACACGGGGATCTTCGGGGACATCCGGGACCTGTTTGCGGAGCTGCCGGACGCCAAGGTGCGCGGGTACAAGCCGGGGCGGTTTTCATTCAACGTCAAGGGCGGGCGGTGCGAGTCCTGCGAAGGTGACGGCGTCCTGAAGATTGAGATGAACTTCCTGCCGGACGTGTACGTCACCTGCGAGCAGTGCCACGGTAAGCGTTACAACCCGGAGACGCTGCAGGTGCAGTACCGCGGCAAGTCCATTGCGGACGTGCTGGACCTGACCGCCACGGAAGCGCGCGAGTTCTTCCAGAACATCCCGGCGCTGCGGCGCAAGCTGGAGATGCTGGATGAAGTGGGGCTGGGGTACATCCACCTGGGCCAGCAGGCGACGACGCTGTCCGGCGGCGAGGCGCAGCGCATCAAGCTGGCCAAGGAACTGCAGAAGCGGCCCACGGGCAAGACGGTGTACATCCTGGATGAGCCGACCACCGGCCTGCATTTTGACGACGTGGCGCGGCTGCTGAACGTGCTGCACCGGTTTGCGGATGCGGGCAACACGGTGATTGTGATTGAGCACAACCTGGACGTGATCAAGACGGCGGACTGGCTGATTGACATGGGTCCGGAGGGTGGGGCGCGGGGCGGGCGGGTGTTGGCGCAGGGCACGCCGGAGCAGGTGGCGCGGGCGGCGGACAGCCACACCGGTCAGTTCCTCCGGCCGCTGCTGGAGCCGCCGTCACGGGGCCGCTCCGCGCGCGCCTCTGCCTCCGCGTAGCGGGCGGGGGGAGCGGAGAACCAAACGGGTCCGGATGCGTTCCATCAGGGAGTCCCCCTCGGAGGCTCCCCATGTCCAAGCTGGAGCGCTACGGTCTTCTCGGTGGTTGTTTCCTGATTTCTGCCGCGGTGTTGGCGCTTCCCATGCGCACCGGCCCGGCGCCCTACACCCCACCGGATCCGGTGCCGCCGCCGGTTTCCCCACATGTCCCCGCAGATCCGTCCCGCGCGGAGATCAGTCTGCCGCTGGGGTCCTCCGCGGTGCTGCGCGCCGGGTTGTCCCAGGCCGTGGTGGCGCGCGCGACGGAGCAGGTGGTGGACGTGGCCATGGAGGTGGAAGGCACGCGCGCGCAGTCCGGGCAGTCCCGGGCGTTGGTGCTGTGCCTGGACCGCAGCGGTTCCATGGCGGGGCGGAACATGGACCAGGCGCTGGAGAGCGCGCGGTGGTTCATCCGGTCACTGTCTGAAGATGACGAGCTGGCCCTGGTGAGCTTCTCCACGCGGCCCGGCGTGGATCTTCCTTTGACGCGGGCGGACGCGGCGGGGAAGGCGGCGGCGCTGGCGGTGGTGGATGCCATGCACGCGCGCGGCGGGACGCACCTGCACGGCGGTTTGTCGCTGGCGGTGGCGGAGGCGGCGCGGTCCGGTGCGCCCATCCACCGCGTGGTGCTGGTCTCTGACGGCGTGCCCACCGAGGGCGACGTGCGTGCGGCGTCGATCCTGTCATTGGCGGGCGAGGCTGCGTCCCAGGGCGTGACGGTGACCACGCTGGGCGTGGGCAGCCAGGCACCGGGCGGGCTGATGGAGCGCGTGGCGGTGGCGGCGGGCGGCAACTTCCGCTTCATCCGTGACGGCGCGGGCATCCGTGAGGCGCTGCAGGCGGAACTGAACGCCAGCGGCCGGCTGGCGGTGCGGGACGTGCGCGTGCGCCTGGCGCTCCCCGACGGTGCCACGCTGGGCGCCACCTCCGGGGCCATTCCGGAGATGCAGGGCCGCACCGTCTGGGCGCGCGTGGGTGACGTGGCCGCGGGTGACCGGCGCCACGTGATGTTCCGCGTCCACCTCCCGGCGGAGAACGTGTCGGGGTGGTCGTTCGCAGTGCACGCGGTGGGCCGCCAGTCCTCCACCACGGTGGACACCGACGGCACGTTGCTGGCGTCCGTCTCCGACGACGCCGCGGCGGTGGCGCGGTCGCGCATTGAGTGGGTGATGGGGCAGGCGTTGCTGGCAGCGGCGGCCACGGAGGTGAAGGCGGCGGCGGAGGCGTATTCCCGCGGTGATTCAGGCGGCGGCGTGCTGCGCCTGCGCGAGGTGGCCAACAAGATGGACGAGGCGGCGCGCAAGCAGCCCGCGCTGGCTCCCAAGGCCCGGGCGCTGCGGTTGTTTGTGGACGACGCGGACAAGGAAACCGATCCCGGCATGGCGGCCAACGGCGCCACGGCCCGCGCGTTTGATCTGGCGCAGTGAAAGGAGCGAGCCATGGACGCAACCCGTTCTTCCTTCCGCCAGGCGTTGGCCCCCGTTGTCACCGGCGCCACCGCCCTGGTGCTCACGCAGGTGGCCCTGGATGCCACGGGCCTCCCGCTCACCGGCACGCGCGCCGCGCTGCAGGCTTTCCCGGCGGTGCTGCTGGCGTTGCACATGGGCGCGGGGCTGCGCGCCGCCGCGCCGCTGACCTGGTTGGCCGCGGTGGTTTCCATCCCGGTGGCGGGCCGCCTGGTCCTGGTGGGGTCAAGCTGGTCCCTGGCACCGGAGGCGGCGCTGGCCGCGGGCGCGCTGGTGGGGCTCTATGTGCTGGCGGGCGTGCGCGCGTCCGCGCCGGAGCCTCTGCGTCCCGCGGGCGCGTGGGGGGACGTGCTGGAGCAGGCGCGGACGGCGCACCGGGCGCTGCTGGATGACATCCGGCAGAACCGCATCAGCGGGCCGGCGGTGGAGACGCTGCGGCACAAGAGCGCCACGCTGCTCACCAGCATGGAGCGCACGGCGCAGGGCTGGGCCGGCATTGGCCGCACGGGCAGCGAGGCGCTGGAGCACCGCATTGAATCCCAGCTGGCCGGCGTGCGCACCGAACGCGAGCGCGCCGACGACGAGTTGGCGCGCGGCGAGTACGCGCGCACCGAGGCGGCGCTGGTGGCGCAGGCCGAAGCGGTCCGCCGCATCCGCGCGCAGGGCGAGCGGGCGCTGGCGCGCGTGCGGTCCCAGGTGGCGCTGTTGGAGACGGCCCGCCTGTCCGTGATGGCCTACGCCGCGCAGGAGCGGTCCGTGCAGCAGGATGAGGCCGCGCGCCTGGCGGAGATGCTGGAGACGGCCAGCCAGGAACTGGACGTGACCGCCGGGGCCATGGCCGAGGCCAGCGAAGTCCCGCGCCTCACCGCCTGATCATTCGCCGAAGGGCGGCGGCGGCTCTTCCTTGGACAGTTCCACCATGGCGTGGCCCGCACTGCCGCGCGCCTTCAGCCGGGTGAACAGTTCTTCCGTTTCCATGGAGAGCATGGCGTCCAGCCGCTCGTGGCGCGGGTCGTCCTTGCGGCCCCACAGGCCCAGCAGCCCGGCGGCCGTCTGCAGCTCAGCGTCCGTGGCTGCCACCGCGCGGATGACCTTGCCCAGCAGGACCGTGGCGTCAATCCACGCCGGCAGCGGACCCACCAAGGAATCCTCGCGGAGCATGTCCCGCCGCGGGGACAGCGACGCCGGCGCCGGCCCGGTCCAGGCGTCCACGTGGAAGGCCGCGGGCAGCTCGCGGCCCACGGTCGGCGCCTGCTCGCCATCCAGCAGCTGCACCACAATGCCCATCCCCGTGTCCGCGGCGGGCAGCAGCAGCTCGCGCAGCAGCGCCGCGGCGTCATCCGGCTCGCCAAATGCGCCCAGCTGTACGCTGGTGGCCCCCGCGTCCACCGCCTCCAGCACGCGCAGCCGCGCCAGGTCCACGCTGTCCTGGTCATGCGCGTCCACGGTGCCCAGGCGCGCGTGGATGACCAGCGGCCGCCGGAACCGCGCGCGGCGCGCGTGGTCCAGCAGCGCGCCCACGCCCTCGTGCAGGCCGCGCGGGCCGCCCCGCTCCGCCCCGCCCTCCGCGTCCAGGGACACGCACAGCGGCGCGTCCGCGCGGGACGCCCCCACCATCACCGACTGCACCCAGCCGCCCCACGCGCCCGGCACGTCCAGCAGCGGCGCGCGCAACGCGGGCAGCAGCGTCGGAGGTGCCAGCGGGAGGAGTTCATCCCCCGGCTCCAAGCGCGACCGGATGCCGGCTGGGCGGAGGCTCATGAGCCGGTCGATGTCGATGATCTCCATCGCGGCTTCCTCTACCGCCCCGACGGGCGGCGGCGTCAAGCCTCAGCGGAACGTGCCGCCCAGCACCGGCACCACCGCGCCGGTGGTGCGTGACCGCCGCCCGTCATCCGTGGCCAGCGGCACGGGCAACGGCAGCTGCGGGACCAGCTTGAACGGCCAGTCCACCGGCTCCAGCGCGGCCTCCACCCGCCGCTCCCAGGCCGCGGGCAGCAGCGCGGCCACCACGGCCCCGCCTCCCGCCCCCACGGCAATGCCGCCCACCACCGGACCCCACGTCAACAACGCCGGCGGCGAGCGCCCGGAACGCGACAGCACCAGCAGCGCGCCGGTGCCCAACGCGCCGCCCAGCAGGGTCCCCACGTCCACCAGCGCCGCGTCCAGCGACGTCACGGGCACCCCCGCGGCCACCGCCGTGCCCAGCAGCGTGCCCGCGCCCTGGCCCACAAACGCCAGGCCCAGCGCCAGCTCAGGCTGGTGCCGCACGTCATGACCGGCGGCGCCGGCGGCGGCCAGCGCCAGCGCGCCACCCACCAGCCCTCCGCTGCCCGCCCACATGGGCACGGACAGGCGGGACTTCACCCACGGGGACACACCGGCAGACACCAGCGTGAACGCGGTCCCGCCCAGGATGCCCAGCCCCGCCATCTGCATGGGAGATGACCGGTTCAGCCACAAACCCAGCCCCACTCCCGCAGCCAGCCCGCTTCCGCCATGCACGGCAATGAGCACCGCGTCCGGCACGGGCAGGTCAAACCCGCGGACGGCCGCGTAACCCACGCCGGACGCCGCTCCGGCCGCCAGGCCAAAGGCCGCACCCAGCGGCCAGGTGAACGCCCAGCGGGACCCGCCCAGGGCCGCCGGCGCCAGGCCGCCCATCAGCCCACCCGCCAGGCCGCCATGCAGCGTGGCCACCACCACGCCACCGTGCCGCCATGCCCGCGCCAGCAGCGGCGCGCTGGTGGCGGGGTCGGCCATGGCCACGCGCGTTTCCTCGTCGGCGCGGCGGCGCCGGTCGTGCTCGCGGGCGTGGGCTTCGGATGCCCGCTGCGCGCGCCGCAGCGCCGTCCGCTCGGGTCCCCCGGCCGCGTCACGCCGTGCGTCACGCAGGACGTCCACGGACGCCCGGCTGCCCACCCGCTCCAGCGCGCGGGCCGCCTCCAGCCGCACCGGCTGGGCCGGATCATCCAGTGCCGCCAGCAGCGCGGTCTCCTGCCGCGTCCCGTCCGCGCCCATCGCCCCCAGCGCGCCCGCTGCCGCCCGCCGGACCCGCGCGTCGGGGTCCCATTGCAGCGCCTCCGCCAGCACGCCGCCGCCCTCCACCCGGGCGCCCAGCGCCGCGGCAGCCACCACCCTTACGGACGGGGCCGGGTCAGTGCGCAGCGCCGCGGACAGCGCCTCCGCGGAGCCCTCCCAGCGCATCCGGGCCAGCTTGCGCGCCGCATTGCGGCGCTGCACGGGCGGCCGCGTCCGGTCGGCCAGGATTTCAGCGGGGTTGGCCAGGTCCCGCGCGGGCGGGTCCGCGTCTGCGTCCTCCTCCGCGGCGTCCGGCGTGACCTCCCGCGCCCGCGTCCCGGGGTCCGGGTCCGCAGCAAGCACCAGCAGCAGGAGAGGCGCCACCCAGGTCACGGGCCCCCACGTGTAGGTCAGCCTGGGGCAAAAAGCACCGCGGGTCGGAGGCTTGACCCCGGCGGGGCGTCGACCACAAAGAACGCCCTCCGCATGGTGTCCGTCGCTGCGCCCTTCGTCCTGTGGCTCGTGGCCGCGCCGGGAGCTGGCTCCTCGGGGCCGCCCCCGCCGGTGCCGGACGCGGGAGCCGCGGCCGTGGCGGACAAGCCGCGCTTTCCGGACGGTGACGTGGCCGTGCGCGCCTACCCGGAACCCGCGCGCGTGAACCTGGGGGACGTGTTCCACCTGGTGGTGGAGGTGCGGCACCCGGCCGGTCACAAGGTGGTGCTCCCGGAGTCACTCACCTGGGGCAAGCTGGAGAGCGCCGGCCCGGTGCAGCGCGCCGTGGAGGCCGAAGCCACCCGCCGCGGGCCCGACGGAAAGCCGCGCGATTCCGTGGTGGAGACGTTCCGCTTCCCGCTGCAGGCGTTCCAGCTGGAGGACGTTGAGACGCCCGCCATGACGCTGAAGATCCCCGGGATTGACGTGGCGGACGGCGCGCTCACCATTGACGCGCTGCCGGTGGACGTGGTGCGGCTGGGGGCCGCGGACCCCAAGGCGGAACCCGCCCCCATGGCGCCCCCCGTCCCCATCTATCGCGAGGATCCGCGCTTCCTGGCGTGGCCCGCGCTGCTTGGGTGGCTGGCCCTGTTGTGGGCGCTGGTCTGGTGGCTGGACCGCCGGCGCCCGGTGGAAGCCGTCGTGGCGCGCGCGGCGCCGCCGCCGCCGCCGGTGGTGCCGCATCGCCTCGCGCTGGAGAAGCTGGAGGCGCTGCGCCAGTCCGGCCTGCTGGAGCGGGGCAAAACCGCGGAGTTTGCGGAGGAGGCCGTGCAGATTGCCCGCGAATACCTGGAAGCCTCCTACCAGGTGCCCGTGCTGGAGCAGACCACCGAGGAGGCGCTGGCCGCGCTGGGGCCCGCCGCCGTGCGCGCGGTGGCGCAGCCGGACCGCCGGCGCCTGGGCCGGTTGTCCCTGGACAAGGTCCGCGCCGTGCTGGCCCTGGCGGACCAGGTGAAGTTTGCGCGCGGCAGCGTGACGGTGGCGGACTGCGCGCGCCTCATGGAAGACGTGGTGCACGTGGTGGAGACCACCCGTCCGGTGGGCGCCGCGGCCAGCACCGCCATGGGGGCGGACGCATGACCGGCGTGCTGGAGGCCTGGAGTGCGCTCAATGACCCCGCGCAGGGAGGCGGGTGGGGACGCTTCCAGTGGGCCTGGCCCTGGGGCCTGCTGGCGCTGCTGCCCGTCCTGCTGGCGCTGGGCGCCATGGTGCTGCAGAACCGCCGGCGCCCCGCGTTCCGCTTCTCCCGCCAGGACGTCACGCGCGGGCTGCCACCGTCGGCCGCGCTGGTGCTGCAGCCGCTGCCGTCCATCCTCATCGGCACGGGGCTGGTGCTGGCCGCGCTGTGCGTGGCGCGTCCACAGGTGGAAGGCGCGGTCCTGCCGGAGGACACGCAGGGCGTGGACATCGTGATTTCGCTGGACCTGTCCACGTCCATGCGCGCCGCGGACTTCAAGCCCAAGGACCGGTTGTTCGTTGCCAAGGAGGTCATTTCAGACTTCATCATGAGCCGGAAGAATGACCGCATTGGGCTGGTGGTGTTTGCCCGGGACGCGTTCACGCAGGCGCCGCTGACGCTGGACTACATGCTGCTGCGCAACCTCATCCAGGAGCTGAAGACCGGCGTCATTGAGGACGGCACCGCCATCGGCAACGGCCTGGCGGTGGCCCTCAACCGCCTGCGGGACTCCAAGGCCAAGAGCCGCGTGGTCATCCTCGTCACGGATGGCGACAACAACGCGGGGCAGATCGCGCCGGAGCAGGCGGCGGAGATCGCCCAGAAGATGGGCGTGAAGGTGTTCACCGTCCTGGTCGGGCGCGGCGGCAAGGTGCCCTATCCGTCGGGGCAGGACCTGTTCGGGAACCCCACCTATGAAATGGTGGAGCTGCCCGTGAACGTGCCGCTGCTCCGGCAGATTGCCACCGTGACGGCGGGGCAGATGTTCCTGGCCGCGGACCGCGAAGGGCTGGTGCAGAGCTTTGCGGAGATCCTGGACCAGATGGACCGCACCAAGCTGGAGGATGCGCGCGGCCGGGCGCGGCCGGTGGACGTGTTCCCGCTGCTGTTGTGGCCCGCCGTGCTGCTGCTGTTCCTGGGCCTGCTGTTGGAACACACCCGCCTGCTGCGCGTGCTGGGCTAGTCGCACCGCCCGCTTCCGCCGTGCTAGGACGCGCGTCCATGCGCACCTCCCGGCTCCCGCTCCCGGCCATCCTGGCCGCCGCTTTTGTCGTCGCCACTCCCGTCCGCGCGCAAACGCCGGCTCCGGCGCCCGCGCCCGCCGCGCCGGTGGCGGACAAGCCGCTGCCGTACGTGGCCGTGGTGCCGTTTGCCCCGGCCGCCGGAATCAAGCCCGCCGCCGCGCACCAGGGGACGCTGCAGGCCGTCCTGCTGGAGCAGGCCGCGCTGTCCAGCCCGGCGGTCAACGTGGTCACGCAGGGCGCGCAGGCGGAGATGCTGGAGGACCTGGGCGTCAAGCCGGGCACGCCGCTGGACGAAAACACCGCCAAGAAGCTGGCCCAGCTGTCCGGTGCCACGCACGTGCTGTTTGGCAGCTTTGAGGCGGGGGAGGGCGGCGCGCTGACCTACAAGGTGCGCCAGTTTGGCGTGCTGGCGGGCGCGGCCAAGGACCTGGTGACGGTGACGGGCCAGCCCGCGGACGTTGCTGCGCGCCTGGCGGAGGCGCTGGGGCGCGAACTGTCCGTGCCCGGACTGGCGGCGCCCGCGGTGCCGGCGGGTGACAAGGCGCAGAAGGGCTACGCGGCGTGCGTGACGTTCACCGCGGTGGCGCTGGAGCGCGCGGCGGTGAAGGGCCGCAAGGTGACGCCGCCCAAGACGGCCATGGCGTCGTGCAAGGATGCCGGGACGGACAAGGCCCACCCGTTGTCCCAGGGCGTGCTGCTGGCGGCTCGGCTGCTCACCGGAGACGCCAAGGCCGCCGCGGACCTGCAGAAGCACGTGGACGCCAACCCGGCGGACCGGCTGGCGGGGCTGGTGCTGCTGCGCAGGCTGTTTGAGGACGCGCGGTATGAGGAGGCCGCGGCGCTGCTCAAGCGCGTCCAGGCGGCGCGCCCGCGCGATCCCGACGTGCTGCGCATGGCGGGCGAGCTGGAGATCCAGAAGGACAGCTGGGATGCGGCGCGGTTCGCGTTCCAGCAGGCGGTGAACCAGGCGCCCAACAGCCCGTACCTGCGTTACCGCCTGTCCTACGCGTCCTACCGGACGGACAATCCCAAGGACGCCATGGAGCACGCGCGGCAGGCGCTGCG
>JACRCW010000162.1 GCA_016218805.1 Deltaproteobacteria bacterium | reverse complement strand
TACCCGCCCCCCTTGGGGGGCGGCCCTCGACGACGGAGCGCAGCGACGTCGGCGAGGGGGGTGGGGGGTCCGCAACCGCCGTCTTCCCCGGGTGGGACCCACCCGTTGGCGGGCCCCCCACCCCCGGCGACTGACGTCGCCCGCCGCGCCGCGCCGGCCGCCCCCCAAAAGGGGGCGGGTACGCATGCACGCAGAGCGTGCATGCAGTTCGGTCGGGGCATTCGTGGAACAGATGCCGGCTCAGACTTGGATCCGCCGCGTCACGGCCGGCAGCAGCGAATGCGGAAGTTGTAGTACGTGTACTGGCTCCACGTGTGATGCCCCATGCCCACCATGTAATCGCCCGGGTCGCAGAAGGTTTCGTAATACACGCCGTTGCCGCAGCCGTGCCCGCACGTCTCCACGTCCTTCCAGTAGCAGCTGGTCTGGCCAAGCGGGCCTTTGAGCGTGCCCGCGGCCACGGTGCCGGACACCGTCAGGTTGCCAGCGGGAACGGACAGGTTGGCCCCACTGGTCTCCATGCGGACGTTGGTGCCGTCGTGCACGCGGAAGTTCCCGGACAGGTTGTCCACGTACACCGCGTTGTTGCCACCGGAGCCGCGGAGCTGCAGCTCGCCGCCCTCGGCGGCGGCGTCCTGCGGTGCCACCGACAGGTAGCCCACGTCCGCGGCCCGCGTGGCCACCAGCGTGCGGTCCACCAGGAAGTCACGTCCCGGCGCGCCCCGGTGCGCGTATGGCGCCGTGGCGAGACGCTGCCGCCCATCCAGGGCGACAAAGTCCGCGGCGCCCGGGCCTTTGACCTCCAGCGCCAGGAACAGTTCGCCGTGGGCGGTCGCCCATGCTGATTCGTAGCTGCCCGCGGTGGTGGTGCCCGTGCCAAGGAGCAACTGGAACTGTCCGGCGGCCACCGGCACCGTGTCATGCTGTTCCGCGTACACCGGCGTGCCACCGGTAGCCGCGTCAAACACGGCGGCGCGAACAGACGCAGTGCCGTTCACCGGAACACCGTTGCTCTCCAGGAACCCCGCATACGCCACCGCGGATGACGCGGTGGCCGGCGCCGGAATGTCTGCGCGCACGGAAGAGCCAAGTCCCAGACCCGCCAGCACCGCAACAAACGCCGCATGACGTCGCCATCCGCCCTGGCGGAACGACGTGCCGAGGAACGCATCCAACGCCTGCCGGGGAATGCGGACTTCGTCGCCCACGCGCACCGCGTGCAGGCGCCCTGCGGCAATCAGGGCTTGTACGGTGCGCGTATCCACGCGCAAAAGACCCGCAACCTCGTCGGGTGTGCAACAGGGCTTGAGCGTCATGACGTCCTCTGCCGGCGCCGCCGGGACCGTCCCGGAAAGCGCGGCGCGCAGACTGTAGCAGCGACCCCACGTACGTGGCTCAGGAAACCACGCGGACGGGCGCGCCCGTCATGCCACAGGCCAAGACCACGCGGGGACCCAAGCTGCGCCCGTTTCCGGGCCGTATCACGGGGAATCGCGCGGCAGGGCGCGCCCGGCGCGTGCCTGGTGGATCGCCAGGTGAAGTTCGTCCACGGAGAACGGTTTGGGCAGGAATGACACGCCCAGCGCGAGGAGTCCGGGCGGCGGGTCTTCCGCGGACATGAGCAGGATGGAGGGTGGTGTGGGCAGGGCCAGCAGGTCGGCGGCTGCATCCACGCCGTCACGCACGGGCATCCGCACATCCATGACCACAACGTCCACCGAGTTCCTGGCCGCGTAGGCAACCGCCTCTTTGCCATTGGCGGCTTCAACGACGGTGGCGGTTGACCCGGCCAGGACGCGACCCACCGCGCGCCGGTAAGGGGCCTCATCATCCACCACCAGAATGGTGAGCCCAGCGATGCCCGCTGACGAGACGCGATTCACGGCGTTCATGAGACCCCCTGCCCACCCGAAGGATGCTGGCGGAACGCCTTCTGCGTCAAGGAGGCAGCAACCGGCTGTATTTGCACGCCAGCTGCGGTCGTCAACGCGCGCATCAGGACGCTGCGGCCAGGCGTACTCACGATTTCGCGCCATTTCCAGGAGGGACGCCAGGAACATCAGCGCGCGCTCCTGGTGCGCGGAGCGCGCGTGGATGTCCGCCCAGCACGTGATGGCCTGGGAAAGCTGCCCGCGCATGTGCTTTGATCTTTGCGTAAAGGCTCAGCGCGGCCAGGCTCTCCGGGTGCTGCGCAAGGAGGGGTTGAACCGCGTGGTTCCGCGGCAGCCGTCCATCCCCTGGGCTGGTCCTGCAGCGCTGCCGTCTTCGTACGCAGAGATTGTCAACCGCCATTTCCTCCCGGCAAGAGTGTCTCGCTCAAACTCAGCCATTTGCGCTCCTGCGCCGCTCTGCGGGAGGGACTCCGGCGTGCAAAAGACACGTGAATGCGCACTCATCGGCGCTCGGTGCCGCCGTCAACCCATGGTTCCCACGGTGGAGCTTCATCGTGGCGCGCACAGCCTTTCAATCCGGAAAGAAGGCGTTCGTCCCAACGTCTGTGAAATCACCGGCCGATGTCGCCGCCGGAAAGGACACCATCGATTTGCGCGCGGATCTACGGGCCGTTGATGGTCCAATGCTCGGACGGGCAACTGCTGCTTGGCGGTTTCTGTCACATGAAGCGCGTTCGGCTTGCCGCAGGCAAGCCACCTACCCGCCCCGCCTGGCAGAAGAACAGGATAACAGTTTGAATCAGAAAAGATGGAAGAGGGAGTCAAAAATGGCAAAAGCTGAAAAAGGGGATTGAAATGCCGGGCATGCCGGGCCGCAACAGACGCGCGGCACCGGGACACATGGGTGGGGTGCCGGATTGGGTCGGCGCCCGGCGGGACGCCGGGCCTACAAAGCCCGCCGCCCTCAGTGCGCTGCAAACCCTCGTCCGTGCTGGTGGCACTGCACGCACCAACCGCGTTCATGCGGCGCGCCGGTCCCATCCGCGCGGTAGTACGTCGTCGTCGCGTGGCAGGCTTCACACAGTCCGGCTGCTCCGCCGTCTGCGCGCGCCAACCCGCCCTCGGACGCGCCCGCCGGTTGCAGCACGGTTACAGCGGCCTCGCCACCGGCAGGGAGCGGCACGCGCGGGCGGAGCAGGAACAGGTTGGCTGCTCCGTGCGGGTCATGGCACGCGAGGCACGGCGCTTCCTCCGGGTGTGTGCGCTCGCTGTGGCAGCGGCGGCATGAGGACGTGCGCGCATGCCCCGGTCCGGCGTCACCCGGTTGCACCGCGTGGCACGCCGCGCAGTCCAGCAGCAGCGAGTGGGACGACAGCCGGGCCCACGCAGTACCCGTGTCCCCGTGGCACGCCACGCACGCCGCCACCTGGGCCGGGTCCACCGGGCTGCCCTCGGGAACCGCGGGTGCCACCGCCGCGTCGGGGGCGCCGGCGCCGGACGTGCTCTCCCCGTCACCGCACGCGGACAGCGTAAGAATACCCAACAGCGTGGCCGCGCGTTTCATGGACGCACGTCCGTGGGGTCCGCCAGGTACGCCGCCGTCCGCCACGCCAGCGCCTGCTGCGTGAGCGTGGGATTGAACCCGGTGGACGTGGGAAACACGCCGCCATCCACCACCCACACGTTGTCCACGTCATGCAGGCGGCCCCACGGGTTGGTCACGGCGGTGGCGGGGTCCGTACCCATGCGCGTGGTGCCCAGCAGGTGCTTGGTGTCCGGTGCGCCATCCTCGCGCGCAAAATCCATCTCCATGACGTCGGTGGCGCCCGCCTCGCGCGCAACGCGAACCATCCGCGGCATGTACCGGTCCACCAGCGCCTGGTCGCGCGGGTGCCGGCCGTAGGTCACCCGCACCGCGGGCCGGCCGTACACGTCGTGCGCGGCGGGGTCCACGTCCACCCGGTTGTCCAGCACGGGCACGTCTTCGCCAATCATGGACACCGTGGCCAGCCGCCGCCAGTAGCGCCCGTCCGTCATCAGGGTCTTCCCCAAGAGCCACGGGAACTGCACGCCCGCGGCCACCGGGTGGATGGACCCACCCAGCTCCGTGTAGCCACCGCGCACGTAATCCCCCGTTCCATCCGGCACGGTGAAGTCCGCCATGGCGTGCGTGATGACGCGGCCGCGGTGGGCGCGGATTTCAAACGGAAAGATGCCAATGGCCGCAAAGATGACGTGGAACATCAGATAACGCCCCACCAGCCCACTGGAGTTCCCCAACCCAACCCCGCCGCGAGACGTCAGCAGCAGGCGCGGCGTTTCCAGCGCGTTGGCGCCCAGCAGCACGTGCCGCGCCCCAAGCGTCACCTCGGCGCCGTCCGGTCCCACGCAGCGCACACCGCTGGCGTGGTCACCCGCGGCGTTGGCGGTCACCTCCAGCACGCAGTGGTTTGCCAGCAGCGTGACGTTCCCGGTGCGCAACGCGTCACGAATGACGGTGACGGCGGTGGAGCCCTTGGCGTTGGCCGGGCAGCCCATGTTGCAGAAGCCGCAGTTCACGCACGCGGGGCGGCCGCCGTAGGCCATGGAGTTGATGGCCATGGGCATGGGGTGCGGGTGGTAGCCCAGGCGGCGTGCAGCCTCAGACAACACAATCCCGCCGCGTGCGGGATGCCCCGGCGGCATGGGGTAGTCCGCGCGCGGTTCGGCAAAGGGGTCCGCGCCGCGCTGTCCCTGCACGCCCACCGCGTGCTCCGCCGCGTCGTAGAACGGGACCAGATCGTCATAGCTGATGGGCCAGTCCACGACGTCCGCCCCCTGCACCGCGCCGTACGCCTCCCGCATGCGGAGGTCCGTGCGCTGCAGGCGCGGGCTGTCCGCGTCGTACTGCACGGTGCCGCCACCCACGCACACTCCCAGTGACTGGAAGGCCTTCCCGGCGGCGGTGGCGGAGGGAGACTCGCGGAACAGCCGCGGCTCCAGGAGCGGGTCCTGGTACGCGTAGAACCGCCGCGACTTGATCTCGTCATTGCCCAAGAGGCTCCCGCGCAGCGTGTCATCCGCCAGGGCGGGGTACGGGTTGCGCCCCTTCTCCACCAGCGCCACCTTCCAGCCGCGTGCAGCCAACACGTACGCCGCCACGCCGCCGCCCGCGCCGGAGCCCACCACCACCGCGTCAAACGTCCCGGTCACGGCAGCTCCTCGTCGGGCCAGGCCATCTGGCGCGCGGTGTAGCCCACGGGCTGGCGGTCACCCTCGTAGTGGATGGCGCGCCACGCGGCGCCATCCGCGTTGCCCCCGTACACCGGATCCCCCCACGTCCCCTCCACCGCGTGCTCCCACAGCAGCTTCACAAAGCCGCCGTCCAGTTCCAGCAGCAGCGCCTGCCGCTCGTCGACCGACAGCTCCGTGACGCGCGCGCCCGTGCGCTCCTCCGTCCATGCCGCCGCCGCCGCCAGCCCGGTGCGGTAGCGCTCCTGCAGCCCCGTGACCGCGCCGTTGAACTCGCGCTCCGGCAGCCCGCGTGAACCCTCAATCCACGTGCGCCAGCGCAGTTCCTCCACGCGCGTGAGGCGCTGGAAACGGCTGAAACCGTCCACGCCACCGTGCCGCCCGGAGTCCGGTCCACCGGCAAAGATCCGCGGCGGGTCCGTCCGGAACGCCCCCAGCAACCCGTCCACGTACCAGGCTGCGTGCGCGTGCGTGGCGCCGGGGGACACCGCGTCACCGGGGATCATCGCATCCAGCAGTGCCGCCAGCGTCGCGTATTCCACCGCGCCCAGGAAGGTGCCGGCCGGGATGCGCCAGCCGTCCAGCTCGTCCACGGGCGGGTCACCGCCGCCGTCCGTACGCTGCGGGCCGCACCCCGCCCCGCTGAACACCGGCGCGGCAACCGCCAGACTGACCGCGCCGCCGAGAAAACCGCGGCGGGTGAACAGGAGCGGAGCGGAGGGGGCGTCCACGGACGCCCGCGTAGCCCAGCGCGGCGCGGCGGCCAATGCGCCCCCTGCGCAGCCCGTGACGTCCACGGTGCCCGCCGGGTGCGACAGCACCTCACCCGTGCGGGGGCCGCCGGGCTTGCTGCTCCTGGTGGGGGCCGTATGCTGCGTGCACCTGGAAGAGGAATCGGGGTATTTCACCATGATTCGCCGCGTGCCGTGGGCAGCGATATCGGTGGTTTTGCTTGCCGCCTGTCCACGGCAAGCCGTGGTGACCCAGGCGTGCAACTCCGCCAATGACTGCACCCGCTACCAGGATTGCCGGGATGGCATCTGTGTCGCGCGCACCGGGGGCGGCTCGTCGGGGTGGGTGGCGGGCAGCAGCGCCCCGGGTGGCTCGTCGTCAACGGGTGTTGGCAGCGCGTCCGGCGGAAGCGCGCCGGTGTCGTCGTCGGGCGGGGCCGGCAGCAGCAGCCTGGCAGCGTGCAGCAGTGGAAGGGTGCGGTGCTCGGGTGACTGCATTGACCCCCGCCAGGACCTGTTGTTCTGCGGCGCCACACAGGACTGCCAGGGCGCGCATGCGGGCCAGACGTGCTTGGGCGCCAAGAGCTGCGTGGACGGGTCCTGCGGGGACCCATGCATGGAGGGCCTGGTCCCGTGTCCCAATCCCGGCGGCGCCGGTCCATGGTGTGTGGACCCTACGGCAAGCAGCCTGTTCTGCGGCGCCCACGCCGACTGCCTGGGCGCCCACGCGGGCGAGACATGCCCGCTGGACGAGCTGTGCACGCCGTCAGGGTGCGCCTGTGCGCCGGGCAGCAAGCCGTGTCAGGGCGGCTGCGTCCCCACGGCGTCCTGCTGCGCGGCGGATGAATGCACCCACGCAGGCGAAGTGTGCGCGCCCGCCGCCGACGGTGGAGCGGTGCGCGCCTGCGCGTGTCCGCCGGGTACTCGGCTGTGCGGAACCACGTGCGTCACGCAGGCGTCCTGCTGCGCGGACGCGGACTGCGCGGGGAACGGCCAGAATTGCGGCGCGGTGACGTTGACCGGTGGAAAGCACGTGCGGTGGTGCGAATGCCCGGTGGGTCAGCACCTGTGCAACGGCGCGTGCACGGCAGGCAGCGGCGCGTGCTGCCAGGACATGGACTGCCGTCCCGGCCAGGCCTGCACGGCCACGGGCCCGGGCAGCCCACCCACCCAGGAATGCACCTGTCCGGCGGGACAGTCCTTCTGCGGCAGGTTTGACCGCTGCCAACCCACCGGTGAGTGTTGTGATGACGGAGATTGCGCCGGAAACGGGCAGGCGTGCGCGGCCGGAGCGGGAACCGCCGCGTCCTGCGTCTGCGCCCCGGGATGGCAAAGCTGCGGCGGCGCATGCATTCCACCGGGCTCCTGTTGCACCACTGCGGACTGCCCGGGCGCCCTGTGCCCCGGCGCGGGCGAAACCTGCCGCTGTCCGTCCGGTTCCCGCAGCTGCCGCGGCCGCTGCATTGCCAACACCACCTGCTGTGACAGCCCTGAGGATTGCGGGCCGGGCGCCGCCTGCTCGGGCACCGGTGGCAGTTGCGCGTGCACCGCCGGCCACCACCGCTGCGGAAATCAGTGCATTCCCGACGACACCTGCTGCAACAATCCGGATGACTGCCCCGCCGGGACCTGCCCGCGGCCGGGAGGCACCTGCGAACTCCCGTGCACAACCGCGGTGGACTGCGCCGGCGTGTGCGGCGGCGCCGCGACGCGTGACTGCAGCAACGTGTGCAACGGCTCCGCCGTGTTGGACTGCGCGGGGATATGCAACGGGAGCGCCCGCCGTGATTGCGCGGGGACCTGCAACGGCAGCGCGCTGCCGGACTGCGCCGGCGTGTGCGCCGGCCTCGCGGTGACCGACTGCGCGGGGGTGTGCCAGGGCACGGCGGTGGTGGATTGCGCGGGAATGTGCCGGGGCACCGCCACGCGGGACTGCGCCGGCGTGTGCGGCGGCACCGCCGTGGTGGACTGCCTGGGGGTGTGCAACGGCGGCGCATCCGGGACGGCGTGCGCCTGTACCGGCGGGGCCGTGCGGGACTGCGCGGGCACGTGCGGGGGAGCCGCCACGGTGGACTGCGCGGGGACGTGCAACGGGAGCGCGCTGCCGGACTGCGCGGGGACGTGCACTGGAAGCGCACAGCGGGACTGCGCGGGGACGTGCAACGGGAGCGCGCAGCGGGACTGCGCGGGGGTGTGCCAGGGCGCCGCGGTGGTGGACTGCGCGGGGGTCTGTGGCGGGAGCAGCACCCGTGATTGTGCGGGCGTCTGCGGCGGCAGCGCCGTGCCCGCGTCCTGCGCCGGGCTGGGCCTGTGCGCTCCGTCGGTGTTGAACCCCGCCACCACCCACCCGGAGGCGGACGGCTGCGGCGGCACCATGTCATGCGGGGACTGCTGCAATACCGGGTCGTTCTGTGCGCCCTGGGGTCACGTGATGGATTACAGCTGCGCGTGCGGGGACCCGGGCGGCTGGGCACCGCAGGACCTGGACTGTTTCCACCGGGACACCGGCGTGGAATGCCCCTGCGGCGGCGGTGCCACGCGGGACTGCGCCGGGACCTGCGGGGGCACGGCGCAGCTGGATTGCGCGGGGGTCTGCAACGGCAGCGCGGTGCGGGACTGCGCGGGGGTCTGCAACGGCAGCGCGGTGCGGGACTGCGCGGGCGCCTGCAACGGCAGCGCGCAGCCGGATTGCGCCGGCGTGTGCAACGGCGCCGCGGTGCTGGACTGCGCCGGCATCTGCAACGGCGCAAGCATCTGCCCGTACACGCAGAATTGTGTGATGTGCATGGGTGACGGGTACCCGGAACAGGGCTCGGGCCCCCGTTGCAATGACGTGACCCTCACCGGGTGCAGCCTCACCGCGTGCAACCGCATCGCTGGCGAGGACTGGGGATGTGACAGCCTGGATTCCTGCGACGCGGTGTTCGAGTGCATCCCCTGAGCGTGAGGTTGCCGCCGCCACGGCGCGGCGAGATGCTGCAAGCAGTCTGAACCCACCCCGATGCCATGGAGCCCTGATGTCCATCTCCGGACCCGCAGGAAAACCAGCCGCCCGGGCGGCCACCGCCGCCAAACCCGCCGAGCGGTCCGCCCCGCCTCCGGCGCCGGCCCCTGCCGCACTTCCCACGGCGCCAACGGCGCCCGCGCCCGCAGCGCCCGCGGCCACCGCAACCGCGCAGTCGGCAAGCGAAGCGCAGGCCAGCCGGGCCCATGACGTCCACGCCGGGGTCCTGCAGGGGCGGCTGGGTCCATCGGCGCCCGCGGCGGCCGCTCCCGCTGCCCCCGCGGCGGACCGGGTGGACATCCGCCTGGGGAACGCAGAGGCGCAGCAGGCCGCCCGCCGCAAGCTGCTGGCGAGCGCCCCGCAGGTGAATCCCACGTCCATCAAGGCGGGCAACGGCCGCACGCTGTGCGCCGGGGCGGCGGTGGCCGGCGCGCTCATCCTGACGGACAAGAACGGGTCCAACGCGCGCGCCCTGGAACGGACGCTCAATGGCAACGGTGTGGAGGTGTCCGCGGAGGAGAAGGGCGCGCTGGCGGCGTTCAAATCCGGCAAGCTGACCCCCACGGACGTGCAACACCTGCAGCAGCTGACCTACCGGCTGGCCGCCAAGAACGAACAGGGCGAGGAGCCCGGGACGTTCATCACCACCGCGGGCCTGGAGACGGCCGCCGCCGAGCGGCGGGTGGCGCTGTCCCCCGCTGAACGGGGAGCGGTGGACGCGTTCCGGCGCGCGGAGCAGGGCGGCCCGGACCTCTCCGCCGCCCAGCGGGAGACCGTCAGCGGGCTCGCGCTCCGGGTGGGCCTCATCAGCAAGCCCGGTGACGGTGCCACCCCGCCCCCGCTCATCAAGCCGGGCTCGCTGGCCGCGGCGGTGGCCCAGCTCAAGGGCTACGGCGCGTTCGCCGCCGGTGAGGACGTCACCTTTCACCAGTCGCGGCTGCCGGTCCCGGGCGGTACGGGGGAATTTGTGCATTGGACCGCGTCCGTGGGTGGAAAACACTTCAATTCCCTGCCCGCGGATGGCCGCGCGCAGATTCACCTGGGCACGCCGCCGGGAATTGCCATGAAACCCACGGATGCCAACTGGGAGGGCACGGTCAAACTGACTGAATCTCCGCGCCCGCCCCGCCTGGACGTGGAGCTGCGCGCCCCCGGCCAGCCGGCCGGCACGCTCACGCGCATCACCGCACGCCCCCCCACGGATGACGAAGCCGACTGGTCCATGGCGGCGCTGCGGCTCACCGAGGACCGGGCTGACCCGGCGTACGGCGTGTCGGTCGATCGCCGCGCCGCGGTGTACTGAGAATGGGACGGGTGCGGTTCGTGCTGGCGCTGCTGGTGGCCACCGCCGGCTGGGTGCCCGCGCGCGCGGCGGACGGAGGCGCGCCGCCGTCCGCCCCGGCGGTCCGCGAATCCGTCGTTGGGACCACCCTGTGGATCATCCACGGGGACCTCATTGACCGCGAGCGGGACCTGGCGCGGGTGAAGGCCGCGGCGGTCCTGGGCGCACAGGTGAAGGAGCAGATCCTTGCGGGAGCGGCCCAACGCAGTGAATGGGACCTTGTCACCACGCGTGCCGCGTTTGGATGCACCCGCGCCAAGACGGCGCCCCCGGGCGTGCGGACCCTTGCGGTGGCACAGCCGCTCAGCGATGGCCGCATCCTCATCCTGCAGGGGTCCCTCAAGGACATGGCGGAGCTGTGTTCAACGCCCGGCAATCACCCGGACTTTGATGAACGCATCGCTCGGATGCGCCGTGTTGGAACCGCGGCCGACCTGCCGCGCGCCCCCTGAATCATGTTTGGGAGGCTGGAGGAACTCAGCGGCCGTGGTCCAGCCAGTCGCGGATGCGCTGGGCCAGCACGGTGGGACCAATGGGCTTCTCCAGCAGCAGCGCGGGTTGCACCAGGCGGATGTCATCCAGCGCGTCGGGCGCGTAGCCGGACATGAACACCACCTGCAGGCCGGGGCGCGCCAGGCGGAGCTCGGCGGCCACCTGGGGGCCGCTGCGGCCAGGCAGCACCACGTCTGACAGCAGCAGGTCAATGGCGCCCGGTTCCGCGCGGGACACCTCCAGGGCTTCCGCCCCGTCCGCGGCGCACAACACGCGGTAGCCCAGGGCCGCCAGCGAACGCGCCACAAGCTTGAGGATGGACGGTTCATCCTCCACCAGCAGGATGGTTTCCGTGCCGCCGCGGAGCTCGTCATCCGGGGGCGGTGACGACGCGGGTGCTGCCACCGCCGGCGCAGGGCCGGAGGCCGGCGGCAACAGGATGTCCACGGTGGTGCCCACCCCGGCCTGCGTGTCCACCAGGACGTGCCCCTGGTGCTGCCGCACCACGCCGTAGACCAGCGGCAGGCCCAGGCCCGTACCCTGGCCCCGCTCCTTGGTGGTGAAGAAGGGTTCAAACAGCCGCCGCCGCGCCTCTTCCGTCATTCCCGTGCCGCTGTCACGGACGCGGATCAACGCCCAGGTTCCCGGTGGGATGGTGCCGTGCCCGGCGTCGGTCTGCGGCGAGGTCACCTCGCGCTGGCCCACGCGGATCTCCAGCACCCCGCCTTCCGGCATGGCGTCCCGCGCGTTGACCCCCAGGTTCACCACCGCGTTCTCCAGCTGGTTGGCGTCCGCCACCACCGTGGCGTCCTGGTCAATGTGCACAGCCAGCTTCACCCGCTCGCCCACGCTGCGGCGCAGCAGCTCCTCCACCGCCCCCACAATGGTGGACAGCGCCACCGGGCGCGCCGCCATCGGCTGGTGCCGGCTGAAGGCCAACAGCTGGCGGGTGAGCGCGGCGGCCCGGACCGTGGAGTCATGGATGATGCGCAGGGCCTCCAGGGGCGCCTGGCCGGTGGTGGCCTCCTGGAGCGCCATCTCCGTGTAGCCCTCAATGGCGCACAGGATGTTGTTGAAGTCATGCGCCACACCGCCCGCCAGCCGCCCCACCGTCTCCATCTTCTGCGCCTGGTGCAGTTGCTCGGTGAGCAGGCGCTGCTCCGCCTCCGCCCGCCGGCGGTCCGTGATGTCCTGCAGCGTGCCCACCATCCGCAGCGGCATGCCGTCCGCGCCGCCGGTGAACTCCGCCTTGCAGTGCACCCAGCGCGGCGTGCCGTCCTGGGGGCGGAGGATCGGGAATTCGCGGTCAAACCGCCCGTGTGACGCCAGCAATCCCGCGTAATACTCCCGCATCGCCTCGCGCTCGGCGTCAGCCACCAGCGCCAGCCACCCCGCCAGGGTGTGCGGGTGCGCCGCGTCAATGCCCAGGATCTCGTCCAGGACGGGGCTGGCCGTCCACCGGTCCGCCACCACGTCAAACACAAACGACCCCAGCCGCGCCACGCGCTGGCTCTCGCGCAGGAAGTATTCGCTCTCCTGCAGCGCCTCCAGGGCCGCGCGGCGCTCCGTGACGTCACGCCCCACGGCAAAGATCACCTCCCCCTCCTGGGCCGCGCTCCACGAAATCCACCGCCAGGCCCCCTCCCGGGTGCGGTAGCGGTTCTCAAACACCACCAGGTTGCGTCCTTCCTCCAACTGGTCGCCCAGGGCCCGCGTGCGTTCCACGTCGTCCGGGTGCATGAACGCCATCAGCGGCTGCGCCATCAGCTCGTCCAGCGTCCAGCCCAGGGTGCGCGTCCAGGCCGGGTTGAGCTGCCGCACCCGCCCGTTGCGCCCGGACACCAGCAGCAGGTCCACGGACATCTGGAACAGCCGGTGCCGCTCCTCCTCGGCGCGGCGGCGGTCCGTGATGTCACGCGCCACCACCTGCACCGCCGGCTGGCCCCGCCAGGTCAGCGGCGCCGCGTACACCTCCGCCTCAAAGTGGGTCCCATCCACCCGCACCAACCGCTCCACAATGGGCGGGACCTCCTTGCTCTCCTCGTAGCCCGCGCGCATCCGCTCCTTGATGGTGGCGTGGTAGGCCGGGTGCACCACCTCCAGCACGGACCGCCCCACCAACTGCGCGGGCTCCTGCGCCCCCAGCAGCCGCAGCGCCGCCGGGTTCACGTACAGCACCCGCCCCTGGGCGTGCAGCAGGATGGCGTCGGGCGATCGCTCGACGATCGCGCGGTAGCCGTCGTCCTCGCCCGCGTGCTCGCTCATGGCCCCGTTCCCCGTTGGGTCGGCCCTCCATACACCGGCGCCGGATTACGTCCTAGGTCACGGTGCCGAATCCGCGCGACCGCCGCGGATTGCGCGGCGGATCCAACCGGACCAGGCGGATCCGACTTCCCCGCCAGCGTTGCGCGTGCGCAGGATCCGGCGCATGCAGGCGGGACACCAGGACGGATCAGCCTTGTTGGGTGCCGGCGTGGGGACCACGGCGGCACGGTGTTGTGCATGCGGCCGGCCCTTTGGGATTGAGCCGTGGTGGGTCACGCATCACCCCCAGGGTGAGCACACCCGGTGCCGGGATTGGAGCCGGCATTCCTTCCCGTTTGTGCGGCAGTTGACCGCGCTGCGGCGCGTCTGGCGGGACCCGGCGGCCGCGCCGGTGCGGGCGCAGGTGGCTGAAGTAGGCCGGTGGCTGGCGGGGCTGCAGGCGCGCTGGCCGCGGGATGGTGCGGAGGGCGTGCTGGAAGCGCTGCACCGCACGCGGGTGCTGCGCGCCAGCCTGTTGCAGGCAGGGGTCACCGCCCGCTTGGTGAACCAGGTGTGACGCCGTGGTGCGCGGTCATCCCTGAATCACCGCGATGCCGACGACCCGCAGCAGGGTGGAGCGAGCGCGCATGGCCGCAGGACACACCGGTTCGCGGTCCTGCACTTGATGCGGTCAGTGTTTGATCGGTTTCCAGCCCGTGTGTTCAAAGTACTTGGCGTACGCCTCCAGCGCCTTGATGATCTTGACCGCGCCGCCCATCCGGTTGTCGTCCTGTTTCATCACCTTGGTCCCGGCGAGAATGTCCGCCAGCACCAAGTGGAACTGCGCGTCCACGTCAGGCGCCAGCTTGCACTTGGAAAGGACGTTGGTGATCTGGTTTTCAATGCGGCCGGCCAGCGCCGCGTAGTCCTCCGGCGAATAGGTCCCGGCATGGATCGGGTCCAGCGCCTTTTGCAGCTCGTCGCGGATGGTGTTCATGCCGCCGCGGAGCTGATCATCCGTCTTCCACTTCTTGCCCTGGTTCAGCTTGAGTGCCGCGGTTGCCGGGCCGTCCTTGGGGTGGCCCGCGCCGTGTTCATGATCCTGCGCGCGTGCTGCAAGCGCGCCGGAAAATCCCACCGCGACAACGACGGCAACAGCGGAAAGGAGCGAGCGTGGGTTCAGCATGGGGCACCCTTTGAAGTGCGCCGCACGATAGACCGTGTCGCTTGACGACGCACGCCGGCGTTCAAGTTGAGGGCGTCACGCAGCGGTAGCGGGACCGTGTGCCGCGAGGCCGATTCACCGCTTCGCCGGTGGTCGACGGGAACGGCCCCCGAAGCCCGTCACGACGCTGCAATGGAAACTCGGTGGGCCGCCACAGGATGGGATCCACCTGGGTGTGCCCGCCACGCGGCTCACCCGTCCGCGTCCCTGAGCTTCACCCAAACGCGCGAGCGCACGCGCACGGGCCGCCGGTGCGCCTTGTTGGCGGCATTGGCGGCCGTCACAAACGCCGCAATGGCGGCCTTTCGTTCAGGCTCTTTCACGCGCAGGGCGGTCAACTGACGCTCCAGCGCGGTGCACACCGCGTCAAAGGCAGAAAACAGCGCCTCCTGCGGGTGGGCCCGCAGCGCGTGTGGCAACTGCGCAGCGGCCAGTGTGGCGAACCGCAGCAACCCGGCCACGACGGGGTCACCCGGCGGCGGACTGACCACTCGCTGCTTGCCCTTGGCCGCCGCGGGCTCTTGGGGGGCATCAAGCGGGATGGTGATGCGCAACGAACGCGCCGCGCCCGGAACCCGCGACAGGAACCCGCGCGCCTCCAGCGTCTTGATCATGTTGTTGACCGACGGCGTGCTGACCAGGAAGTGACCGCCGATTTCCTCGAATGAGGGGGCGTAGCCGCGCCGCTTCACGAACGCAGCAATGAACCGCAGGTAATCCAGTTGGCGGGCCGAAGGTGTCACGGTGGGTTCCTGGGTGGCAGATGGAACACCGCAAATACCACGTCATGCCCGGCGCCCCAAGGTGGACCGGGCCGCTTGATTTGACACCGTGACGTCGACGGGGGGCGCGGACTCAGCGTGTGCAACTGAACGGTCCTTTCCCATTGCTTCCTTGCCCAACGCCAGCCTTGAAGCGCATCATCCCGCGCACGGCTGCCGCGCGGTGTCGACGAGTTCGCGAGCCAGGAGGAAAGCGCGGTGAGCGGCCGAAACCGGCTCGGAGCCTGTGGAAGCGCCCTCGCGGTTCTGCTGGTCGGCGGGTGCCAACCGTCGGCGCGGGTGCAGTCCGGCACCGCGCCGCGCGACGCATCCCAGCCTCCCGATGCCGGCGCCACGGACGGCTCAACCGTCGACGCCGGAGCGGACGAGGTTCTTGTTGAAGAACGCGAACGTGCGCTTCGCGGGTGTGGCCGTCAGGCCGATCATGGACGCGTCGAAGTACTCCAGCACCTGGCGCCACAGCGTGTAGATGGACCGGTGGCACTCGTCGGTGACGAGCACGTCAACGAACTCCGGCGGGATGTACTGGCTGTACACCACGGGCGGTGGTTCACGGATGAGGCTGCTGGTGGCGAAGTCCGACCGCTCCTCGGTGTCCTCGTCGAACTCCGGCTCGCCCTTGAGGATTGAGTACAGCCGCTGGATGGTGGTGATGACGACGCGGTTGACCGGGTCGATCTTGTTCGAGTGCAGGTGCGTGACGTTGTAGAGCTTGGTGAACTTCCGGCCGTCGTCGGGCGTTGTGTACGCCTGGAACTCCTTGAGGGCCTGCCGCCCCAGGTTCCCCCGGTCGACGAGGAACAGCACGCGCTCGGCGCCACCGTGTTTGATGAGCCGGTAGACGGCAGAGATGGTGGTGTAGGTCTTGCCGGACCCGGTGGCCATCTGCACCAGCGCGCGTGGACGAGCCGCCTTGATGGACTCCTCCAGGTTCTTCACGGCCTGGATTTGCGCGGGCCACATCCCGGCGGTGTTCACCTCGGGGGCCAGCTTCATGCGGCCAATGAGCGTGGGGGCCACGGGCGCGTTGGGTTTACCGTCACGGCGGTCCAGCTCCGCGCGCAGCCACCGCGCCAGCGTGGCGGGCTGATGGATGTTGAACACGCCGCGGCTCCGGGGGACGGGCTCCAACCGGTTGGTGAAGCGCGTGTCCGTGCCGGTGGACTCGTACAGGAAGGGGAGCGGGCGGACGGGGACCTGGAGGCCCTTGGGGACGTGCTTGGCGTAGTCCGCCGTCTGCGGCTCCACCCCGACCAAGGACACCCCGGCCTTCTTGGCCTCCACCACGCCAACCGCCTGCCCGTCCACGAACAGAAGGTAGTCGCAAGGCCCCACGTTGGTGTGGAACTCCCGAATGGCCACGCCCTGCGCGGCACCCAGGTTCATGTCCTCCAGGTCCTGCACGACCCAGCCTGCTTGCGTGAGCGAGGCGTCGATCTTCTCGTGGGCGAGGGCTTCCGGGGTCGTAGCCACGATGGGTGCAACCGGTACCATGACAGGGAGGGGCCGGGGCAGCAGGTCTCACCTCCCTTCTGTACTTGCTGGTGGGACGGCCCACCACGCGCTTCAGGATGGCGTCCAGGCGGTTCTCAACTTGCGAGTGGCACCAATACTCGTCTTGCGGGAGGACCCCATCCGTCTCTCCGTCCAAGAACGAATGAACGTCCGCAACCAGCCGCGGTGTTCGCCGACGGCCTCCTCCACCACCGCGTTCCAGCGGCCCGGCCGCGCGTGCGATCCGCGCGGCGGCACGCAAGACACCCGCGGTTGGGGATCCGCGCGGAAACCCTATTGCGCGGGTTGCAGGAGCTGCGCGATCTCCCCGAACTGTCTTGGTTTTCAGCCAAACGGCTGCACCAGCGTCGGTTTGTCGCCAAATTCCCACATCGCGCCGGTCCGGCAGACTGCTTTAGGTTCCAAACCCATGCGTGAGTTGAACCGACCTCTTGTGTTGGTTCTGGCTGCTGGGGCGGTAATGGGGCCAGGACCGTGCTTGCCTGACGACGATGACGAACGCTCGCGCGAACACGAGCATGAACACGTGGACGCAGGGAGCCCGTTCGTTTCACCGTTCGCCCCCGCGGCACCCAATTGCGGCCTTCGCGAGGAGTTTGATGCGGGTCCGCTGACGGATGTCCTTCCGGATCCGTGTCCAGCTGGTGACGTCCTGGTACCGCCCCAGACGATCACTCGGGCCCCGGGCTCGCCGCGGGAGGT
>JACRCW010000163.1 GCA_016218805.1 Deltaproteobacteria bacterium | reverse complement strand
CGCGCCCGCCACGGCGCCTGCGGCGGCGGCGCCGGCCCCGCGCGCGCGGGACGAGGTCCGCCTGGCCCGCGGTGCCGGTGCGCCGGAGCCGGCCATCACCCGCTGGACGGAGCGCCCCGAGCGCAGCCCGGAGGACCGCCCGGAGGACGAGCTCACCCCGGTGTCGCCCGTTCCGTTGCCGCCTGAGGGGCGCGCCCCCCTGAATGACGAGGGCGGCTCCCGCATGGCCGGCCCCGACGCGGTGACCGACCCGCCCGCCGCTGCGCCGCCGGCACCGGCTGCGGCCCCCGCCCCGGCGGAGACGCCCACGCCCCCGCCGCGCACCGGCCCGCCCGAGGAGTCCGCGCTGAACCCGGCGCCGGCCCCGCCCCGGCGGATGTCCGTCACCAGTGACGAGCACGACACATTCTTCACCCGCGGGTCCGACGTGAAGGAGATTGAGGCGCTGCTGGACAAGAACGCCGCCGCGGACGCCGAGGAGTCCAACAAGCGCCTGTTCCTGTACGTGTCCGCGGGCGTGGGGACCGTGGCGCTGCTGCTGGTGCTGTTGTTCCTGTCCTCCGCGCCGCCGGCGGCGCCCACCGCGGAGGCCCCGCCGGTGGCCGAACCGGCGCCCGCCGCGCCCACGCCCAACGTGGTCATCCCGGACATGGGCGCGCAGGTGAAGAGCCAGCAGGAGGCCGCCGCGGAGCTGGTCCGGCACGACACGACGGAGCCGGCCGCGTCCGCCGCCCCGCCCAAGAGCGCGGCGGAACTGGCCGGGGAGCTGGCGGCGGAGAAACCCGCGGTGGCGGCGGTGCAGCCCGCCCCGGTGCCAGCCAAGCCGGTGGAGCAGCCGGTGGTGGCGCCCGTCGCCGCCAAGCCGGTGGAGAAGCCCGCCGAAAAGCCGGCGGATGACCCCAAGCGGCTGTTTGCGGACCGCTTTGAGAAGGGGAAGAAGCTGCTTGACCAGGAGAAGTACGAGGACGCGAAGAAGGCGTTTGAGAGCGCGCTGAAGTTTGACCCGGGGAGCGCGCGTGCGTACGCGCAGCTGGGCCGCGTGCAGTACGAGCTCGGGAACCAGGACGAGGCGCTCCGGCAGCTGCGCAAGGCGGAGGCGCTGGATGCGTCGCACTCCTACACGCACCTGGTGATGGGGATGCTGCTGCAGGAGCGCGGTGACCTGCCGGGCGCGGAGAAGGCCTACGAGAAGTACCTGGCGCTTGATTCAACGAGCGGTAATGCACGCGCGGTGCAGGGTTTCCTCAAGGCCCTGCGGGCGCAGCGCGCCGCCAAGAAGTGATTCGATTCAGATTGCCGTGCTGCCGCGCTCACCCGTGCGGATGCGGATGCACTCCTCCAGCGGCTGCACAAAGATCTTCCCGTCCCCCACCGCGCCACCGCCCTCCGTGCGCGCGCCCGCAATGATCGCGTTGATGGTCTTCTCCACGTAGGTCTCATTCACGGCGACCATGACGCGCGTGCGCGGCACCAGGCGCGCGCGGATGCGCTGCCCGCGGAACAGCTCCACTTCACCCTGTTGTGCGCCGTGGCCCTCCACGCTGTCCACCGTGATGCGGTAGCGGTCCTCTTCGTCCAGGACGCGCTGCAGCGCCTCCTGCACCGCCTCCAGGCGCTCCGGGCGGATGATGGCAATGACCAGCTTCATGACGGCTCTCCCTTCACGCCTGCTCCAGGTGGTATCCGCGTTCGCCGTGGATGCCTATGTCCAGGCCGTCCCGCTCCATCTGGTCCGTCACGCGCAGCCCCAGCACCTTCTTCACCAGCAGCGCCAGCACCGCGGTGCCTGCCCCCGCGTACACCACGGCCACCGCCACGCCCACCAGCTGCTTGCCCAGCTGCGCAAAGCTCCCGGCCAGCACGCCGCCCACCGGCGTGAAGCAGAACACGCCAACCAGCACCGCCCCCAGCAGCCCGCCCACGCCGTGCACGCTGAACGCGTCCAGCGTGTCATCCACCCCAAAGCGGTGCTTGAGCTGCACGGCGCCGTAGCACGCCAGGCTGCTCAGCATGCCCATCACCAGGGCCGCCCACGGCGCCACGTGCCCGGCCGCCGGCGTGATGGCCACCAGCCCGGCCACAATCCCGGACGCCAGGCCCACGCTGGTGGCCTTCCCGTTGTGCCAGCGCTCCACCACCATCCACGTCAGCGCCGCCGCGGCCGCGGCCGCCTGCGTGGTGGTGAACGCCAGCCCCGCCGCGGCGCCGGCCACCGGGAACTCCACCGCCACGGCGCTCCCCGCGTTGAAGCCAAACCACCCAAACCACAGCAGCCCCGCGCCCGTGAGCGTCAGCGCCAGGTTGTTGGGCAGCAGCACGCCGGAGGCGCCGCGGCGGCTGTATTCGCGGCGCGGCCCGACGAGGATGGCCAGCACCAGCGCGGACACGCCCGCGGAGATGTGCACCACCGTGCCGCCGGCAAAGTCCAGCACGCCCAGCTTGAACAGCCACCCGTCAGACGCCCACACCCAGTGCGCCAGCGGGCAGTAGATGAACGTGGCCCACAGCGCGATGAACACAATGAACGCGCGCAGCTTCATGCGCTCCGCAATGGCCCCGGAGATGAGCGCCGGCGTGATGATGGCAAACTTGCCCTGGAACATCACAAACACCAGCTCCGGCACGCCCTTGTCCGCGTACAGCTTGCCGGGGCTCAGGCCGTTGAGCCCGATGAGCGCGCTGTCCCAGCCAATCCAGCCTCCCACGCTGGTCCCGAAGCTGAGCGCGTAACCCACCACCACCCA
Source organism: Deltaproteobacteria bacterium (assembly GCA_016218805.1). GTDB lineage: Bacteria > Myxococcota > JACRCW01 > JACRCW01 > JACRCW01 > JACRCW01. The sequence goes on along the minus strand of JACRCW010000163.1, from coordinate 43,651 downwards.
CTGCACGCCAATCACCGCCATGGCTACAAAGCTGTGCATCATGGTGGACAGCACGTTCTTGCGGCGCACCATCCCGCCGTAGAACAGCGCCAGCCCCGGCACCATCAGCAGCACCAGCGCAGAACTGGTCAGCATCCACGCGGTGCTGCCCGAATCAATCTTCCCATCCATGCTGTAACTCCCGCCCAGTGGCTCAGATGTCGTCGGGGTCGGCGTAGATCTGCCCGCCGGAGAGCTTGGCGTCACCCGCCTTCATGAGGAACGCATCAATGAACGGCTGCAGCTCGCCGTCCAGCACGCCGTCCACCTGGCTGGTCTCATGGCCGGTGCGCAGGTCCTTGCAGAGCTTGTAGGGGTGCAGCACGTAGTTGCGGATCTGGCTGCCAAAGCTGATGTCCCGCTTGGTGGCTTCCAGCTTGTCCCGCTCCGAATTCTTCCGGTCAATCTCCAACTGGTACAGCTTGGCTTTGAGCAGCTTCTCCGCCAGCGCGCGGTTCTTGTGCTGGCTGCGCTCCTGCTGGCACAGCACCACAATCTCCTTGCCGTCGGAATTCGGCGTGGGGGCGTGCACCAGGCGGACGGCGGATTCGGTCTTGTTGACGTGCTGGCCGCCGGCGCCGCCGGACCGCAGCGTGTCCACCCGGATCTGGGACCAGTCCAGCTGGATGTCGATAATGTCGTCGTTGACCTCAGGGTAGACAAATACGGACGCAAAGCTGGTCTGCCGCCGCGCGTTGCCGTCAAACGGGCTGATGCGCACCAGGCGGTGCACGCCCGTCTCGCTCTTGAGGTTGCCATACGCGTAGTCCCCCTCCACGGAGAAGGACGCGCTCTTGATGCCGGCCTCGTCACCCGCCTGCAGGTCCATCAGCTCCACCTTGAAGCCGCGGCGGTCCGCGTAGCGCTGGTACATGCGCAGCAGCATCTGCGCCCAGTCCTGGCTGTCCGTGCCGCCGGCGCCCGCGTTGATGGAGACAATGGCGTTGTTGGGATCCGCCTCGCCACCCAGCCGCCGCTGGAACTCCATCTGCTCCACCAGCGCGCGCGCCTTGGCCAGGTCGCCGAACACCGCCAGCAACATGGACTCGTCGTTCTCGGCTTCGGCCAGGTCAAACAGCTCCCCGCCGTCCCGCAGCATCCGGGCCGCCGCGTTGTACGGCGCAACGACCTTCTCCAGCCGCGCCTTCTCCTGCAGCAGCTGCTTGGCCTTGTCCGCGTTGTTCCAGAAGTCCGCCTGGCCGCTCATCTCCTCCAGGTGGCGGAGACGCCCTTCTTTGCCCTCGACGTCAAAGATGCCTCCGCAGCTCGTCCAGCCGGCCGCTGTAGTCTTTCAGATGATTGCGCTCGAGGTTGAGCGTCTCGGGGGCGATGGCCATGTGCAGTTCCTTCTCCGTCAGCGTCCCGCGCGCTTCTCCAGTCGGCGACGCTTGACCCCCTGATACCATTCCCGCAGCCCGCGGCCCAGTCCCCACAGGAACGGCGCGGCGCAGCCCCATCCCACGACGTCACCGGTGAGCTGGTAGAGCGTGGGGGTTTCCATGAGCGGCAGGTCCAGCACCACTGCGGCGTCCGTGTACAGCGTGGAGGGCGCGAGCACCCGGCCCACCGGGTCAATGCCCGCGGTGATGCCGGTGTTGGCCACGCGGGCCACCGCACGCGCGTTCTCCGCCGCGCGCATGGCGTAGAACGCCAGGTGCTGCGGGGCGGCGGCGCTGATGCCGTACCACGCGTCGTTGGTGATGTTGACCAGCAGCTGCGCGCCGCGCGCGGCGTAGCGGCGCGCGTACTGCGGGAAGATGCCTTCGTAGCAGATGAGCGCGCCCATGGAGCGCGGGCCTTCGCGCGTGGGCACGTCCACGGGCGTGATGGTCTGTCCCGGCACAAACGCCGCAATGCCCGGGACAATGGCGCGCGCCACCAGGCCCAGTGGCCAGGGAACGTATTCGCCAAATGGGACCAGGTGCGTCTTGTCAAACCGCCCGCGGATGCCCTGCGCCGGGTCCACCACCAGCGCGCTGTTGTGCATCCAGCGCGTCCCGCGGCAGCCGGCCGGCGGCTTGGGCTGGCGGCACTCCGGACCGGTACGCGCCGGCGGGTCCTGCCAGATGATGTCCGTGCCAATGATCCCCGCGGCGCCCTGCAGGTCCGGCAGCCCGCGTCCGCGCAGCGAGTCCGCATCCCGCGGCAGATGCGCCGGCAGCGCGCCCTCCGGCCAGATGACCACCTCCGCGCCGCGGGCCACCGCGTCGCGCTGCAGCGCCTCATACTTGGCCAGGATCTGCTCGCGGAACTGCATGGTCTTGTTCTTGATGCCCTGCTCCACGTTGCCCTGCAGCATGCCCACGCGGACCCGCGGCGCGTGCGCCTGCGCGTCGTCCACGGCGGAGATGTGCAGGGCGCCGTAGGCGTAGGACGCCGCCAGCGCCAGCACCGCGCCGGTCACGGGCAGGGAGGGAAAGGGGCGTTCGCCCAGGAATGAGCGCAGCACCTCCAGCAGCACGCCGTTGACCAGCCCGCACAGGACGATGATCAGGTACACGCCGCCCAACGCGCCCAGCTGCGCCACGTACAGGTTGTTCCATTGCGTGGTGCCGATGTTCCCCCACGGGAACCCGCCGAAATAGATGTACGCACGGCACATCTCCATGCCCGTCCAGCACACCGGCACCGCCGCCCATGCCGGCCAGCGCGCGCGGTCCTCCAGCCAGCGCGCCACGCCGACGGCGGCACCCATGTAGTTCCACCCCACGATGCTGAGCAGCACCAGCAGCAGCCCGGAGAACACCTTGGGAATCCCGCCAAACACGTGCATGGCAATGGTCAACCAGTGCAGCAGCATGAACACGCCGGGGACAAACGCCCACGCGCTGAACAGGTAGGCCTGGCGCGCGGGCATGCGGCGCACCGCCCACAGCAGCGGGACCAGGCAGACAAAGCCCAGCAGCCACGCGGGGCGTGCCAGGCTGGCTGTGACGTCCTCCACGCTGCCGGGCCAGGCAAACGGGTGGCTCAGCGCGTAGAGCACCGCGGCCAGCAGGCCCAGGGCGCGGTGGTGCCAGCGCACCGTCACGCGGGGTGTTTCGACCAGGTCAGCGTCCGGCATGGGGGCGCGGGAACCTAGCGGAGGGACGGTGGCGGCACCAAGGCCGGCCGGGAGCGTGCGGGGAACGCACTGGGGTCACCTCAGTGACCATCCTGCAGCCGCGGGGAACGCACCCGGGTCACCCCAGTGACCATCCTGCGGCGGCGGGGAAGGCACCCGGGTCACCCCAGTGACCATCCTGCAGCCGCGGGGAAGGCACCCGGGTCACCCCAGTGACCATCCTGCAACGGCGGGGAAGGCACCTGGGTCACCCCAGTGACCATCCGGAGCGCACGCGGGGGCCCGCAGTGGACAACAAGGTTCGCAGCCACGTCGTACGGCGGGGGCTCGTCCCCCGCGCCGGTTCAGTCAAACGCCATGGTGACTGGACACCCGCCCCACCTCCGCATGGAGCGCAGTCTGAACGGCCCCGTCACTCAACCGGGCGGGGGACGAGCCCCCGCCCTACGGGGCATGCGCGGAGACCAGCGGAAACGCGCGGAAAAACACGGCTCGCCGGCTCCTCAATGGGGCCCGCCGTACACCACAAGGTTCGCAGCCAGGTCGTAGGGCGGGGGCTCGTCCGGGCTCGTCCCCCGCCCCGGTTTCAGTCAAACGGGGCATGCGCGGAGACCAGCGCCTCGGCCCCAGCGGTGACGCGGTGCTCAGTCACCGGGCGGATGCAGCGCGTCCCGCGCCGCCTGCGCGTGGGGCAGGGCGGCGCGGGCCGGGCCGTCCTCACGGCGGGACAGGGCCTCCACCAGGCGGTCCACCAGCACCTCCGCAGTCGGGTGGCGCCACGCGCGGGCCGCCAGCGCGGCGCGCACCCGGTCCTGGATCGCTTTGAGGTCCAGGAACGGTTTCTCCATGTACTCGCAGGCGCCCAGCCGCAGGGCCTCCACCACGGACTCGTAGCTGGCGTAGCCGGTGACCACCATCAGCGCCGCGTGCGGGTGGCGCTCCCGCGCGGCGCGCAGCACGTCCAGGCCGGAGATGCCGGGCAGGTTCTTGTCCGTGATGACCAGGTCCGGCGTGTGACTGTCCATCAGCTGCACGGCCGCCTCACCGTCGCCGGCCTCCAGCACCTGGTGGCCCAGGTCCGTGAGCAGCGCGGCCAGGATCCGCCGCACCACCTCCTCATCCTCCACCACCAGGACGGTGGCCCGGGTGTCGCTCACGGCGCGTCCCCCTCGGCCATGAGCCCCGCGCCCAGCCGGATGAGTTCCAGCACGTCCGCAAAGGACGCGTCCCCGCAGAACACCAGCGCCGCCTCCGGGAGGCGCGCGCGCGCCTCAATGAGCGCGGTGAGCTCGGTGGACACCACCGCGGCAAACGCGCTCTTGCCCAGGTGCATCTGGGCCTCGGACAGGTCCCGCGCGCGGACGGTATGCGGTGCGCCCAACCGCCCGGCCAGCACGTCCCCCTGCGCGGACTCGGAGATGATCAGCGCCGACAGCGGCGGCAGCGCCTCGCGGTCACCCTGCAGGCGGTTGCGCAGCGCCAGCGTGCGCGCGTGCCGTTGCATGGGCGCGGGGATGGCCAGCACGCGCGCCACTTCGCCGCCCACCTCCTGCAGCTGCCGCAGCGGCTTGACCAGGAAGGACAGGAACCCCGCGTCCAGCGCCTCCACCGCCGCCCCCACGGATGGGTAGCCGGTGATCAGCATGACGCGCAGGCCCGGCGCCAGCCGCTGGGCTTCGGCCATCAGTTCCAGGCCGCTGATGCCCGGCAGGTTCTTGTCCGTCAGCAGCACGTCAAACTTCTCCGCCCCCAGCTTCTGCACCGCCTCCTCCGCCGTGGTGACGGGCGTGACGAGGTGTCCCGCTGCGTCCAGCACGGCCTGCAGGATGCCGCGCAGCGTCGCTTCGTCCTCAACCAGGAGCACTCGGGCGCTTCCCGCCATCTGCCACCTCCTCCCAAAGACGTCACACCAGGTGCATCTTCTCGCGGGCCGCGGGCATGGTGATGGTGAACGCGGCGCCCTTGCCCGGCTCGCTGTCCACGCTCACGCGCGCACCGTGGTCCTGGACCACGCGGTGCACCAGCGCCAGGCCCAGGCCCTTGGCGTCCGGCACCGGCTTGGTGGTGAAGAACGGTTCAAAGATGCGGTCCCGGATGTCCTCCGCAATGCCGCGCCCGGTGTCAGCCACCGTCAGCTTCACGAGCTTCCCGTCCACCCCGCGCGTGGACAGCGTCAGCACGCCGCCATCCGGCATGGCGTTGCGCGCGTTGGACAGCAGCGCCAGCACGGCCTGTTGCAGCTCGCTGGTCTTGCCGCGCACCTTGGGCAGGTTGGGTTCCAGGTCCTTCTTGACCTCAATGCGCTGCGCCACAATGGGCCGGGCCACCAGGTTGAGGGCGGCCTCCACCACGCGGTTGACGTCCAGCAGCTGCTCGCCGGAGCCCTTCTGCGGGGTGAGCTGCATGAGGTTCTGGACAATGTCCCGGATGCGCAGCGCCTCCTTCTCCATGTCGCGCAATGCCACCAGCGCGGGGTCGCCTTCGCGGCCGCGCAGCATCTGCAGCTGGATGAGGCCCAGCAGGCCGGCCAGCGGGTTGTTGATCTCGTGGGCCACGCCGGCGCCCAGCTCACCCACGGCGGCCAGCTTCTGGCTCTGGATGAGCTGGTCCTGCGCCTCTTTGAGGTCGCGGGTGCGCTCGTCCACGCGCTTCTGCAGCTCCGCGTTGAAGGCGCGCAGTTCCTCGTCCCGGCGCTGCACTTCCGCCGCCATGCGGTTGAACGCGTCCCCCAGGCGCTGCAGGTCCGGCACGGACAGCGGCGGCACGCGCGTGGCGAACTCCCCGCGCTCAAACGCCTGCGTGGCGCCCACCAGGTCCTCCACCGGGTTGCTGACCGCGCGTGCCAGCACGCTTCCGGCCAGCACCGCGCACAACAGCGCCACCACCAGCCAGAAGCCGGTCTGGCCCAGCATGCGCACCACGGGGGCCAGGGCCACTTCGCCGTCCTGCGCCACCACGGCGGTCCACGGCAGGCGGTCCAGCTGGGCGTGCCCCGCCAGCATGTCTGCGTCCGCCCACGCCAGCCACCGGCTGCCGCTGGTCTTGTCCAGCGTCCCGGGCGCCAGCGCCGCCAGCACCTCCGGCGGCGGTGCGGCGGGGTCCACGGTGGCGGGGCCCTCCGCCTTGGCGGCCGCAAAGGACCGCGCGGTGGAATCCACCAGGAATGCGATCCCGTCCGCGGTGATGGCGGTCTCATTGAGGCGGCGCTGCAGCGGCGCCAGGGACAGCTCCACGGCCAGCACCCCGCGGCGCGCCTTGTCCAGTTGCACCGCCACGGCCAGGACAATGAGCGGGTGGTGGCGTACGGGCGTGCTGTACGGCGGGCCCAGCGCGGCCCCGGCGCGCAGCGCGGCGGCCAGCGGCACGTGGGAGGAGAACTCGGCCAGGTCGGCTTCGGACAGCACTTCGCGGCCGCGCAGCTCCGGGTCATCCGCGGGGCCGGACAGCAGGACCGGGTCCCCCACGCCATCGCCCTCCTCGCCCACCAGCGCCACCACGTTGAAGCGTTCATTCTGGCGGTAGATGAGGTTGAGGGCGCCCTGGCGTTCATCCGCGGTCAGGCCCTGCAGCTGCAGGGCGGCGGTGGACAGGCGCAGGTCCGTGAGCGCGTTGGTGACGTACAGGTCCGCGTGTTCCGCCACGGTCCGGGCCTGTGCGGCCAGGCGGGCGGCCTGCGCTTCGCCCAGGCTCTCCCAGGTCAGCCACGCGCCGGTCCCGCCGGACACCAGCACCGGAATCACCGCCACAAGGACGAGCAGCAGGGTGAGTTGGCGCTGGAGCCGCATGCGCGGCAACTCCAAGGGGACGGGGGTGACCGGACAGACGAGACGGCGGATGATAGGACCAACCCATGGCATCCCACAAAGCCCGGCCAGCCCTCACGCACGTCCGCGAGGACGGCACCGCCCACATGGTGGACGTGTCGGGCAAGGCGGCCACCGCGCGGGTCGCCGTCGCCGAGGGCGTGGTGCGCATGTCCCGCGCGTCGCTGCGGCTGCTGGCGGCGGGTGCGTCCCGCAAGGGGGATGTGCTGGCGGTGGCGCGCGTGGCGGGCATCATGGGCGCCAAGCGCACCGCCGAGCTCATCCCGCTGTGCCACCCGGTGGCGCTCACGCACGTTGCCGTGGACCTGGTGCCGGACCGCGCGCTCCCCGGCGTGCGTGTGCGCGCGGAGGCGCGGACCACCGGGCAGACGGGTGTGGAGATGGAGGCGCTGGCGGCGGTCACCTGCGCGGCGCTGACGGTCTATGACATGATGAAGGCCGTGGAGCGCGGCATGACCATCACGGACGTGGGGCTCACCCTCAAGGAGGGCGGGCGCAGCGGCCGCTGGGAGCGGGGCGCCGCCTTGGGGAGGCGGGGATGACGGCCAAGCGCCCGGCACCGCCCCGGCAGGCGCCGGAGGTGACGGGGATCCGCAGCATGCACACCGGTGAGCTGATGCTGCCCGCTGACCCCGTGCTGCCGCCGGCCTTTGGCCTGCGCAACGAGGGGACGCGCATGCTGGAGGGCCAGGACGGCCCGCAGGCGCTGCCGTTGCGCGCGCTGTTCCAGGGCCGGCTGGACGCCATCCGCCGCGCGTACCGCGGCACACCGGCGCAGGGGTGCCTGGTGGCGGCGGTGGACCCGCTGCGGGGGGTGGCCGCCGCCGTCAAGCTGGTGACGCCGGAGGACGGGCAGCCCGCGCACGTGATCATTGGCCGGCATGAGCGCTGCCAGCTGCGGCTGACGGACCCGGGGCTGTCCCTGCGGCACGCCGCGCTGGTGGTGCGCCGGCTGTCCACCGGGGATGTGCGCGTGCGCCTGTTGGACCTGCGCAGCACGCTGGGGCTCACCGGCGAGGACGGCCGCCCGGTGGAGTCCGTCAGCGTGGAGGGCCACCTGTTTGTGGGCTTGGGCCGCTACATCCTCATGGTCCTGCTGGGCGGCGAAGACCTGGACTTCTCCGACGACGGCAGCGAGGTGTTTGATGCGCTGCCGCCGCGCGTGTTCTTTGACATGCGCGAGCGGGTGCCCGGCGTCAGCGGCCGGCGGGCGCGCGTGCCGGACGAGGCGCGGCGGTTTGAGGCCGGCTCGCGCACCAACGCACGCGCGCGCGGCGCGGTGGACTTCCACAGCCGGGTGAACATCCACCGCCCGCCGGAGCCGCTGCGCCAGTACACGCTGCTGGGCGGGGACAAGCGCGGGACCCTCACGCTGTCCTGCGCCAACGGCACCGCCAGCGTGCCGCTGTATGACGCCCAGGCGCGCGATGGCGTGCTGCTGGGCCGCTATGAGCGCTGCGAGAGCGCGGATCTCCCGCTGGACCTGCCGGACACCGTCAGCCGCGTGCACGCGCTGGTCCTGGCCGAGGGCGACGGGCTGTACGTCATGGACACCGCCAGCACCTTTGGCGTGCGCATGGAGGACCAGCTGGAGGTCCCGGGGCTGCGACTGCGCGGGCCGGGCGGCTTCATGCTGGGCACGGAGACCACCGTGCGGTGGGAACCGGACCCGGGGTGAGCACCGTGAGCCCGCCCGCGCGGCCCCTGCGCGTCCGCCTGACGCCCATCACCTACGGTGAGCTGGACCAGCTGCTGGCCATGTTCCTGGTGCGCGAGGTGTGGCGCAATTTCGGCTACCCGCGGCCGCCCACGCTGTTCCGTTTGCGCATGGCCTGGCGCCAGCGCGAAGGCCACGGCCACTTCATTGACCGCACCGATGGCGGGCAGCGCGTGGGGTTTGCCGTGTACTTTGGTGACCTGTCTCCCGACGACGAGCTGGAGTTTGGCATTGCCATCCCGGACCCGGCGTTGCGGCGCCTGGGGCTGGCCCATGACGCGGTGCTGGCGGTGGAACAGGAGATGCTGGGCAAGGGCCGGTGCAAGGCGTTGTGGGCGTGGATGGACGAGTCCAACCGCGCCGTGCTGGAGTTGGCCGAGTGGTTTGGCTGGACGGTGACGGGGCGGGAGAAGCGGGCGCAGGAAATGGTGGACGGGATGGCGGACGTGAAACGGATCCGGTTGTCCGCGGCGGACTACCCCGCCGTGGCCGCGCGCCGCCCACCGCGAGCGGAGGCGCCATGAACGCGTGGCTGGCGGTGTGCCTGTGGGTGGCGGCGGGGCCGTCCTGGTGGACCGCGGAGCCGGGCAGCCTGGAGGCGGCCGGCGCGGCCACGGAGCCCGAGCCCGCGCTGCTGGACCCCGAGGTGGAGCAGCGGGGCGGCCCCGGCGAGGTGCCGGCGGACCCCGACGACGAGGCCTACCTGCGCAGCCTGGAGGAGTCCGGCGGCACCGCCCTGTCCGCACCCCCGCCCGGCCCCCCCGCGGAGGGACCGCCACCGCCCCCGGAGGACCAGGCCTGGCGGTCCGGCGTGGCCCGCTGGGGCGAGGCGCAGGCAGCCACCCCGGGCGGGGAGGGCTCGCGGCTCAACGCGTTCCTGGTGCAGGGCACCGGGCAGCCGGTGGGCGTCCCCACCGAACTCATTGACGGCGTGCGCATCATGCTGCGCGTGACCGCGCCGGTGGCAGCAGTGGCGTTCCTGGGCGGCGCCGCGCTGGTGCTGGGCGCCAACTACGTCTTTGCGCTGCAGCGGGCGCACCTGGTGCCGGAACGGCGCCGGTCCACCGCGGATGCGGCGGCGGGGTTCTTCGTCGTGGGCGGGGAACTGCTGTTGATGACGGCGGGCGTGTTTGCTGCGCTCACCGCGGGCGGGATCGCGGTCGCCTGGCTGGGCGACGTCATCAACCGCCGGGCGGTTCAGTGAGCGGTTTTGTTGCTGCGGCGCAGCACGCGCGGCTAGCCTGACGGCATCATGGGAACGCCGCGGGCGCGGATCATCCTGTGCGTCCCGGGTGACTGGGGCGCCGAGCGGTTGGCCGGCCTGCTGCGCGAGCACGGCCCGCGCGACGTGGTTCCCGTGGAAGACGTGCGCACCATGGGCTGGGAGCACGCGCGGGATCCCGCCACGCTGCTGGTGCTGGGCGTGGCCCGCGGCATGGACGCGGTGGCCGCGGTGGAGGCGCTGCCGCACACGGTGGGCGCCCCGCTGCTGCTGGTGCTGCACGCCCCCGAGGACGTGGACACGCCCCGCCGCCTGCGCCAGCTGGGCGTGCACGCCACGCTGCCGTTTGCCGCCGGCAGTGACCTGGCGCTGGAGCGCACCGTCCACAACCTGCTGGAGACCAGCACCCTGCGCAGCCGGCTGGCCCAGAGCGAGGCGCAGTACACCGAGTTGCTGCAGAACACGCGCGACGCCATCTACATCCTGGGGCCCACGCAGTTCACGTTCGTGAACACCGCGTTCACCGAGCTGATGGGCTACACCGCCGACGAGATCTGCAACCCGGCGTTTGACTACATGCGCCTTATTGCGCCGGAGAGCCGGCCCATGATCATGGAGCGCGCGCGCCTGGCCGCGCTGGGTGAGCCGCTCCCGCCCCGCTACGAGTTCATCTCGCTGAACAAGGCGGGGCAGCGCCTGGATGTCGGCGTCAGCGTCTCGTACATCGTCTATGACGGGCAGCCCTCCAGCCTGGGCGTGCTGCAGGACATCACCGCGCGCAAGCAGTACGAAAAGGCACTGTTGCGCCGCAACCGCGAGCTGGCCGTCCTCAATGACCTGGCCGCCACCGTGTCCCGCGCGCCGGATCTGGGCACCGTGCTGGACACCGCCGTGGAGCGGCTCATCGCCGTGATGGGGTTCAACGCGGCGGGCATCTCGCTGGTGCAGCCGGGGCACAACGTGGCGCGCGCGCGCCTGTTCCGTGGCGTGGGGCCGGAGCAGCTGGAAAAGCTGCAGGAGCTGAGCCTGGAGACCGGCTTGGTGGGCGCAGCCATCCGCACGGGAGATGTCCAGGTGGTCACGGACCTGGCCACCGACGAGCGCGTGACCCCGCGCGACGCGTTTGCCGGCTTCCACACGGCGGTGTGCGTGCCCATCCAGGCCAAGGACCGCGTGCTGGGAACGGCCGTGGGCCTGTGCCTGGAACCGCGTGAGTTTGCCCCCGAGGAACTGTCCCTGCTGCTGTCCATTGGCCACCAGCTGGGCACCGCCGTGGAACGCGCCGCGCTGCATGACCACCAGGACGCCGCCATGCAGCGCCTGCTGGCCCTGGATGAGCTGGCCCGCGCGCTCTCCTCCACGCTGGACCGCGACGAGGTGTTCCGCGTGGCGGGGCAGCAGCTGATGCGGGTGCTGCGCGCCACCACCGTGGAGGTGCTGGTCCTGCGCACGGTCAGCGGCCTGGAGCCGGTGCTGGAGGTGGTGCTGCGCGGCCGCGGCGCGGAATGGATGCCCACCGGCACGCTGCTCCCGGAGGGACGCGGCCTGCAGTGGCGCGTGCTGGGCGCGGACGGCCCCGTGGTGCTGGACCCCGGGACGGACCAGAGCGGCCACTGGGGCGCGGATGAGGTCCGCTGGGTCACCGGCGCACCCATGATCGTGGACGGCCGCGCGGCCGGCGCGGTGCTGGTGGGGTTCAGCTTTGACCGGCAGCAGGCGGAGGCCGCGCGCGAGTTCCTGGGCAGCGTGAGCGCGCACCTGGCGCTGGCGTCGCGCAATGCCGCCATGTTTGGCGAGCTGGTGGTGGCCTACAAGGACCTGCGCGAGGCCAAGGACCGCCTGGTGCTGCAGGAAAAGCTCTCCGCGCTGGGCGAGATGGCCGCCGGGGTGGCGCATGATTTCAACAACGTGCTGGGCGCCATCCTGGGACGGACGCAGCTGCTCAAGACGTTTGTGGCGGACAGCAACCTGCAGAAGAACCTGGACGTCATTGAACGCGCCGCGCTGGACGGGGCCGCCACCGTGCGCCGCATCCAGGAATTCTCACGCGTGGGCGGCGAAGAAGACTTCCACGACGTGGACCTGGACGAGGTGGCCGCCCAGGCCGCGGAGCTGACCCAGCCGCGCTGGAAGGACCGGGCCACGCGCGAGGGCGTTGCCATGGAGGTCCAGGTGCACGTGGGGCACGCGCCGCACGTGCTGGGTGATGCGCAGCAGCTGCGCGAGGTGCTCACCAACCTCATCCACAACGCCTGTGACGCCATGCCCCGCGGCGGGACCATCCTGGTCAGCACCGGCACCGGCGAGCGCGGCGCATTCCTGCGCGTGGCGGACACCGGCACCGGCATCCCACCCGAGGTGCAGAGCCGCGTGTTTGACCCGTTCTTCACCACCAAGGGGGTCAAGGGCACCGGGCTGGGCCTGTCGGTGTCCTATGGCATTGTGCAGCGCCACCGCGGCGAGTTTCAGCTGGACAGCGAGCCGGGCCGCGGCGCCACCTTCACCATCTGGCTCCCCATCCCCGCCGAGCCGGCGGCGGCGCCCCCACCGCCGCGCCCCAACGCCACCGCCGGCGGCGCGCGGGTGCTGATCATTGACGACGAGGAATCCATCCGGGATGTGCTGGCGGACATGCTGCGCACCGCGGACCACCACGTGGAGACCGCGGTGGACGGGCCCAGCGCGCTGGCCCGCCTGGACGCGCTGGTGGCCGAAGGCCTGGACGCCGTGTTCACGGACCTGGGCATGCCGGGCATGAGCGGCTGGGAGGTGGCCTCCGCCGTCAAGGAGCGCCACCCGGGCCTGCCGGTGGGCCTCATCACCGGCTGGGGCGCCACGCTGGAACCCGCGCGCATGAAGGACCACGGCGTGGACCTGGTGGTGCCCAAGCCGTTCCGGTTTGAACAGGTGACCGCGCTGGTGGAAGAAGCGCTGGCCCTGCGCCGCGCGCGCGCCTAGCGGCGCTTGCCCAGCAGCCGCAGCAGCATCAGGAACAGGTTGATGAAGTCCAGGTACAGCACCAGCGCACCGTTGAGCGCCTCCTTGGTGTCGTCGTCCGTGCCTTCATTGCCAATGACGTTCATCGCCTTGATCTTCTGCGTGTCGTACGCGGTGAGCCCCACAAACACCACCACGCCCAGGCACGCAATGACGAACGACATCATGTCCGAGCGTACGAACAGGTTCACGATGCCCGCGAGGATGATGCCAAACAGGCCCATGATGGAGAACGAGCCCACCGACGTGAGATCCTTCTTGGTCACCGACCCGTAGAAGCTCATGGCGGCGAACATGCCCGTGCAGATGAGGAACACGTCCGCGATGCTGCGCGCCGTGTAGATGAGGAACACCACCGCCATGGTGACGCCGTTGGTGATGGCGTAGGTGAGGAACAACGCCATGGCCACGGTGACGGACGCCTTGCGGGCAATGGTGCTGAAGGTCCACACCATGGCCAGTTCGGCCAGCAGCAGCGCGTAAAAGACAAACCGGTTGCCGAACACCAGCGACAGGGCCTGCGGGCTGGAGGCCACCATCATGGCCGTGAGGCCGGTGAGGCCAAGCCCCAGGCTCATCCACCGGTAGACGCGCCAGATGAACCGGGCGTTCTCGTCTTCCATGGCGGCAGCGCTGGGCCGGACGGTGGCCGTGGGCCGGGTGCGGGGCGAGTCAAACTCCATGGGACCCTCCTTGCGGGGGCTGAGCCCCGGGTCACCGAGCTATCCCGCCGCCGGTGCAACGGCAACGCGCGTGGCCGACGCACCCGCTTTTCAACACGCCGCCCGGAATCTGGTAGGTTCACCCACCTCCACGCCCGAGGCGACGACCATGGCCACCCGCAAGCGGACGGTTCCCCAGCTCACGCGCGCGCGCACGCCCGCCGCCACCCCCAGCACCGGTGCGCCAGCCACGGATGCCGAAGCGCGCACCCGCGAGCTGGAGCGCCGCAACGCCAAGCTCAACCGCATTCTGGAAGTGGCCAAGGCGCTGGGGTCCATCCGGGACCTGGACCAGTTGCTCAACCGCGTGCTGACGGAGGCCAAGGAGGTGGTGGAGGCGGACCGCCTGAGCCTGTTCATCGCGGACCGCGAGCGCGGCGAGCTGTGGACCAAGATCGCCCAGGGGCTGGGCAGCCAGGAGATCCGCATCCCCATGGGCGTGGGCATTGCCGGCGTGGTGGCGCAGACGCGGCAGCCGCTGCTCATCCCGGACGCGTACGCGGACCCGCGCTTCAACCGCGCGGTGGACCTGCGCACGGGCTACCGCACGCGCAACATTCTCACCGTGCCCATGCTGAACACGCAGAATGAGATCACCGGCGTGATCCAGGCGCTGAACAAGACGGAGGAGCGTGACTTCACGGCGGAGGACCAGGAACTGCTCATGGCGCTGGGCGGCCAGGCGGCCGTGTCCGTGGAGAACGCGCTGCTGCAGCAGGACATTGAACGGCTGTTTGAGGGATTCATCCGGGCCAGCGTCTACGCCATTGAGGCGCGGGACCCCACCACCTCCGGCCACTCCGAGCGCGTGGCGGTGCTCACGGTGGGCATTGCCGAGCAGCTGGACCACGTGGACAAGGGGCCGTACGCCGCGGTGCGCCTGGGCACGCAACAGGTGAAGGAGCTGCGCTACGCGGCGCTGTTGCATGACTTTGGGAAGGTGGGCGTGCGCGAGCACGTGCTGGTGAAGTCCAACAAGCTCTACCCGCAGGAGTACGAGCTGCTGCGGCAGCGCTTTGCGCTGGTGCGCCGCGCCCAGGAGACGGAGCACTGGAAGCGCAAGGCGCAGCTGCTGATGTCCGACGAGATTGACGCGGCGCGCGCGCAGATCGCCGCGCTGGATGAGCAGCTGGTGCGCGAGCTGGGCGAGCTGGACGGGTTCCTGGAGTTCATTGCCGCCTGCAACCGGCCCACCGTGCTGGAGCAGGGCGGGTTTGAGCGCCTGAGCGAGATTGCGCGCCGCACGTGGGCGGACCTGGGCGGGGAGGTCAAGCCGCTGCTGCTGCCGGAGGAGGTGAAGAACCTGTCCATCCCGCGCGGGAGCCTCAACCATGACGAGCGGCGCGAGATTGAGAGCCACGTGACGCACACGTTCCGCTTCCTGTGCAACATCCCCTGGACGCGCGAACTGCGGCGCGTGCCGGAGATTGCGTACGCGCACCACGAGAAGCTGGACGGCAAGGGCTACCCGCGCCAGCTGACCAACGAGCAGATCCCCGTGCAGTCCAAGATGATGACCATTGCGGACATCTATGACGCGCTGACGGCGTCCGACCGGCCGTACAAGCGCGCCGTGCCGCACCAGAAGGCGCTGGACATCCTCAAGGACGAGGAAAAGCGCGGGCAGGTGGACGGGTCATTGCTGGACCTGTTCATTGCCACAGAAGTGCACAAGCGCCTGGCCAATCCGCCGGTGTGAAAGGTGGCGGCGGGTTCAGTCGGGTCACCGCGCCGTCGCCGCGGAAACCGAACATTGTGTGCACTGCAGCGGGTGATCGCTGCGCTGGCGGTGGCGCCTGCCAACGACCGCGGCGGTCACGGGGCGACGGCGAGCCCCTCGCACCCGTCCACGAAGGTCCCATACAGCGCTTCCGCAGCTGTGGCCGGGTCATGGTCGACGGTCAATATCGGGGATCCGGGTGCTTCCCACACCAGTGCTCCGGACACCGTGACCTGCGCGCGGTGGGCAACATGCAGCGGGACACGGGTCCAAGCCACGCCTGTGAACTTCCACCCGTCGGGCAGGGTCACGCTGCCCTCGCCCTCAATGACGAGCAGGCGCGGAGGGGAACGTCCGGCGTCCACAAGCGCGGTGTCACCCTCAACCCGGAGGCGCACGGCGCGCGCGCCTTCGCAGCTCTGCAACTCCACGGGTCCCTGGCCCGCCCGCGCATGGATGATGCAGGCGTCGGCCGCCAGCCGTGTGAGCACGCCGCGCATGTCCTCGCCAAGTGGCCCGCCGGCGGCGGGGACGGGGACTGCAGAGAAGCAGTGTCGCGCGCGCCGGCGGACGTCACCCGCGGCGGCCACCACGTCCACTTCCACCCGGCCGGGCGCAATGATGCGGAATTCCTCAACGACGGACGCCTCGCCGAGCGTCAGGTGCACTGGTCCGGCGGGCGGGGCCTGGCCGGCGCACAGTGGTCCTGCAAGCACGCGCGCCGCCGCGTGACCCGATGCGAGCGCGCTTGCCGCGGCCTGCCGCAACTGCGTGGCGCGCGCCTCCGTGCGGTGATGCGCCGCGCGCTCCAACACAAGGGCGGACGCTCCCAGCACCGTTGCGGTGAGAACGAGTGCAACGAACAGAGCGTAGCCACGCGCCGGAGCCTCACCGGTGGACAAGCAGCGCATGGCGCACCTCCCCGGCCGTTGAATGGAAGCGGGCGTCCACGCGCAACAGCGCCGGCACAGTGGCGTCCAGCGCGTAAGTGAGTTGCCAGCCTACCTTCCCAGGTAGCTCCCCGGCTTGGGTGAATGGCTGCCGCCCCGCGCGCTCAAACACCTCCGCGCAGCTGGCGGGGCTGCCCCCGGGCCCCAACAGCCGCCCAAGGTCGCACCGCCGCAGCGGCGCGAGCGCCCTGGCGTCCTCCAGGCGCCGGATCGCGTCGCCGGATGCGCGCGCCAGCTCCGCGCGCGCGGTGGCGCCGCTGCCAATGCGGACCGCGCTCAGCCCCCCCAGGCACGCCACCACCGAAATCGTGGTGGCCACCATCAGTTCGGTCATCGTGTAGCCGCGCCGGCCGCTCATGCGCCCTCCACCGCCCGTAGCGCCATGAACATCCACACCACCGCCGCTGCTGCCGCCACCACCATGAGAATGATCATCACCGCGCGCCGTCGTCGTCCCACCGGGCGCGCGCGCGCCACCACCTCATCGGCCACGCTGGCGGGCGGCGGCTCCGCCGGCAGCGTGCGCAACAACTCCGCCGCCGCGCGCAGCGCGGGGTCATCGTCGTCGGGCTCATGCGTCATGGCGGTCCTCCGTGTCCCTGAAGCAGCTCACGAAGCCGGGCGAGCCCCCGGTGCACGCGCATCTTGACTGCCGGCACGCGCGTGCCCAGGACCACCGCCATCTCTTCGTAGGAGAAGTCCTCCACGAACCGGAGCACCACCGCCTCGCGCTGGTCCGCTGGCAGGCGCGCCAGCGCGGCGGCCACCGCGTCCGAGCGCTGGTTGCGCTCCAGGTGCGTGTCGGTCGGCGGCGGCTGCTGCGCGGTCGACGACCGCAAGGGCGAGCCGGCGTCAGGCAGCGCGTCAACGCCCACCTCGCGGCGTGCACCGCGGCGCAGCCAACTGTTCGCCGTGTTGATCGCCACGCGGTACAGCCAAGGCTTGAACGGCGCACCAACGCGGAAGCCGGGGAGCGCGCGGAAGGACTTCAGGAACGCCTCCTGGCAGAGGTCGCGGGCCGCGTCGCGGTCGCCCGTGTAGCGGACCATGAAGTTGAACAGGCGCGCTTCATACCGGGCAACAAGCACTCCAAAGGCCTCCGCTTCTCCACGGCTGGCGCGGGCGATGAGCGCCTGTTCCAGCGACTCGGGTGTGGCCGCGTCCTTGTCCACCCGATCCACCTGTACGCGCCACGCACCGCGGCCGTCACGCCAGCTCCCTGCTCCCGAACTTGTGCCACACGTCCCCACATGAGCCAAGCCCTACGCCTGACCCAATGCGGCCGTGCTGCCTCCGCCAGCCCGGGCAGATCTGAAGCGGATGAAGGTGTGACGGATGCCGACCTGCCGCGTAATGGCCCCTGAAAGCGTTGACTCAACTCCCGGACTGCGTGGAGGCGCCACATGGATGGACAGCGGTCGGCTGGTCGTGCCCACGGTCCACCAGTACCTCATTTGGAGTCTTGGACCTGCGTTGCGGCTCCGGCAACGCGTCTTGGAGGTGGCGCATGAGACTTGAAATGCGCCTGCGGGGTGCAACTTCGGCGCTGGTGGTTGCCGCCGCGCTGGGCGGAGCCGCATGCCGCGGCGTTCCGGAAGACACGTTCAACGCATTTGCGAGGCGGCACGGAGCCTGGGTGGAGAACCTGGGCGACACGCTGGCCAACGAGGAGCGGGCGCTTTCCGCCGCGGCTGACGCCTTGGCGACCGCCGAGCAGGCCTGTCAGGGCTTCGCCCCATGTCTGGACGCGCGTAGTAGCGGTCTTGAGGCTGTTGCTGCAGGCAAGCGGCACATCGAGAGCGGTCGCCAGGCTTTGGCGCGGGCCACTGAACTCATCGCCAAGCCTTCAACAACCATCACGCCGGCCTCTCTGGAGGACCGGGAGCGCGAGCTGGGAGAACTGCGCAAAAGCGTGGAGGACACTGTCAATGCTGCCCGTGAGTCGGCGAGGTTGGCCTCAGAGCGGCGGCAGGCGGCCGAAGCGTCCGGCGCCGCCGAGGCCTCCAGGAATCAGATCGCCATGGACCCAGGAGAAGGAGCGCAGCATGCGCACTAGGAAACGGGGTTTCACCTTGTTGGAACTGGTTGTGGTCCTGGCCGTCCTCGGGATTCTGGCCAGCGTTGTCGCGCCCAACATTTCCAAGCCTATCGGCAACGAGCAGATGGAAGCGGAGGGCAACAAGCTGGCAGCATGGCTGCAGCAGACCCGAACGCTTGCCCTGGGCCTCAAACGCTGCCTGCGCGTTCAAGGCTACAAGGCGGGCACTGCCAAGCCCGCGGACAGCGGTACGTTCACCGATGCCACTGCAAATGACCTTGACCAACTGCGCCTGTTACAGCTTGGGAACGGGGATTGCGAGTCAGCCAGCAACGTGGGTAGCTCCACCACAATGGCATCAAGCGTGTCCAACTACTCCGCCACTGTGCAGAGGAACTTCTTCGTCCCGGCCGGCTACACGGTCCGCCTGCTACCGCCCACGGCCAACAACGTTCCCATCGTGTGGCGGCCGTCAGGCATCCTTCGCGGCAACATGAATGATGATCTGGCGGATGATGGCTTTGACGTGAAGATCATTCACAACGGGACCGGTCGCTACCTTGTTGTTCGGGTGTCCACGTTTGGTCAGGTTTGCACTGGGACCATTGGCGTGGCGTCACCCGTCTGTTGAGGTGAAACATGGACAGAAAAAAACGGGGCTTTCTCCTCATCGAGGCTGCGGTGGCGGGTGCCGTCCTGGCGGCCGTGTTGGCGAGCTTGGTATTCGGCTTGACCCAGGCCAAGCAACAGCAACAAGGCGCCGTCAATCGTATGGCTGCCATGTATGCCGCCCAGGACAAGATGGAAGCGCTGCACAACGTGGCCTATGCCTCGTTGACCAACGAAAGCAGCACGGCCGTGCCGGGTTCGCCTGGGTATTTCACCGTGGTCACCGTTACGGCGCAGAACTTCACCGACCTCAGCATCGCCTACTCCGTCAAGCAGGTGGAAGTGGCGGTCAACTACCCCGGTGGCCAGGTCAAGCTGACCACCTTGAGGTCCCCATGATGACCCGACAGCACCGCCGGCGCGGCATGCGCGGCTTCACGTTGATCGAGCTGGTGGTGGGACTCAGCGTGTCGCTGATGATCGCGGCGGGCGTCATGGACGTCTACGCCTTTGTCCGCCGTCAGATGGTCCGGGGACGGCAGAGCACGGAAATGACCCGCAATGGCCGCGCGGTGATGGCGTACGTGACCAGCTATTTGCGGATGGCTGGGACCGGGATGCCACACAAGGATTCCTACAACGTGGACCCCCAGCAACCGGCCAATAGCGGGTTCCTTCTAGGATCTGCCAACAAGATCCACGGTCCCGTCATCGTCGCCAACGCGCACAGCTTTGGAGTCGTCGGTGACTTCGTGCGGCCGGACAGCAACTTCAATGGGCTGTCCACACCCGCCCATGCAGAGGGCTACCAGCGTTACAACAGTGCCGGCAACCACTGTCCGGACGCGCTTTCCGGTCAATTGGATGATAACAATGACTACACAAACCATACGACTGTGATCAACGAGTTGAGTGGCGGATGCCTCGCCGGGTCGGGATGTGACACGCGGCAATCCAGCTTGGTGCTGCCCAACTACGGAGTCGCTTCCTGTTCGGCCACCGCAGACGGCTCCGGAACCTGCTCGGCCGGCAACGGCGTGGACTGTCCCACGTGTCCATGGTCGCTCAAGAAGTACCGCAAGGGTGAGTACTTCCTCATTGTGTTTCCCAACTCGCTGTACATCAACCGGCAGTTGGAAACCTCCGCGTTTCCCGGCGGGGCTCCACCATGGACCGGCGCCGGGAGTCCGTTCCTCCACACGCACTGTGATGATACCGCCGCCAACGGGGAGTATCCGGGGATCTCCATGTTCTTTGAGGCGTGGGGCGGGGGCAGTACCAGTGACGAGTGGGTGCCGTACGCGTCGTTGAACCTGGGCTGGACGACCGATGGTGTCGGCAAAGGCAGCATGGTGTATCCCATCAATCGCGGCTGGCTTTCCACTCCGGAGCGCGTGTTCTTCCGCCACAACACCACCAACAAACGCTTGGAATACCTGATGTGCTGGGGGCCGTTTGCTCAGAACGACACTTGGTGGCAGGGTGGCAGCACCGCCACCACAATTGAGGGTTCCACGGCGACCAATGCAGCCGTATGCGGGCTTGCCGCTGGGCGCACCGGCGATACCTCCGACATGGAGGGGGGTACCGGGTGGCAGAATCTGGCTGAAAACGTCGTCGGCTTCGATCTGAAGTACTACGACTCGGATAACACGGAGATCAGCACTCCACCCGGGAAGACGTATGCCGGCGCAACCGGATTGGATGCCATCACCCGTGTGGGCGTGGGGATCACGCTGCAGCGGACCACGTCCGCTCATGGAACGATCAAAGTGAAACTCAACACGTCCATCCAACTCCGCGCACGGAGGTACCTGTGAAGAAGCACCCCAGGTCCAACCGCGGCTTTTCGCTTCTGATCGCTTCTGCGTTGCTCGTCCTCGTTGGGATTGGCGTTGCAATGGTCCAAGATCTGGCAATGTATGACGCCGTGGCCAGCGCATACGAGGCATCCCAGATCAATGCGGACTACATCGCTGAGGCAGGTTTGAACCGTACCCGAGCGTGGCTGTCCGAGATGGCTCAGACGGAAGCGGACTTTGACCTGGCGCTGGACCCGGGTCTCAACACCACGTGTAGCTATGGGACCGGATATCCGGGCGGCGCGGTCGTGACCTATGGCGGCACCACGTCAGATGACCACCTCCCGCCGTTCGGTGGCACCTCGTCAACGGATATCAACAGCAACCTGCCGTTCCACAAGGTCGTGTTCGGCGGCGGTGCCTTCTATGTCCGAATTGACGATAATTCGGATGACGGCCACGAAGGATGGAACGCCGACATTGCGAGTTCGCCGGGCACCCTTGCTCAGCGGAACAACTACTTTCCAAGGTCCACCAACAACCGGGAGAGTTCCTACCTGGCTCTCCCGGGGACCGCAGGCCTGACCTGTCCGGAGGCCGCCTCGGAAGAAATCAACGCTTTGCGCGACAACCAAGCTCGTGACCGGGACCGCATTGTGCTCGTTACTGTCGTGGGCATCTTCCCCGGGACGGACTTCGCGCAGGCCCGCGCGCGGCGCTCGTACCGCCTGTACCTGGCACCGGCGCGTTTGGCGCCGGGCATTGCCGCGAACGGAAACATCACGCAGGCCGCCAATGACGCGATCTGCGGCGCCACAGCCGGCATGCATGCCAACGGGAATCTGACGCTGAACGGCTGCCAGTGCGGGGACATCACGGCCGCGGGAACCACGGGCGGCACTGCCACGGCATGTGGCACGCCGACGCCGTGTCCCACATGCATGAGCGTGCCCCCCCGGGAGAGCGAGCCCATGGTCATTCCTCCCGTCAATGCCTGGAACTCCAAGTACATGAACTTCTTCAGACGCACCGCGTCGAAGGAGTGCTATTTCTTCTTTGGCAAGAACTCCATTGGCTATTTCTGGGATTTCAACCGTACCTATTCCACGTTCAATTGTGGCGCGTTTCCGACCAGCGGCAGCGTCAGCACGCCCCGCCCGTGCGGAGATGACGCCGTCCCAAGTCTGGACACCACCTGGGCGGGCAATGACACCTTCTACACCACCAATGACGACTACTGCGGATGCTGGGTTCCCGTGTACTACGACGACCAGGGCAATGCCGCGGTGGACAGCAGCAACAAGACGTCGCCGGTCAACCCCTACGTGGATACGGACAATGCCGGCGGGTGCCAATCGCTATCGGGATACTGTCCTTTCGGCAACGGCGCAGACAAGGGCGTCCAGAGCGATGGCTGTTCCGGAGTCAACGAGGAGTGCACCGGAGATGACGAGTG
The DNA here is from genome assembly GCA_016218805.1 of Deltaproteobacteria bacterium. Lineage (GTDB taxonomy): Bacteria > Myxococcota > JACRCW01 > JACRCW01 > JACRCW01 > JACRCW01. Next base: position 21,491 of record JACRCW010000163.1, on the reverse strand, counting down.
GGCTCCCACGCGCAACACCGGCACTGCGGGAGGTGGCACGTATGCGTATGGCACGCTCTGCAACGGATTTGCGCCGCAGGCTACGCCGCGTGAGGTGTTCCATACCCATGCGGGTACCAAGCACGAGTTCCGCAACAACCAGTTGACGGACGCGGACCTGCCGGATGCCGTGATCTTCTTTGACGGAAATCCAACCGAGACCCTGTTGTTCAGCTCGGCGAGCGTCACGCTGACCCTTGGTGCGGTGACGCCCATGAAGATCGAAGTGTCCTCCAACTTCTCACTTCAGGCGCCAACCTGGGCCCGTGACTACCTGTTGGTCAGCAGCAGCACGGAGGCCAATGCGTGCGACATCAGTTCCAACGGAACGATGCGGGGCCAGATCGTTTGTCAAGGGGACATTACGTTGGCGTCCAACATGGTTGTCGAGGGGAACCTGGTCTCTGCGGGAGGCAATATCACGTTGCCGTCCAATGTGACTGTGAGGGCGGACCCGTCCATGCGGGTTGAGATTGAAATCCCGGTGAAGCCGGTCGTCTGGTCTGAGGCCACGTTCTAAGACGCCAGGATACAACCCGCTGGGGGAGCGAATTTGCGCGCATTCAGCTTCGCGTTTCTAATGGCTTGGTTCCCTGCGCTGGCACACGCGCAGGTCCCTCCAGGCTACCCGTTTGTCAGGGTGCCCATGGTGCAGGGGACCACGTGTTTCACGTGGTTCGCCAACGGTAGCTCTGAGGCCACTGTGGGGTGGTCGTTTCTTCTCATGGAGCCTTTCCGGTTGGCGGCATTGGGTTTCCACTATCCCCCGGGGCTGGCCGCGGGGACGCCGCGCACCATGGATGAACTCCTGGCAGCTTTTCCTTCGGCGTGCCCGGCGGAGGAAGACCTGGGCGGCCTGAGGCGAAGGCTGCGCCTGTTCAACACCGACACGATGACCCTGTTGGCAGAAGGCGAGGTGATGTCCGCTGCAGGTGGAGGGGTGGCGTGGGCCGCCATCACGGACCCGCCCGTCCTGACCGGTTCGGCCACCTATTTGGTTACCATCTCCATGTTCGGGAGTGCGGGGTGCCTGGACATCCCCATGTGTTCCTCCGCGGACTCTGCGGCCCTGGCACCGGTGGCGACATCCGCCGGGGCGCGGCGGTCTTCCGGCCGTGACGTTGTCCCAGCCGACTACCTGGGTGAATACGCAATTGGCCTGGATTTCATCTTTCAGCGGTCCCCTGGGCTGAACAACGTCACGGTCACGGATGTCACGGCGACGGAGGCCACTGTGCACGTGGACATGGACCCGCGCGGAGCCCCGACGCGCGTTGACGCCACCATCAGCGTGCAAGGGCAAGCGGACCGGAGGGTAACGGTTGCCGCGGCGGAGACGGGAGTGGGTGTGCGAACGGTGACGGGCGCGCTCACGGGACTGCTGCCGGGGACCGAGCATGGCGTGGCGATTCACGTGGAAAACGCCATCAGTGGTGCGAGCACGGAGGGGCCCACCTGGTTCACCACCGCGCCGCTACCGGATGCGGGGCCGCTGGACGCTGGTGTGGCGGCTGATGCGGCGCAGTCGGTCGATGCGGGGCCGCCAACCGATGCGGCGCATCCGATTGACGCAGCGCAACCGACTGACGCGGCACAAGCCATGGACGCTGCACAGCCCGCCGACGCCGCACAGCCCACCGACGCGTCACTACCGATTGACGCTGCCCACGTTGTCGACGGTGGGGGTATGAGCCAGGACGGCGCCGTCAGTGCACCGGATGCTGGTGGCGGCGCAGACGGCGCCGGCGCAAAGCCATGCGCCTGCGACGCCTCCTCCTCCGCGTCGGTTTCTTCTCAGGCGTTGGCTGTGCTCTTGGTCGCCACCTGGGTGACCCGGCGGCGCGGACGGTGACCCCGCCCCGCCTCACGCCACGGTGATGTCCTTGGACAGGTACACGTCCTGGATCAGGTTCAGCAGCGCCACGCCCTCCTTCATTGGCCGCTGGAACGCCTTGCGGCCGGAGATGAGACCCATGCCGCCTGCGCGCTTGTTGATGATCGCGGTCTTGGCCGCGTCACCAAAGTCATTGTCCCCGGACGCGCCGCCTGAGTTGATGAGCCCCGCCCGCCCCATGAAGCAGTTGGCCACCTGGTAGCGTGTCCACTCGATGACGTGGTCCGGCGCCAGCTCGTTGTAGATGCGGTCTGACGTCTTGCCGTACGGGTTCTCCTTGCTGTTGAGCGCCTTGTACCCGCCGTTGTTCTCCGGGAGCTTCTGCTTGATGATGTCCGCCTCCAGCGTCACGCCCAGGTGGTTGGCCTGGCCGCTCAAATCCGCGGAGACGTGGAAATCCATCTCCTTGGTCTTGAATGCGTTGTTGCGCAGGTAGCACCACAGCACCGTTGCCAGGCCCAGCTCGTGCGCGCGCTTGAACGCCGCCGCCACCTCCTGGATCTGCCTGCCGCTCTCCGGGGAGCCAAAGTAGATGGTGGCCCCCACCGCGGTGGCGCCCATCTCCCACGCCTGTTGCACCGTCCCGAACATGATCTGGTCGAACTTGTTGGGATAGGTCAGGAACTCGTTGTGGTTGAGCTTGACGATGAACGGGATGCGGTGCGCGTAGCGGCGCGCCACGCTGCCCAGCACGCCGTACGTGGAGGCCACCGCGTTGCAGCCGCCTTCCAGCGCCAGCTTCACAATGTTTTCGCCGTCAAAGTAGATGGGGTTCTTGGCAAAGGACGCCCCGCCCGAATGCTCAATGCCCTGGTCCACCGGGAGGATGGACAGGTAGCCGGTCCCCCCCAGCCGTCCCGTGTTGAACATGCACTGCAGGCTGCGCATCACCTGCGGGCTGCGGTCCGTGGGCGTGAACACGCGGTCCACAAAGTCCGGCCCCGGCAGGTGCAGGGATTCCTTGGAGATGCCGCGCGCCTTGTATTCCAGCAGGCTGCGTGATTCCGCGTCCAGGTGCTTCTCAATGGTCTCCAGCATGGCCGTCCTCGTCGGTGGAAGGGTCCGGGGGAAAAACGCGGGTCTGCCTACCAACCGCGTGGTGGAGCGTCAAAGGACCGGGGGCCCTCACCGCCGGCGGCGCTCCCGGGCATCCCCGCCCAGCACGGTGGGCGGCGGCTGCGGGCGGTTGGAGCGCAGGTAGCCGTTGACCGCCCACGGGATGGGCCCGGTCCGCAGCGCGCGCGGCTGGTGTCCAAAGAACGCCAGGTAGTCCAGCAGCAGCTCCGCCACCTTCTCCCAGCTGAACGGCGCCGCCGTGGGGTCCATCAGCCACGCCACCGCCACCGCCGGGGGCCCGGGCAGCGCGCAGAAACTGCCCAATCCGCGCTCCAGGTGTTCGTCCCGCTTGCGGTTGCGGGAGCCAAACAGCGTGCGCGCGCGCGTGTGCGCCGCCAGGAACAGGTCCAGCAGCGGGAGGATCTCCGCGGCCTCGCGCACGTCATGGGACAGGCTGAGGGCGTCCTGCCGGAAGCGGTCCAGCCGCGCCATGTCCGCCCGGTGGTCCGCAAAGAACCCCGGCGGCGCGTCCGGCCGCGCCGTGGCGGGGTCCGGGTTCCAGAAGCAGAACCGGTCCAGCGCCGCCAGCCATTGCGCGCGCAACGCCTGGACGTCCACCTCCAGCACATCCAGTTCCGTCAGCCCGATCTCGTCGAGGTCGTCCTCGTCCAGCAGGGCGATCTCCAGCGTGTCCGCCTCCAGCACGCCTTCGCCGGGTTCCTCGCGCGGGTCCAGCCGCGTCAGCCGGCCCCGCAGGTCCACCCACAGCGCGCGCAGGTATTCGTTGTCACCAATGAGCCGTTCCGCCAGTGACAGGCCCCCCGCCGCGTCCGGGGACGCCCACTCCGTCATCACCGGGATGAGCGCCATGAATTCCGCCTCAAACCGCACGTCCCCCTGGCGCGCCAGGTCAAAGCACACCAGGCACGCCGCCGCCTGCGCCTTCACCCCCGCCTTGCCGCGCAGCACGTCCAGGTACACGCGCAGCCGGCGCGGGTCCTTGTTGAACGCAAAGCACAGCGCGACGATGTCCTCCACGTCCAGCGCGGAGGCCTCCTCGCGCAACGCGGCAAGCGCCTGGGCAGCCATTGCAGAGGTGGAAGTGTCGTCGGTCACGGGGCCCCACCCGGCGGCGCCTGCGCCGCCCGGATGGCCACGGCCTTAGCACAACAGCGCGTGCGGGCGCCTCAGACGTTGCGGCGCTCGCCAGCCAGCGCCAGCCGCTCATGGTGCATCTGGTTCCGCGGGGAGCGGAAGTGATGCATGGGTGAGTAGTAAAGCAGGTTGGACACGCGCGAGGTGTAGATGCACGCGTAGTCCTCCACCTGCTCGCCGAACCGGCTGAGTTCGTGTGCCTCCTTAAACACCATGCCCCAGTACGGGTTGAGGACGCGCACCACCTCCGCCTCAATGCGCGCGGCCTCCAGCGTCACGTTGCGCGCTTCGCGCTTCTCCTGGTCCAGGCGCTTGCGCAGCACCCGCGCCGCCTGCTCACGGGTGGAGTCATCCACGCCCGGGGGCAGTTCGCTGGCGCCCGCGTCCTGCTCCAGCCGCGCCAGGATGGCCTTGCGGTGCGCGGTGAGCTCCTCCAGTTCAGCGGACTTGCGGTCCAGTTCCTGGACCAGCCACAGCTGCCCGCGGTGGCTCTCCACCAGCCCAATCTCCTCCTCCAGCTCCTGCACCACCAGCGCCGTGCGCCACAGGTGGTTCTTCTTGGACCGCAGGATGTCACCGTAGATGTGGTCACCCACGTACAGGATCTCATCACCGTTGGCGCCCGCGCGGGATTCAAACTCCCGGATGTTGCCGCCCAGGTACACCTTGCCGCGTTCAAAGCGCGTGGGGTTGTGGATGGGCCGCTTGTCCCCCGTGGCCGGGTCCAGCTCCTGGAACGGCGGCGTCTCCGTGAAGAACCGCGGCTTGCCGCTGCCCACCACCACCACGTCAAAGAAGTGCCGCCAGGAAGGGTATTCGCCAATGTGGCCTTCCAGCAGGAAGTTCATGACGTGGTTGGTGTAGTCCCAGTGGCTGTTGGTCAGCAGGAACAGCTTCTTGCCGCTGCTGCGCAGCTTGTGCAGCGTGAGGGGCAACTCCGGGTCGCTGAAGATGTAGCGCCCCAGGTCCTGCTTGATGATGGACTTGAGGCTCTCGTCGCGGTGCGCCTCGTCAATGCACTCGCGCACGTCATCAAACAGCCGGAAGTAGTCAATGGGCGGCGTGTTGCCCAGCACGTCCGCGGCTTCGGCGGGGGTCACCACCGTCTCCAGCAGGGCGGCGTACTCGCCGTTGCGCTGCAGCGGGCCCACGTTGCCCCCGGCGGCGGCGTGAGCCTCAAAGAACTCCACCAGGTTGGCGTACAGCCCCGTCTCCGGCATGGAGAACAGCGTGTCCAGGGACGCAAACCGCTTGCTGTTGGACAGCCGGATGGCAACGGAGCGGTACAATTCGCGCAGGCGCTCCGGGCCCAGCGCGGCGCGCCCGTGGTAGCCGCGCCCCACGCTGCCGTGCGCATCCAGCTTGAGGACGTTGCCGCGCGCCTTGTCCACCACCAGCCCGCGGATGACAAACGGCAGGTCATACGGGAGGTTGCGGATCTCCGCCGGGTAGCCCTTCTTGGTGATGAGCTTCTCCATGGTGAGCTGGTACTGCAGCTCCTCCATGGGCAGGCGTTTGTAGATGGCCAGCGTGTAGTCCATGTCAAACCCGACCCAGCTGACCTGTGACAGGTCCAGGTTGCGGTTGACGAATACCTGCCGGCCCGTCTTGAGTGGCTGCGCCTTCTCCGCGTCCAGGAGCCTTTGCAGCAGCTCCTCGGGGTCCATGGCTGGTGATCTGTGGCTTTCCGTGATGGTCATGGAGCCCCGTGGTGCGCGACACCGCGTCCCGCCGCGGCCGCCGCTCCACTGCTGACCGGACGGCGCCCGGAAGCTGATCCTAGCCGAGGCGCCGCCCGCTGTCCGCCTTCCCCTGGGATCACTGCCCGGTGATGGTGATGTCACCCGTCGTGGACTGGAGGGTCAGGGTGGGCCCGCCGGTGCCGAACTGCCCGCTGGCGGTGGTCCCCGTGTTGGTACCGGTCAGCGTGATGCCCGTGATGGTGATGGTGCCCAGCGTGGTGGTGGCGCTGAGGTTGGCGTTGGTGGCGGCCGGCAGGGTGAGCGCCACGTTGCCGGAGGCGCTGGTGGCGCTGAGGGCGGCCACGGTGCCCGTGAGGCCCAGGTTGATGGCGCCCGCCTGGGAGGTGGCGGAGAACGCGCCGGCTCCGTCCACCACCGTGATGGCGCCCGCCGCGGTGTCATGCGTCCCGCCGGCGGTGCCGTGGGCGTGGGTGATGGCGCCGGCCTGGGTGGAGACCTGCGGCGCCAGCCCCGCGGGCGCGCTGATGGCCAGGTTGCACACCACGTTGGGCGGATTGCTGGCCGGGTAGATGACGCGCACCTGCAGCGCGCTGCCGCTGAGGGCGGACGTCACGGTGATCTCGCCCGCACGCGCCACGTCCTGCCCGGTGAAGGTGGCCACCACGTGGACGCTGGTGCGGGATTCCCCCGTGAGGTCCACGCTGCCGTACGCGTTCTCCACGTCCAGCGTGGTGGCGCTGCCCGCCTCCACGTCCGCGGGCTGCTGGAACCCGCCGCTGCTGCTGGAGGATCCCCCGCCGCTGCTGGAGGACCCGCCGCCCGTCGAAGACGACGACGAACTCGCCGCGTCGTCATCGTCATCACCGCCCGAACACCCGCCGAAGGACGCCAGGCCCGCTGCCAGAAGGGTTGCCAATCCCAGACGCATCATCATGTTCCGCTCCATGGCCCGCCGGTGTCCGCCGGAGGGCTGACATCACGCCCGCCGCGCGGGGTACCACGCGCCCGCCGGCAGCGTCGACGTGAGGGCGTCCCGGGCAGGGCGCCATGCCGCAGGGGCTGCGGGGAGTTTCTCGTCGCCGTGGGGCGCCGCGGGCGGGGGGGCGCGAGCCCTTGTCGCGCGGGGGCGGGTGCCTCTACGGTGCCGCCCCATGCTGTGCACCCGCTGCCAGGCCCAGCTCCCCGACGACGCGCGCTTCTGCGGCATGTGCGGTCTGAAGTTTGACGCGCCCGGCGTGGTGAGCGCGAACCAGGAGTTTGGCATTCCCCAGACGGGCGCCAAGCCCATCCAGTATTTTCAGGAGACCACCGGCAAGACGGACGCCGCCCGCTCCGAGCAGCTGCGCGAGGTGGCCGAGAAGGCCATGGCCTCCACGCCACCGCCCGGACAGCCCGCGGCCAGCGAGCCCGCCCCGGCGGACGCCACCGCGGCCCGCCCGTCGTTCCAGTTCAAAGCGGAGGACCTGGCGCGCGCGCTTTCCCGCGCCGCGAAGCAGGAGAGCAAGCCCGCGCCTGACGTGGAGCCGGCGGACCTGGACGCCTACTACAAGGCCGGCGAAGCCGCGGGGATCACGCGCACGACGCTGGAGGAGAGCCTCCACAAGGTGTCCGTCAAGCGCGTGGAGACCCGCCCCGGCATGCTGGCCGAGGGCGATGCGCCCCTCACCACCGAGTTGCAGTCCATTGAACCGCCCGGCAAGAAGATCGCCATCATCGGCGGTGCCGTCGTGGGCCTGCTGGTGGTCGTCGGCATAGGGTATTCGGTGTTGGGCGGCGGGGGGCCCCCGGAGGTCCCCGCGGCTGCGCCCGCCACCGGTGACACCGCCGCGGCCGCCGCGCCGCCCACGGGTGACAAGCCGGCGCAGGCCACCCCGCCCGCCGCCGGCGACAAACCCCGCCGCAAGGCGGGCATCCTGGACGAGAAGGCCATCCGCCCGGCGCTGGAAGGCGTGGCGGTCAAGGCCCGCGCCTGCCACGAGGTGGCCCGCAAGACGCATCCCAAGGTTGCCGGCGTGGTGAAGTTTGACGTGGAGATTGAGGAGGACGGGACCTTCAGCAAGCTGGACGTCAAGCAGGACACGTTGGGGGATCCGCGCATGCTGGAGTGCGTGAAGAATGAGGTGCGCAACTACCCGTGGCCCCGGCCCAAGGGCGGCTTCTTTGCCATGGAGTTTCCGCTGGGCTTTGAGGTTGCCGAGGCCAAGGCCGGCGGCAAGGGCAAGAAGAAGCGCTGAGTGCGCGAGGGGGAACTCGGCCTCTTGTGGGGCTGACCGCGACGCCACGCGTTCGGCGGTGTGCGGCCCCATGCCGGACGGGGCGCGCGACACGGCGCACGCGGGAGAATCACCTGCACGACCACCGACGAGGACGCGGCCTGCGGCGTGGACGGCACGCCCGCGCACCCACGGCGTCGCTGGACCGCTGGACCGCCTGGGCCACCCTAGGTAGAACGCGCCCTCCCCGAGGAGGACCCGATGTCCAAGGACGCGCTCGAACGGCTCCAGAAGAAGTTCCCGCAGGAGGTGCTGGGCACGCACGCCCAGCACGGGGACGAGACCGCGCTGGTGGACCGCAAGGGGCTGCTGGCCGTGTGCACGTGGCTCAAGGAGAGCCCGGACATGGACTTCCGGATGCTCACCGACCTCACCGTGGTGGACTACCTGGGCATGCCCCCCGCCCAGCGCGTGTGCAGCCCCGGCGCCGGCAAAGCCTCCAACGCCACCGGCGGCCAGGCCCCGCGGTTTGAGGTGGTCTACCACCTGCTCAGCCTGTCCCGCGGCTGGCGCCTGCGCCTGAAGGTCCCCGTGGACCTGGAAGACCCCGTGGTGCCCACCGTGTCCACGCTGTGGAAGAGCGCAGACTGGATGGAGCGCGAAGGCTGGGACCTGTACGGCATCCGCTTTGAGGGCCACCCGGACCTGCGCCGCGTGCTGCTGTACGAGGAATTTGTGGGCCACCCGCTGCGCAAGGACTACCCGGTGCGCCAGCGGCAGCCGCTCATCCCGATGAAGAACCCCAACGCCTGACTCCCACAGCGACGGAGAACGCCATGCCCCAGCACCACGAGGAAGAGAAGCACTGGGAGAAGGACGAGGGCGACGACTTCATCGCCCCGCAGCATGAACCCGATCTTGCGGGCGACCTGCACACCAAGCACATGCACATCAGCCTGGGGCCCAGCCACCCGGCCACCCACGGCACCGTGCAGATCAAGGTGGAACTGGACGGCGAGACCATTGTCAAGAGCGACACCACGGTGGGCTACCTGCACCGCGGCTTTGAGAAGAGCTGTGAACAGGTCACCTGGACGCAGTGCTTCCCGTACACGGACCGCCTCAACTACGTCAGCCCGCTGATGAACAACGTGGGCTACGCGCTGGCCGTGGAGAAGCTGCTGGGCATCCACACCAAGCTGCCGGAGCGCGCGCAGTACCTGCGTGTCATTGCCAGCGAGGTCAGCCGCATCACCGATCACCTGACCAGTTCGGCGGCGCAGGCCATGGAACTGGGTGGGCTGACCGCGTTCTTCTACTGCGTGGAGGCGCGCGAACGGCTGTGGGACCGCATTGAAGAGCTGTGCGGCGCCCGCATGACCACGTCCTGGTGCCGCGTGGGCGGCGCCGCGCAGGACGCACCGGAGGGCTGGACCGAGCGCGTGCTGGAAACGCTGGACTGGGGCATGGCCAAGGTGGATGACCTGGAAAAGCTGGTCCGGCGCAACCGAATCTTCGTGGACCGCATGGTGGGCGTGGGCGTCATGAGCGCCGAAGACGCCGTCAACTGCGGGTGGACCGGACCCTCCCTGCGCGGCTCCGGCGTCCCGTATGACGTGCGCAAGGCCATGCCGTACCTGGGGTATGACCGCTTCAAGTTTGACATCCCGGTGGGCGTGAAGGGTGACTGCTACGACCGTTTCATCTGCCGCCTGGAGGAGATGCGCGAGAGCCGCAAGATCGTCCAGCAGGCGGTGGCCCAGCTGCCCAAGGGGCCCGTGCTGGTGGATGACCCCAACATTGCGCTGCCGGGCAAGAACAACGTGTATTACTCCATTGAAGGGCTCATCTCGCACTTCAAGATCATCATGGAGGGCATCCACGTGCCGGCCGGGGAGGGCTATTCGTACACGGAGGCTGCCAACGGCGAGCTGGGGTTCTACCTGGTCTCTGACGGTGGCGGGCGCGGCTGGAAGGTCCGCTGCCGGCCGCCGTGCTTCATCCTGACCTCCACGCTGGACCAGCTCATCAAGGGCCAGATGCTGCCGGACATTGTGCCCATCTTTGACAGCATCAACATGATCGGCGGCGAGTGCGACCGCTGAGCCCCCCGGTCGGGCAACCCACCACCGGTCGCAACCGATGACCGGGAATCGCACGACGTCACCACCCGGCCATTGGACCACCGCGTCCGCCACCCGCACCCGCCGTGCTGCGGCCGCGGCTGCCGCGGCGGTGCTGGCGCTGCTGGGACTGCCGTTGCTGGCCGGCCGGGTCTACGCGGGCCTGGACCTCACGCGCGTGGACGTGGGCACCCTGTGCGAACTTCGCGCCCGCCTGGGTGAGGCCGGCCTGCTGCTGTCTGACGCGCTGGGCGGGGGCATGCCACTGGCCACCGACCCGCAGGTCCAGCTGTTCTACCCGCTGCGCTGGCTGGTCCTCCCGCTCCCGCCGGACGTGGGCGCGTGCGTGCAGGGCATCCTGCACCTGGCGGTGGCGGCGGCCGCCACCACGTGGCTGGTGCGCACCTTGGCCGTGCGGCCCGCCACGGCGGGATGGGCGGGCGTGGCGTTTGCGCTGTGCGGGACGGTGGTGAACCTGCTGCTGCACATTGTCTACATGGCTGGCGCGGCGTGGATGCCCTTGGCCTGGGCCGCCGTGCGGACGTTGCTGCGCCGGGACGGCACATTCCCGCGCGCGGCGCTGGCCACCGCGCTGTTGGGCTGCGTGCTGGGCGGCGAGCCGCAGTCATGGGCGCTGTGCCTGGTGTTGTGCGGCGTGGAGGTGGTGGCGGCGCGGCACCGGCCGCGCGCGGGCCCGGTGGCCGGGTTTGTGGCGCTGGCCAGCGTGCTCTCCGTGGTGGCCGGCCTGGTGCTGTGGTGGCCCACGCTGGCGGACCTGCGCCTGACCGGACGCAGCGGGATGGCGCTGGGCGAGGTCACGTCCTGGTCCTACGGGCCGTGGATGTGGTTGGCCACGGTGGCGCCCGGCGTGTTGCTGGAGCGCGTGGCCGGTGACGTGGCGCTTCCGGCGCTGGCTGAGGGAACCGTGGGTCCGGGCCGTGGTTTCTGGAACGACATGCCCTATCTCGGCTGGCTGCTGCTGGCGTTGAGCGCGGCGGGCCTGGGGGCGCGGCGCGCGCGCACGGCGGGCGTTGTGGCACTGGGGGCCACCGTGGCGGCATTGGGCGAGTACACGCCCGTCCTGCCGTGGCTGGTGCGCGTGCTGCCACCGCTGGGTGCGTTCCGCTATCCGGCCAAGTATCTCGTCGTCGCCACGCTGGCGGTCGTGGTCCTTGCCGCCGTGGCGGCGGATCGGCTCCCGCGTTTCCGCCGGCAGCTGCTGGGCTTGGGGAGCGCCGCGCTGGCGCTGCAGGTGACCGGCATGATGGCGGTGTCCGTGCTGGCACCACGCCTGGACGCGCTGGCACCGGCGGCGACAGCGGAGTGGGCCGCGCCGTCCGAGATGTTGCGTGGCGTGCTGTGGCAGGGCGCAGTCCCGTTGGCAGCAGCGCTGCTGGTGGCGTGGCGGTTCCCCCGACGTGGCCGCTGGGTGCTGGGCTTGGCGGTCCTGGACCTGGCGGTGGCGGACCTGCAGTCCGTGCCGGTGATGCCGGACCTGCGGGGTGTGCAATCACCCTTGCGCGTGCTGGGCCCGGAGGCGGTGCTCTGCCATGACCTGCGCGTTTCCGCGGTGGGTTTCTCGTCGGGGGAAGGGGTGTTTGGCAGCGTGCTGGCGCAGCGCCTGCTGCTGCTGCCGCAGTGGAACGCGTGTGATGGGATGGCGTCCGGCATTGTGTACGGGCCGCTGCAATCCCGCATGAACCTGTGGCTGTCCGCGCAGGTGAACGACCGGTACGGATGGGCGGCGCGCGCCGCGGGGTGCACCCACATGGTGGTGACGCGCGCGCCGGTGGACGCCGCGGCGCACGAGGTGGCCGTGGCCGGCATCACCGGTGGCTTCCACCTGGGCGGCGGTGACCGCGCGGCGGTGTACGCGGTGACCAGCCCGCTTCCTCCGTCCTGGGTGGTGGCGGCGCCGCGGTGGGCGCCGGACGAAGCGTCACTGCAGGCGGGATTGGTGAGCGGCACGGACCCCCAGGCGTGGGTGGATGACCCGCTGCACCGCCTGGCGGAGCAGGCGCTGCCGGCCGGCGGCCTGGACGGAGTGGAGGTGGCGCGCGTGGACGGGGGCTACCGCGTGGTGACACGCGGTGGTGCCGGGGTGGTGGCGGTGCGGACGGCGTTCCTGTCCGGGTGGCGCGCGTGGCAGGACGGCGCGGAACTCCCCGTGGTGCGCGTGGCGGGCAGCTTTGTGGGTGTGGTGATCCGCAACGCGGCCGGTGGCGCGGTGGACCTGCGCTACCTGCCAACGGGTTGGCCGGCGGCGCCCGTGCTGTCCGTCATGGCGCTGCTGGGCCTGGTGGGGGCGTGCGTGCGCCGCCGCGCGGCGTGAAGCCGTCCCGGCTCACCTTCCGGCGAACAACCCCATGGCGCTCTGTGCCCAGTCCAGGTAGCGGCTGGGAATCATGCCCAGCGCCAGCACCGCGGCGGCGGCGGTGGCCAGTCCCACCGTCAGCCACGGGCCACCCGCGCCTTCCAGGTCCCGGTCCGGCTCCTTCATGTACATGAACACCAGCACGCGCAGGTAGTAGTACACGCTGATGAGCGAGTTGAGCACGGCGATGATGACCAGGGGAACCAGACCCGCGCGCACCGCTTCCGTGAACAGCGTGAACTTCCCAATGAAGCCCGCCGTGGGGGGAATGCCCGCCAGGCCGAAGATGAAGATGGCCATGGCCACGCCCGCCGCCGGGTAGCGCCGGGCCGCGCCGGACCACTCTTCAAAGGTGTTGCCGCGGCCTTCGCGCCGCTCCAGGAAGCCCACCACGCCAAAGCTCCCCAGCGACATGAACGCGTACGCCAGCAGGTAATACGCAATGGGCGCCACGGCCTCCCGGCGGCCGGCCAGGATGGTCACAATGCCCACCATCACGTAGCCCGCGTGCGCAATGGACGAGTACGCCAGCATGCGCTTGATGCGCCGCTGTCCCAGCGCGGCCAGGTTCCCCAGCGTCATGGTGCCCACGCAGACCACGGTGGCCACCTGGATGAACGTGGCATCCGCCGGGCCGGTGGCGGGCAGCAGCGGCACCACCTGCCGCACCAGCGCTGCAAACGCCGCCGCCTTCACGCCCGCGGCCATGAACGCCGTCACGGGTGCGGGCGCGCCGTCATACACATCCGGGACCCACGCGTGGAACGGAATGGTGGCGGCCTTGAACGCAATGCCGGAGATGACCAGGCCCAGCGCCACCATGGCCAGCGCGTGGTTGGGGTCCCCGGTGGCCAGCACCATGCGGCCCAGCGCCGCCATAGAGGTGGACTTGGTGGCGCCGTAGCACAGCGCCGTGCCCATCAGCAGGATGGCCGCCGCAAACGCGCCGTTGATGAAGTACTTGAGCGCCGCCTCCGCGCTGCGGCCGCTGTCCCGGTCCAGGCCGGCCAGCGCGTACACGCCCACGGACAGGACCTCCAGGTTCACAAACAGCGTCAGCAGGTCCGTGCTCATCCCCAGCCCGCTCATGCCGGCGGCGGAGAAGCAGATGAGGCCCAGGATTTCGCCGCGCTCCATGTCCCGCGCGCGCATGTAATGGACGGTCAGCGCGGTGGCGATGAGCGCCGAGACGCATGCCATCACGGTGATCATGATGCCGAAGCGGTCCAGCATCATCTGACCGCCGAACATGGTCAGGCCCTTGCCCACACAGATGGCGGCGTCCTTGACGTCACACGCGTCCCGCCAGGAGGCCACCGCAAACGCCATGGCCACGGCAATGCCGAGCACCGTGACGAACGCGATGTGCGTGCGCGGCCCGAGACGCCGGGCACCGATGGGGATGCCCACCACTTCCAGCAGCAGCGCAAGGCTGCCCACGATGGCGAGCGTGATGATGGGGGCGAGGCCGTACAGTTCGACCGAGGTCATGGCGGGGCGCCTTCTAGTCCAGGGGGGACAGTCGGGGAAAGGCGTCAGCGCCCGCCAAACCCCTCGCCGGTGGCTGGCGCGGGCGCGGGCGGTGCCGCGGCGGGGTCGACGGGGGCGGCCGGGGCCGGTTCGCGCAATTCCGGCGGGGCCTCCACCAGGTTGGACAGGACCCAGGTGCGGTCCACGCCGCGCCAGATTTCCAGCATGCGGTAGCGGCGCTCCACCAGGTCATTGGCCAGGATGTAGTGGAGTTCCGCCTCAATGTGCGTGAACTCCGCGTCGTCGGAGGTGCGCTGGACCAGGACCTCCAGCTCGGGGAACTCGGCGCCGCGGTCCGCGCGGGCCCAGGAGCGGACGAACGCTTCGCGCACTTCCGGGACCATGTACTGCGTGGCCTCCGCAAAGCGCTTGTCCCGGATGGCGCGGTGGAACGAGAACACCTGCGGTTCCAGCGTGAGGGGGTGCTGGCGGACCGCGCGGTCACAGGATCCGGCGGACGCACCCCACGCCGCGGCGACGACGGCCAACGCGCGCAGGGCCTGGCGGAGCCGGGAGCAGGGGGCGGGGGTCACGGCGTGCCTCCGGGGTTGCCCGCGGGGGGCGGTGACAGCAGCGCGTCCACGGCGGCCAGCGCGCGGTAGGCCTCCGTGAGGCGGCCCTGCAGCTGCTGCCGCGCGGCGGGGGTGAGCCCGTCGGAGGCGTTCACGCGCTGTTCCGCCACGCGCAGCTTGTCCCGCACCATGGTGATCTTGTGCAGCAGCGTCTCCACCGGGAGGTCCTTGGGCTGCAGGCCCTCCTCGCGCGGGACCAGGGCCACCGTGCCCGCGGTCACCGCGTCCGGCAGCGGGCCGGCCGCGGGCAGCGCGGCGGTGACGCGCAGGGCGTGGCGGACAAGTTCGCGCAGGGCGTCCCGGTCCAGCGCGGACAGGCCCTCCTCCAGCGTGGTCATGGTGTGGCGCCTCCGTGGACGACGAGCGGGGCCCGCCGTGTAAACGCGCAAGGGCGGCGCCGCAAGCGGTGGGCCGCGGCGGCCCCCCGGTGGTAGGGTCCGCCCGCCCGCAGCGAAGGGTGTGGCGAGGGTTGGATGGCCCAGACGTTTCCGGTCCCGTTTGGAAAGTACCTGCTGACGGACCTCATCGCCGTCGGCGGGATGGCGGAGATCTACCGCGCCAAGATCTTCGGCGTGAACGGTTTTGAAAAACAGATGGTGGTGAAGCGCATCCTGTCCAAGTATGCGCAGAATCCTTCGTTTGTGCAGATGTTTGTGGACGAGGCCAAAGTCCTGGTCAGCCTCACGCACGGCAACATTGTCCCCGTCTATGAGCTGGGTGAGGTTGGTGGCAACTACTACATCGCCATGGAGTACGCCGAGGGCATGACGGCGTTGGACCTGCTGCGCGAGTGCTACGTCAAGAACCGCCCGCTGCCCGTTGCCATTGCGCTGTACATCGCCGCCGAGGTGGCCAAGGGGCTGGGCTACGCGCACGGGCGCACCGCGCCGGACGGGTCACCGCTGGGCATTGTCCACCGGGACCTGAACCCGCGAAACGTGGTGGTGTCCCCGGCGGGCGAGGTGAAGATCCTGGACTTTGGGATTGCGCGGTCCAGCGTGAAGAAGCACCAGACCGGTTCCGGCGTCATCAAGGGCACGCCCGGGTACATGTCTCCCGAGCAGGTGATGGGTTACTCGGTGGATGCGCGCGCGGACCAGTACGGCCTGGCCATCATCCTGCATGAGTTGTTGACGGTGCGGCGGCTCATCTCCGTGAAGGACGCGGTGGAGCACCGCGCCAAGCTGGCTGAGGGCCCGCTGCCCATCCCTTCCACGCTGCGCGGGGACATTCCCAAGAGCGTGGATGAGGTGGTGATGAAGGCGCTGTCCACGCGCGCGGAGGACCGCTACCCCTCCGCGCTGGACTTTGAGGACGCGCTGCGCGGGGAGATTGCGCGGTTGGGCGTGGCGGTGACCAGCCGCGGCCTGTCCGAGGCGATCAAGAGCGTGAAGGCCGCTGTGGCGGTGGAGGGGCTCACCGCGCCGCCCACGCGGCCGCCGGAGAGCCGGTCACGCCCGCAGACGGAGCCCATGCCGTCCAGCATGCCGGCCATGAGCCAGCCGGCGGTCCCCACCGCGCCGGCGCCCGAGCCGGTGGTGGCCCCCGCACCCGCTCCCGCACCGCAGGAACCGCTGCCCGCCGTGGTCTCCTCCGCCAGCGCCACGGACCTGCTGCGCGTGCGTGAGGACTTCACCGAGGTCCACAAGCAGACCAAGCCGCAGGACGTGCTTCCGTCGCTGCCGGTGGCCAGCGTGAGCAACCGCCCCGCCGTGCAGGTGCTGGCCAAGAATGACGAGCTGGGGTGGGCGGGCAAGATTGGCAATGACGCGGAGATGCTGGTGCTGGCCAAGGCCATGGGGCTCAAGAGCCGCACGCCGCAGCGGGTGGCGCTGGGCGGGTTGGCCGCCGTGGCGCTGGTGTCCGGCGTGTGGGTGGTCTCCAACCGCGAAGAGGCGCAGCAGATGGTCACGCGCGCGCAGGAGGGGCGCCGCGCGGTGACCGGGACGCTGATTGTGAAGAGCAAGCCGTCCGGGGCCACGGTCCTTGTGGACGGCAAGGAGAGCGGCAAGACCAACCTGCGGCTGGACCAGGTGGTGCTGGACAAGCCGTTCACGCTGGTGGTGCGCCTGCCTGACGGTCAGGAGCTGAGCCAGCAGCTGGACATGGCCGCGTTCAAACCGCCGGACCGCAAGGTGGAGATCATGTTTGACCCGGCCGCCGCCGCGGTGGACGCGGGCCCGCCGCCGGACGCCGCCGCCGCCAAAGACGAGGCGCCCGAGAAGAAACCGAGGAAGAAGAAGAAGCGGGGCTGACCCGTCAGCCTTCCGCGAACAATCCGTCGACGAACGCCGCGGGATCGAACGGCCGCAGGTCAGACAGCTTCTCGCCCACGCCGACGAAACGCACCGGCAGCTTCAACTGGTCACAGATGGCGATGATCACGCCGCCCTTGGCGGTGCCGTCCACCTTGGTGAGGATCACGCCGGACAGCTCCAGCGCCTGGTTGAACTGCTCCGCCTGGATGAGCGCGTTCTGGCCGGTGGTGGCGTCCAGCACCAGCAGCACCTCGTGGGGCGCGCCTTCGTGCGCCTTGGCCATCACCCGGCGCACCTTCTTGAGCTCCTCCATCAGGTTCACCTTGGTGTGCAGGCGCCCCGCGGTGTCACCCAGGATGAAGGCCGCGCCCTCCTCCTTGCCCTTCTTCACGCTGTCAAACAGCACCGCCGCGGAGTCCTGTCCCTCCTTGCCCTCAACGGTGACGCACCCCGCGCGGTCACCCCAGACGCGCAGCTGTTCCACCGCGGCGGCGCGGAAAGTGTCACCCGCACCCAGGACCACCGTGTGGCCGCGTTGGCGCAGGCGGTGGGCCAGCTTGCCAATGGTGGTGGTCTTCCCCGCGCCGTTGACGCCCACCACCATCACCACGCAGGGGCGCTCCGTGCGCTCTTCCATGACGGGCGCCGGCACGCTCACCATGCGGAGGATCTCGTCACGGATCGCGTCGCGCACCTTCTCCGCGCTGGACAGCTCCTTGGAGGACAGGCGCTGCCGCACCAGGTCCATCAGTTTCTGCGTGGTCTTCACGCCCACGTCCGCCTGGATGAGCAGCGGCTCCAGCTCATCAACAATCTTCTCATCTATCTCCCGGGTGCCGCTGAGCAGCGTGGTCAGCCGCGAGAAGAACCCGGTGCGCGTCTTCTCCAGCCCGCGGCGGTAGGCGTCGCGCGCCTCGGTGTCATCCTTGGGGACCACCGGCGCGGGCGCATGGGCTGCGGTGGCCTCACCCGCCTGCAGCGGGGGTTCGCCCTCGGTGAGCTGGGGCGCCTGTTCGTCAGGCGGGGGGGCCTTGTCCAGTTCCGCGGCCAGCTCTTCACGGTTCTGACGGTTGCGCTTGCGCACAAACGCAATACCCAGCGCAAAGAAGGCTGCAAAGAACAGGGCAAAGAAGATGAGCCCGGCGATGTCGCCACCGTCGGGTGGCGGGACGGGTGCCGCGGGCGTGGTGCCGGTCTGCGTGTTCTGCATGGTCGCGCGCAGTTAGGGACGGTCCGACGCGGTGTCAAGACGCGGTGCACGGATGTCGTCGTGGATCACTTCTGGCGGCACTCGCGGCAGGTGCCCACAATCTCCAGCACGTGACCCTCCACCTGGAACCCGGTGCGCTCCACGATGGTGTCAATCAGGCCGCGCAGTCCGTCACAGTGCGTCTCCAGCGTGCGCCCGCAGGCACGGCACACCAGGTGGTGGTGGCAGCTGTGGTCCGCGGGCTCCGTGCCGCCGTGCAGGTGCAGGTGCGTGGGCGGGTGGCAGGCCATGTAGCCCTGCGCGGACAGCACGCGGTGCACCAGTCCCTGCGCCTCCAGCACCGCCAGCACGCGGTACACGCTGGCCCGGTCAATCCGGATGCCCTGCGTGCGCAACTCCTGGTGGATGTCCGCCGCGCCCATGGGCCGCGGTGACCGCTCCAGCAGCTCCACGACGGCACGGCGCGGTCGCGTGACGCGCAGCCCGTTGCCGGCCAGCACCTGGCTGGCCTCTTCGGCAAAACAGTCGTCGTGCGCTTCGTGGTGAACGGGAACAAAACGGCCCATGCGCGCGAGGAGAACACCGCGCCCGTCAGCGCGCAAACCGTGGCGGCAGCCAGCGGTGACCACAGCGCAGCCGTGCCTCCACGTTGACGCGGGGAAGGCGCCCGGCCTTGGATGCCTGCCCCGCCGGTACTGAGGAGGAAACGTGGTCCTGCTGCGCCTGGCCGTCCGCAACCTGCTGCGCAACCGCCGGCGCACGGGGCTGACCGTGGCGGCGGTGCTGGTGGGCGTGTTTGCGGTGGTGGGCGTGCGCGGGTTCCTCAACGGGCTGCAAGCCGCGCTGGTGCAGGGCGTCACCGAGGGAAACATGGGCGCGCTGCAGGTGCACCGCCGGGGACACGTGGGCGGGATGGATGCGTCGCCCATCGGGAAGAACCTGCCGGAGGATCCCACGCTGCTCGCGCGCATCCAGGCGGTTCCGGGTGTGAAAGCGGTGGCGCCGCGGATAGGGTTTGGCGGGCTGGTGAATGCGGGGGATGAGACGCTGTTTGCGCAGATCACGGCGGTGGACCCGGCCACGGAGTTGAAGGTCACCCCCAAGCGGATGGAACTCATTGGCAGGGGCGGGTGGCTGAAGGAGGGCGAGGCGGGGATCATTGTCGGCGTGGACCTGTGGGAGGCCATGCAGGCGGAGGTGGGCAAGCCCGGCGCGGTGCTGGCTTCCGACGTGGACGGCATCCTCAACGGCGTGAACGTGCGGGTGGCGGGCGGGCTCAAGTCCATCAGCCAGCAGGACCGGCGCATCATGATCATGCCGCTGCGGACCGCGCAGGAGCTGCTGCGCCTGGAGGGACGCATCACGGAGATAGCCATCCAGGTGCACGATGTGGACGACGTGGAGAACGTGGCGGAGCGTGTGCGGCGCGCGCTGGGGGAGGACTACGAAGTGCACACGTGGCGTGACCTGGCGCTGTTTGTCCGCGACGTGCAGCGCAACCAGAACGCGGCGCTGAGCCTGGTCACCGTGATGTTCATGTTTGTGATGCTGATGGGCATTGCCAACGCGCTGCTGATGGCGGTGCTGGAGCGCGTGCGCGAGATTGGCACGATGATGGCGGTGGGTACGCGCCGCCGGCAGGTGCTGCTGATGTTCCTGTGGGAGGCCGCGCTCATTGGCGCGGTGGGCGCGCTGCTGGGCGGACTGCTGGGCGCGGGGATAGTGGGTTACATGGGTGCACGCGGGCTGGAGCTGCCGGCGCCGGGCAGCGCGGTGCCGCAGATCATCCGGCCGTACGTGGCCTCCGCATTCCTGTTGCGAATGGTTTTGACGGCGGGGACCGGTGCCGCGCTGGCTGCGCTCTACCCCGCGTGGAAGGCCAGCCGGCTGCGCCCGGTGGACGCGCTGGGGCACGTTTGAAGGAACGCATCATGTACCTGCGCATGATTCCGCTCGCGTTCCGTTCCCTGCTGCGCAACAAGCGGCGCAGCGCGTTCACCCTGGGCGCCATCATCGTCGGTGTGGCGGTGGTCATCTTCATCAACGGGTTTGGCTGGGGGCTGTCCGCGCTGATGGTGAGCCAGACGATCAACACGCGCATTGGTGCGATCCAGGTGCACAAGAAGGGCTACCTGAAGGCCACGGAGGCCGCGCCGCTGAAGCTGGACATGCCTGAGGGCGGCGAACTCTACGACGCGGTGCGCACCACGCCGGGGGTGAAGGCGGTGGCGCGGCGCATCCGGTTTGGCGGGACGCTGTCTGACGGGGTGAACGGGACCACCGTTGTGGGGTTTGGGTTGGAACCGGTGGCGGAGTTCCAGGCGTGTCCGGAGCGGCCGGTGGAGGTGCAGGCGCCGGGCACGCACCTGCGTGCGGACAAAGCCAACGGTGCGGTGCTGGGAGGTGAGCTGGCGCAGGCGTTCAAGGCGGAGCTGGGCGGGTTCTTTTCGCTGTCCGCGCCGGGGCGGGAGGGCGCCATCAACGCGTTGGACCTGGAGGTGGTGGGCATCACGCGCGGCGCGGCCACGCTGGAGAACAAGCGCATCATCAACGTGCCGCTGGCCCTCACGCAGCAGCTGTTGCAGATGGAGGGCCGCGTCACCGAGTACGTCATTGCCGTGGACGACAACCGGCGCATCAACGAGGTGGCGGAGGCGCTGCGGGCGCGGGTGGGCGGGGACTACGAGGTCAGTACGTGGGAACAGGTGATGCCGTTCCTCAAGGACACCGTGGCGCGCCTGCGGACCATCATGGCGGGCATCAGCGTGACCATGTTCCTGATTGTGATCCTGGGCATCATCAACACGGTGCTGATGAGCGTGTTTGAGCGCGTGCGCGAGATTGGCACCATGCTGGCCGTGGGCATGCGGCGCCGGCAGGTGCTGGCGCTGTTCATGCTGGAGGCGCTGGCCATGGGAATGGTCGGTGGCGTGACGGGGACCGCCATCGGGTTTTCCATCACGGCGTATTTTGCCCGCGTAGGCATTGCCATGAGCCCCGCGGGGGCGAGCTACAAGCAGCTCATCTTCCCCAGCGCGGACCCGCTGATTGCCGTGTACGCGGTGGCTGCCGCCGTCGTAGGTGCGCTGGTGTCCGCCGCGTATCCCGCGCGCCGCGCCGGACAGATGAACCCGGTGGACGCGTTGCGGATGCTGTGAGGGGTCTCGTTGGCGCGGGGCTGACATCGCCGTCCCACTGTCCCGTTGGCGCGCCTGGCGATGGCAGCCCCTACACGGCGTCGCGGTCGACCAGGTCGTCGATGCGCAAAGCGTGTTGCGGCGGACAGTGCCGGTCCACCGGGTTGGATTCCAGCGCGCAATCGCGTCGTGGCGCGGGCTGACATCTCCGTCCCACTGTCCCGTTG
>JACRCW010000160.1 GCA_016218805.1 Deltaproteobacteria bacterium | reverse complement strand
GGAGATGTACGTGCGCAGGAAGCGGTCAAACGCCTCGCGCCCCGTGGCCACTTCAATCCGCTGCAGCAGCAGGCAGCCCTTTTCGTAGGGGACCTGCGAGTACACCTCATCCGGGTCCACGCCCTCCAGGTGCGTCTGCAGCCGCGTGAACCGGCCCTCCAGCCGCGCCATGTCCTCTTTGAGCCCGCTCAGGCCAATGGCCGCGTGCATGGCCACCGCCTCCGCGCCCTCCATGGCCTCCAGGATGCGGCGCTCCGCGTAGACGGTGAAACCCTCATTGAGCCAGAAGTGCTCCAGCGTGGCGTTGGTGACCAGGTTCCCCGTCCAGGAATGCGCCAGCTCATGGATGACCACGTTGACCAGCGAGCGGTCCCCGGCCAGCAGCGTGGGCGTGAGGAAGGTGAGCCGCGGGTTCTCCATCCCGCCGAACGGGAAGCTGGGCGGCATGACCAGCATGTCAAACCGCTCCCACGGGTAGGGACCAAACATCTTCTCCGCCGCGGTGATCATGGCCTCCACGCCGCCAAATTCATGCGCCGCGGTGTCCAGCAGCGCGGGCTCCGCGTACACGCGTGACCGCGGGGACAAATCCCGTCCCTGCAGCTCACCCACCGCCAGCGCAAACAGGTAGCTGGGAATGGGCTGCGGCATCTCAAACAGGTACGCGGTGCGCCCGTCCGGCAGCGGCCGCGTGCCGCGCGGCGCGGCGGCCATCACGGCGACAAGCGGCGCGGGGACGTTGAGCTCCGCCTTGTAGGTCACGCGCAACCGCGGGCTGTCCTGGCAGGGGACCATGGAGCGCGCGTGGATGCTCTGGCATTGGCTGAACAGGTAGGGGTGCTTGCCGCCCGCCGTCTGCGCGGGGTCCAGCCACTGCAGGGCGCTGGCGTCCGGGCTGGTGCGGTAGCGCAGCGTGACGCGGTTCATCCCGGCGGGCAGGTCCAGCTTGAGGCGCGCACCCAGGACGGCGTCCGGCGGGTCCAGGGAGAAGGGAACGGGGGCGCCGTTGCCGTCGGTGGCGGACAGGATCTCCAGCGCGCGCGTGTCCAGGTGCAGCGGGCCGCCGCGCGTATCATCCAGGTGCAGCGTGGCCGTGCCGGCCAGGCGCCGGGCGGCAAAGTCCACGTCAAGCACCAGGTCGATGTGGCGCGTACCCGGGTGCATGTCATCCGCGTACGAGTGGGGATCGGGCCGGGCCATGGGGACCTCCAAGGGAGCGCGCATCTGGCCACCGCCCACGGGGCTGATGCAAGCGAGGCCGCATGGGGGCCATGGGTCCTCCGGGCTGCGGCGGGCGCTGGGCCACCCCTCACGCCGCGGCGGGGTGGGCCGCGGCGGGCGGTGGGGCACCCCAACGCCGCGGCCGGGTGGGTCGCGGGGCGCCGCAGGGCACCCCAACGCCGCGGCGGGGTGGGTCGCGGGGCGCCGTGGGGCACCCCAACGCCGCGGCGGGGTGGGTCGCGGGGCGCCGTGGGCCACCCCAACGCCGCGGCGGGGTGGGTCGCGGGGGGGCTCGGCCGGGTGCCGGTGCTCAGCCGGGTTGGCCCGGGAGGGTGCTACTGGGGACCCACCGGCGTCTCGCCCGGCTCCTCGCTGTCCTCGGTGTCACTGCCGCCCTAGCTCAGTTCCGGGAACAGGCTGTCAATGACACCGAACCGCTGATGCGCCCGCCCAGATGCCGTCTTGGGAAGCATCTCTGCCATGAAGTTCTCCTTCGTCGCGCTCTGCGAGAGCGCGAGGCAGTGATCCTCCACCGAACGCACCACGGTGTGCCTGCAATCTCCGCTCAAGAGCCGGCGTCGTCACCGCCATCCAGATCGCCTGCGTCGCCGCCATCACCGCCGTCAAGACCGGCATCGTTCTGCGGTGGCGTGTCGGGCCGCCGCAGGCACTTCATTCCGCCGCGTCCCGGAAGAGGGTCGCTGATGTCCTCGTACGTGGAGTAGAGCTGCCTCTCTGGAGCGCGCTTGGCGGACGCCTCTGCGGCGGCAAGCACATCCGCAATGGGTGCGAAGTAGGGTTTTCGGATCCATTCGTCGGCGGCCATGCGCTCCAGGACGTTTGGGTCATGCTCCGTCATCTCTGGGGTGATGAGGTGTCTCCCACGAGCGGCCGCAACTCCGACGATGGAAACAGCCATGCCGCTCTCCTGGTGAAGGATCATCAGGTCGCCGTAGATTGGCCGCGGTTGGGAACCCGCATCCCAGGGGCGGTCGCAGCGCGTGGCGCGAACCCACACCAGTTCATCCTCGGGGGCAAACCCGCAGATGCGGTAGTCGTCTGTGCCGGGCGGCTCCCGTGTTGCCACCATCACGGCTTCAAGCGGTCCCGGCCCGAAAACGACCTGCAGTTGCGTCCACGATGAGTCAGGAGTGAGCAGCACGCCTTGTGTGGCCTGGACTCCGGCCCAGGCCTCCACCACTCGGTACCTCATGCGGCCACCCGTATCGTCGGATGGGCAGCCCTCTCCCTCGGGGCACGGTTCCACCTCGGTGTCCAGCAGGATGCGCGCAAGGACCTGGGCGCGATCCAGCCAGTAGTCCGTGCACAGCGGCGCCATCCGCGGAATGACGCGTTCAGGGTCATCGTAGCTGGAGCCGCCGTTGCTCATGCAGGAGAACGCGGCGAGGCCGACAACGAGCATACCCAGGAAGAGAAGACGCAACCCACTCACCATGGCTGGCCCCCGTTGTGCTGCACGCACGCAAACTTCCGCGTCCAGCGTACGTAGCTGCATGATAGCCCGCCCCACATGCTCTTGGGCCCACTGGCGACCGGAATGTCGAAGACCTGCACGTCTACTTCAGGGGCGCCGGTGAATGTATGGGCGACGTTGCCGCTGAAAATGAGGCCGGTATTCAGGTCTGTGATCACGGAGCGGCGTGACGTGAGCATCAACCACCCTGGGCCGGCCCACCCGCCGCTCGGAGGGTTCGCGCCGTAGTCAGCGATGGACCCGATGATCTCTGCATGGCGGTTTGACGTTTCCCAAGCGCTCGACGCAACCGTTCCGTACGACGTTACCGAGAATCTCCCGGAGGTCACCAGGAGGTTGCGGTTCTGGGCCAGGATGGTCCCCGACGAATAGGGTCCATTGTCGGCGTGGACCAAGCGACAGTATCCGTCCGTTCCCTGATGCTCCGGGCACTGCACGTCCAGACTGCCATAGGCGAACCTGGCCGGGTCAGTGGGGGCCAATCGCTGTGGGGTCGAGAAGCCCGCAGCGCCACCGGTGGTTGAGACCGCGACCATCAGGTCCCGACGTGGGTTCGCGAAGACAAGAACGAAGCGCGACAGCAGGTTGTGCCACGTCACTCTGGGCGGAATGCGCGTTTCAACCCCCAGCGAGGTGGGCGTGCGCACGACGCCTGTGTCGAGGTCCCATGTGGTCCAACGCACCATCCTGTCCGCAGCGTCCATCCAAGTCACCAACGCGACTTGGTTGGTCGGACTGACCGCAACATCCACGTCGTGCCGCGACGACCGTGGCACGGTCGCCTGCAGGGTCCCAAGAAACGCTGGGCTGGCGCCCCCGGCCTCCGAATAGTCCGCCAGCGCGGTCAACCGGATGCAATCGCTGGAGACACCACCGCAGTTCTGATTGCTGACGGTGGTGACCACGCAATCGGGGAAGGAAGTGCTGTTGCGGCAGGCGATCCGCGGCCGTGCAATGGAATCCATGGACGCGTTGGGCACGCCGGTTGTCCCCAGCGTCACGTGCCCGACGGCGTCCACCGACCCGAGGAGGAGGCCCACGCCCCGCGTCACGGTGGCGTTGTGCCTCGTCCTGACGCCGTCAATGTCATCCACGCTTGGGAAATCCCAGCCCTCTGCTCGCATACCGCCACACATCAGCGGGCCGGGGCTGCCGCTGACGCACCCGTTCGGATGGGCCAGTCCAAGTGCGTGCCCCAACTCGTGCGCGAACATGCGCTCCACGCCGCCTTGGTCGGAGTAGTCCGCGCTGCCCCATTCCAGAAACGTACCCACATGGCTGACGGGCCCAGCGGAGCTGTTCCACGTGATGTTGGTGTCCGTGAAGATCGTGATGTCGCAGTCAGGCTCCCCAATGACCGGCTTGAAGCAGTTGGTCCACATCCGGGTGCCCGCACCCGATGCCCAGGCGGGACGGTCACGGTGGTAGACGGCGTTGATCCGTGTGGGAGACTCGTCGAAGGCGACGCAGAAACCCGGGGGATCCAACCACGGCGCCCACGGGCATGACTGGGTCTGGTTGGGCACAGAATTGCGGGAGATCGTGATGGCGATCGGGGCTCGTGCCCATGCGTTCCAAGTCTGCGCGCTGCGCTCGGTCAGGTCGAGGAAGTCTTGGAACGTGGGGTCGTGCAGAGGCGCCCAGTCCAGCGCCGTGTGCAGGTCGTTGGCAAGAAAGAAGGTATGGGTCTGGTTGGTGAGGAGGTACACCTCATTGAACTTGTAGCCCCAGCCCTGCGCCTCGGCCGCCAGCGGGGCGGAGGCGACACTCAACAACACAAACGCGCGGAGGACGTTTCTCATTCGGGCCTCCCAATCATCAGGCCGCGGAAGAAGTCGAGCCAAATGGACGCGTCCGCCTGCTCCACCCCGTCACGGTCCACAAGGGTCGGGTGGTCGTCGTCAGAGCCCACGGCAATCCCAGCGCCGCTGGTGCCCCACACGGTGAAGATCCCCCGCGTCCCAAGAACGCACGTGCGCACGTGACTCACCGCCAGTTCCCCCACGCCAGCGACCGCGCCACCGACGGTGAAGACCACCACGCTGTCTCCTGGAGCCGCAGCCCCCTTGAAGGACTCCATCACCCGCACCGTGCAGCGCGTGTAGATGTGGGGGCCACCGAGATGGACGCCTTCTGCCCCCACAACGGTGCCGTAGACCACATGTGTCGTGCGGGGGTGGTCATAAAACCATGCGATCTCGTCGCCCATGCTGTCGCCGTACTTGGGATGCCGGTCCCCGTCGCTGCGCGGAACGAACCGGGCGACGCGCCGCTCCAACTGCCGCTGCAATGCGTCACGGCGGGCTTCTGCGCTCGGAAGGGGCGGCGCCTCATCGAGACCTGCAACTGGGGCGGCCGGAACTGCGTGGGCGGTCCGCTCAATCCGCCTGGCCTGTTCTTCCCGTCGTGGGGCGTCCCGCATGTCCGCGGCCACCGAGCCGGCGTCATCAGCGGGGAAGGCACCGGACGCGGCCGCCCCGGCGGTCGCGACGAAGCCAAACGTCGCAATCAGCAACAGGCGCCTCCTGCTTTCCGGTTTCTGTAGCAAGTACTGGTTGTGATGAGTCTTCATCGTGGTGGTTCTCCTGTCCTGGGCCGGGTCAAACCGATGCAGGCTCTTTGCGCCGACCGACCGAACTCCAAGCGCAGCCCGGGGCGGCTGATGGGGGGCTGCTGGAGGGTGCTACTGGGGACCCACCGGCGTCTCGCCCGGCTCCTCGCTGTCCTCGGTGTCACTGCCGCCCTTGCTCAGCTCCGGGAACAGGCTGTCAATGAACGGACCAGACAGTCCCGCCAGCGTCAGGCGCGCCTTCATCAACTCCAACTCGCCGCGAAACTCCACAATGGCCTTGTCCACGGCAAACTTGAGCGGCACAGGCCCCGCGGCAATCCGGTCCGCCTTCTCGTTGAAGCCGAGCAGGACCCCCGCGGACTTGTCCATGGTGCCGGCCACCTCTGGCGCGCCCGGGACGGCTTGCGGGTCCAGCAGGCGCAACTGCCGGGCCGTGTGCTGGGTGGAGTCCACGGTGGCCTCCCGCCCCAGGCGCAGGGTCCGCGCCGGCTGTTTCTCCGTCCACAGTGCCGCCTGCCCGCCGGGGAGGGACGCCACCGCCTTGGGGTAGCGGCGGGCAAGGGCCACGGCGTCACGCTGGCTCTCGTCGCACAGAAAGTCGCCCACCCGCTGCTCCGCCCGCACCTCCAGCAGGGCGCTGTCCAGCCACGCGCCATAGGGGACATTGGCCTCGGACAGCTTGCGCAGTGGCACGCCCAGGCGCTCACGTTCAGCCGCCAGCGCCGTGCGCTGCGGCTCCGTCAACCGCGGGTTGTGCTGCTCATGGGCACGCATGGTTGCCACCGTGTTCACGCCGAACCGTTCATGCGCCTTCCCGGACGCCGTCTTGGGAAGCATCTCCGCCATGAAGTTCTCCTTGTTCCTTGTGAGGGTTGTTTCGGACCCTGCCCCGAAACGTCGCGCTGTGCGCAAGCGTGGGGTGTGAGGAGCTGTCAACCGGGCTCGGTTTGAGTCTTGCCAATCCCCCCCCCAAGGCACGCTCCACCCCGTCGTACCCAACCTTGACTGACGGGAGGCACCTTGGTTTGGGCGCTCCGCTCCTCCGACGGGAGTTACGTCGTGAGACTCACCTTGATGCGTCCTGAGACTGCCAGCTTGGCGACAGGGCGGAGGTCGTGCAGGTACGCCCCAGTCGCGAACGGGTTGTCGTAGCTCCGATGGTGTGCAGGCCTGAGCTCGTCCAAGAGGGATTCGAGTTCTTCGACGTGGGGTCGTTCCAGCGCGGCAGCGCTCCTGCCGAACTGCGCCATGAGGCGTACGACGTCCTCGTGCGGCGGACGGTGGGAACGTGTCCTGGAGCGTGTCTTCGGCATCCCGGCGGTCTTGTCATTCTTGGCGAGCTTGATGATGTCCACCATCCTCCTCGACACTTCGCCTGGTACGGACACGCCGACAAGCTCGTATCTCGGCTGCCCAACGGCCTCGCGAATCTCGGCGACGGAGAACCAGGCCCAGTCAGGCAGCCGACCATCACCCGCCTTCACTTCCACGTGGCAGCCGTCTTCTCGACGGAAGTCGTAGGGCGCATACTCGCCGACCCATCTCCAGGATGAGTTGTTCCGGAAGACGACGTATTCTCCGCACCACCCCATCACCTCGGGCAGAGTGACCGGGCGGGCGTCCACGGCGAGGAAGCCCCTTGCCAGGTGAACAAGCTCTGCGAACCGGGTGAACCTGGCGCGGAGCGCGTCAAAGACGCGCTGGGCGCACCACTCCGCGCGGGAGAGCTCTGAGGCGGGGACGCGCATGCCCATCGTGATGGACACGAACCGATCGTCTATCGTGGCCATCGCGTCGTCACGGTAGACGAGGATGCGTGGCTCCAAGCCGTGGTCTTCCCCCTCCAACCGGGGCCACTCCACCACGTCATCTTCCGGGCCGAGGGACATGGCGTTGAGCATCGACCGGAACTCCGCCGTAGCCTGGAAGTCCTTCTCCTTGCGACGATTCGGCACGACCGCGGTGAGATCGACCCAAACCCCGGCGGCAGGCACCTCCCTCGCGCTCTTGTTCCTGCCGGTCAACGGGTGCGTCACGTACACACCCAGTGACGCCCTTCGCTCGGAAGTCGCGTGGATTCCGTGCCCGGCGAGCTCAGGGTAGCGCCACAACGGCTAGGCCCCCCTTTCGTAGCTCTCGGCGGCGTCCTCCTTGCCGAACGCTGCAAACAGGTCCACATCCTCGGATTGAAACAAGGCAAATGCCCGCCGGGCAACCCCCAAGGCCGCCTTGGTTTCCTTCGTCATGCCGTCCCCCTGATCACCCGTCCTACGCGACGCGTGCGCGACAGCGTTGAAGACGCGCGTGCGTGACGTCCACGGGATACTCGTATCCGGATGCCAACGGAAGGTTTCATGGCCCGCCCCAGTTGCGCCTACGACCTCCAATCGCGTGAGGAAGCGTGACGAATGGCCGCTGCCCCAGTCAAGCCCCCGGCGAGACGGAGACCACAACAATGCGACTACATGCTCCGACAAGCCCCGCCCTCCTCGGACCACGATGGCCTTGAGCTTGCTCACTTCGCTCGACCACGCGCGCTTGAGAGGTGGCCGGGCCCGCTGCTTCAAGTAACCGCTCTTCCCGCTCTCGAGTCATCGCTGACCTCCCTCGTGTTCGGCACTCGCTGGGACTTCCCGGTCGCCCTTGAGTTCATCGCGGAACGGTGCGTGCGACTTCTCAACGAACTCCATACGTCCCGCTGCTTCAAGGAGATCACGGCCTTGCGACGTTCCACGTCGCAACCTTCGCTCGCGAGAAGACTTCGCGATCCCCGGCGCCCGTACCCGCGGCCAACGCTTCCGAGACCCTTCCACCGCCCACGGCCTTCGCGGTAGCGTCCGGGCACCGCCTTTGTTGGCGGCGGGCAGAGTCCCGCGGAGGTCAACCCGTTCCTGCGGTACCTCAATCCCGGCCAACGCGAGACGGTCCTCCCGGCGTCGGCCGGCTCCATCACGTTCAATCTGGTCATTCTCTACGGCGCCACCACGCAGCCCGCCACGTTCGCGGCGGAGTTCAATGGCGTCAGCATTACCTCTCAATTCCATCCCTGCGCCTCGTGCGTGGAGGCCGTCCCGGTGGCAATTCCGGGAACACCGGCGCGCAACGTCCTGAAGGTGTCCATACAGGGGTCCACGTCATCCGGCCGCGTGGCCAGGGACAGCGACACGCTGATCTTCAAGGTCCAGTGACGGGTGGCCTGAGGTCCCGCTGTGCGCGCGGTGCGGTGAGCCGCAAGCGCGCGCGGCCTCACCGGCGGCGTCGGGGCGGCTTGCCGGGGGACTTGGCCGGGGGCGCCGGAGCGGACGGCGCCACATCCACCGCGGCGGGGGCTGCGCGGCGCTCCGCGCGCTGCGTCAGGACCCAGGCCACCCCGCCCAGGGACACCAGCGCCGCCACCCCCCCCGCGACGAGCAGCACCACATTGCGCGGGGTGACCGGACGCACGCGCGGCGCCGGGCCGCGGCGCGTGGGCGCGGCCTGCAGCTGGATGGTGAGGTTGGACAGCGACACGGTGTTGAGGTTGGTCCGGCTGCGCCCCAGCTGGCCCGCGTCCTTGAGCACAAACCGCGCGGCGCTGAGCAGGTGCCCCGTGGACGGGTAGCGCAGCGACGGGTCACGGTTCATGGCGCGCTTCACCACGCCCTCCAGCAGCGCCCCGCGTGACCCCGCCGGCAGGTCCAGCGGCGGCAGCTGCCCGCGCAACTGCGCCGTCATGATGGCGGGGATGTTGTCTCCGTCATAAGGGCGGCGGCCGGTCAGCAGGAAGTACAGCACCGCCCCCAGCGCGTAGATGTCCGACGCGGAGTTGAAGGCCCGCCCGCCCGTGATGTGCTCCGGTGCCACGTAACCCGCGCTGCCCACCACGCGGCCGGTGACGGTGAGCTCCAGCGCCTCCGCTTCCTGCAGTGGCCGCGCCAGCCCAAAGTCAATCACCTTCACCACGGAGCGCCCGTCCGGCTGGTGCGCCATGATGATGTTCTCCGGCTTGAGGTCCCGGTGCACCAGGCCCGCCGCGTGCGCCGCCCCCACCCCCGCACAGATCTCCTCCAGGATGGCCAGCGCCTGGTCCGGCTCCAGCCCGCCCTGCGGCACCACCTCCTCCAGCGACGAGCCGGAGAGGAACTCCATCACCATGAAGGACGTGCCGCCCTCGGCGCCGTAGTCCAGCAGCGTGACCACGTTGGGATGCAGGATGCGCGACAGCAGCTCTGCCTCCTGGCGGAACCGGGCCACGTGCTCGTCGGATTCGCTCAGCGCGTCCAGGAGGACCTTGACCGCCACCGTGGCACCGGTGGCCACGTTGGTGGCCCGGTACACCGACCCCATGCCGCCGGTGGCCAGCTTCTGGTCCAGCTTGTAGCGGCCGCGCAGCGTGGTCCCCACAAGGCGGTCCGGCGTGGGCGGTCCCTGCAGCAGCGTCCCGTCGGACGGGCAGTGCGTGCCCGTCTCGGACTGGTAGCCGCAACTTGGACAGGTCTTCACCGCGCCTCCGTCACCCACCGCCGGGGCGGAGCACCATGCCACGGCCGCGCGCACCGGACACCGGTTTCACGACGGACGCCCCCCACGGCACGGTCACTTCTTGGGAACGGCCTTGAGTACCGCCTTGCCGTCCTTCACCACCACCTGGAACTCCACGCTCTTGGCCCCGTGCTGCTGCTTGATCGTCGGCACCTGCTTGGACAGCTGAGACTTCAGGGTGTCAAAGCTGGTCTGCGTGCTGTCCCCAATCTTCTTGCGCGTCTCAGACAGCGTCTTCTCAATGCGGCGGATGTAGTCATCAGAGAGGTCACCCGGCGGGGGCGCGGCCGGCGGTGGCCGCGGTGCGGCGGTGGGCGCGCCGGCGGGGCGCGGTCCCACACCCGTGACGGCGGCCGGGGCCACAGGGCGCGGCGCGGCGGTGGGGGCGCCG
>JACRCW010000002.1 GCA_016218805.1 Deltaproteobacteria bacterium | reverse complement strand
GCCCGCGCCGGCACCCGCCGCGCCCGCACCGGCGGCTGCACCGGCCCCTGCGCCTGCCGCGGCCCCTGCCGCCGCTCCCACCGCCCCGCCCACGCCGGCCGCCGCCCCGGCGCCCGCTGAAGGCATGGAGACCGTGGCCCTGCTGCCCATCAATGCGCCGGACCCCGGCATGGGCCAGGGCGCCACGGCGCAGGTGGCCCAGGGCCTGCGGGACCTGCAGGTGTTCCGCGTCATGGACCCGGAGACCATGGCCGGCCTGCTGGGGGCCGAAGCGATGAAGCAGGGCCTGGGCTGCAATGACCAGAGCTGCCTGGCGGAATTGGCCGGTGCCGTCGGAGCGGCCTACTTTGTCAGCGGCACCATCTCCCGCAGCGGCGAGGAATACACCATCAACCTGGTCCTGACCGACCAGCGTACGGCCGCGGCGGTGGACGGCGTCATCCGCCAGGAAAAGAAGGCGTCCGACGTGGGGCCGGCCATGCGGGTGGCCGCGCAGCGCGTGGTGCAGAAGCTGCTGGCCAACCGGCAGGGCATCCTGCGCCTGGTGATGAGCGAAAAGGGCGCGGACGTGAAGCTGGATGACGTGCTGGTAGGCACCACGCCGTTCGGCATCAAGCAGCTGCCCATGGGCCCGCACAAGGTCAGCGTGGAGAAGGAGGGCTTCATCGCGTACCGCCAGGACGTGTTCGTCAAGCCCAATGAGACCTCCGTCATCACCGGCACGCTGGTTCCCAACCAGGACTTCATCAACGGCTACCGCCGCAAGAACATCGTCCTCATTGCCGGGGGCGCGCTGGGGAGCGCCATCGCCGTCGGGTCGGTCGTCGGCGCGGTGGGCGCGTACATTGCCTGGGTGGCCACGTACATGAGCATGCTGCAGAACCCGCCCAACGGACCGGTGGCACTGGCGCAGCACTTCCTCAAGTTCCCGCCCACCACCTCCGCCTCTGAGTTCAAGCCCGGCAGCCGGGACTCCGGCACGGTGGTCCTGGTGGACGTGCTGGCCGTGCTGCCCGTCCCCTTCCTGCTGGCGCTGGGCCCCGCCGCGCTGGCCGCCCTGGTCTGCTTCTTCTTTGCGGAGAACCCGGGCCGCTACAACCAGTTCAGCGAATAGCCCCCTTGGCCCGCTCATGCCGCTGGAGTGGATAGAGCCGGCCCAGTGGGCCGGCGCACGTGCGGATAGGGGGTCGCAAGGCTTGCGAGGGCTTCCCTGGGCGTCCGGAGAAGGGGTCGCAAGGCTGGCGAGGGCTTCCCGGGACGTCCGGAGAAGGGGTCGCAAGGCTGGCGAGGGCTTGCCGGGGCGTACGGAGAAGGCGTCGCAAGGCTGGCGAGGGCTCCCCGGGGCGTACGGAGAAGGGGTCGCAAGGCTGGCGACGGCTTCCCCGGGCGCCATGGCGCCACACTCAGAGTGCATCCTCCCGCACCCACATGTCGGGTCCACCGTGCTGCGCTCCCCTGTGATCCCGGGGGGTTGCGCGCCGCGTTTTCCACTACGCTCCCCGGCCGGTGTCAGAATGCGTGAAACCCCACACGGGAGAAGACCATGACTGCCAGCCGCCTGTCCGTCCTTGCCGCCCTTGCCCTTGCCTCCGCCTGCGGCGGCAACGCTGCCGACTTCACGGGGATCATCCCGGATGACGGCGCGGTGACCATCAACGTCCCCGGCCAGTCCGGCGGCCAGCCGCTGCTGGGCGCGCGCAGTGACTTCTACGAAACCACCTACAACATCAGCCGTGGCATCAACGGCGGGGTGACCTGGGTGCTGGGTCTGACGCGCGCCATCTCGCTGCAGCGGCCGTCCAAGGTTGACGGTGACCAGTACACGTGGGGGCCGTCCCAGCCCAGCGGGTTGGACCGCATCCAGTGGAAGTTTGAGGCCACCAAGGTGGCGGACGGTCACTGGACCTTCCAGCTGCTGGGCCGCCCCAAGAACAGCACCTCTGAAGCGGACTACAAGGCCGTCTATGACGGCGAAGTCTTCCGCGGCGCCGACGACCCCGCGCGCGGCCACGGCAGTCTGAACCTGTACTTCGACAACAGCCAGGCGCTGGAGCAGAAGTCCTGCGGCAACGCCAACCGGGACGTGCTGGAAGGCCGCGCGGTGGTTGCGTTTGCGGCGGACGTCAACCCGCGCACGGTGAGCGTGGACTTTGTGGACTTCCGCAACGCCTGTGACGGTGACACCGTCACCCGCCAGCCCGCGCACTATGACTACACCGAGGCCGCCGATGGCGCCGGCAACTTCCAGTTCTCCGCGCACGGCAACGTGCACAAGGCCGCCGAGAACAAGCCGCTGCTGGAGAAGATGGCCATCCGGTCGCGCTGGATGGCCAACGGCGCCGGCCGTTCAGACGTCAGCATTGGTGAGGGCGAGGTCCCCGGCGACCTGGCCGCCAACAGCATCAGCGGCAACGCCGTCATTGCCACCGAGTGCTGGGACGAGATGTTCAACGTCTCCTACCAGACCACCGAGCCCACCGACCTGCCGCAGGGTCTCAAGGACGCCATCCGCCCCACGGAAGGCAACGCCGCGGACTGCGTGTTCACCCAGCAGGAACTGCCTGACGTGATCTAGGGAGCGGCAGGGGGGGGCCCGGCCGCCTTCGTCTCAGGGTCCAGACCCAGTTCGCCCTGCAGCTTCATGGCGCGGGCGTGCAGGAACTTGAACATCGTCAGTCCCACGCTCAGGCACGGCACCGCGAACAACGCGCCGGTGAAACCGTAGAAATGCTCGCCCGTGATGAGGGAGAGCACCACCAGCAGCGGGTGGATGTGCGCCGCGCTGCCCATGATCTTGGGATTGAGCAGGTTGGCCTCCAGCAGGTGGATCCCGACAATCCACGCCAGCGCCAGCAGGCCCTTCTCCAGGCTGTCCGACAACGCCACCGCGACGATGGGCACGCTGGAGGCGATGGACCCGAAGATGGGAATCAGGCTCATGCACCCGGCCACCAGCGACAGCAGGAAGCCGAACTTGACCTTGAGGATCACCATCCCCAGCAGCGTGAGCACACCGTTGATGAGACAGATGGTGATCTGACCGCGCACCACGCCGGACAACCCGTCGTCCAGCTTGTCCAACAGGCGGTCCATGCTCTCGCGCTTTTCGGCGGGCACCATGGCCAGCGCGGTCTTCCGCAGCGCGTTGACGTCAGACAGCATGAACGCGGTCAGCATCAGCACCAGGAACAGCCGGAACACAAACCCAATGACCCCGCCCACCAGCCCCTGCGCGCGCGCCGCCAGCCCCCCCGCCACGTCCACCAGCGCGGATTGCAGGCGGTGCACCAGGGATTCCACCTCGGCGCGCAGGTCCACCACCAGGTCATTGGGACCCGCCGTCACCGGGCGCTTGGCGGGCTCCTTGTCAGGGGGCCACACAAACACCACCGGCACGTCCCACTCCTCTGCCACGCGGTTGAGCTGGCCGGGGGCTTCGCGCACGTAGCGGTCCAGCTCCGTGAGGGACGCGCGGGTCTCCCGCGCCATCCCGGCCATCTCACCGCTCACCTGCGGAACGAACACCGCCGCCAGTCCCCACATGCCCAGGCCCATCACCGCGAACAACAGCAGCGTGGCCACCCAGCGCGGCGCGCGCCGGTTGCGGATGGTCAGGTTGGACAACGACGTCACCGCCGGGTGCAGCACGTATGCCAGCAACAGCGCCACGCCAAAGGGCAGCAGCACCTCATGGACCGCGGCCAGCGCGCCCAGGAACGCCACCCACAGCCCCACCAGGATGGTGTTCCGCTGCCAGAGCAGCCAGCGCTGTGGGGACGGAGGGGCGGCGCCCATGGGGGGCGGGCTCATAGCGGGGCGGGGGTGGCGGCTCAACCCGGCGTGTGCCAACCGGTCGTCTCCTTGAGGGGTTCCGGCGAGTTGGCCTAGCTTGTGGGGATGCCTGGGATGCCTCCCGGGCTCCGAGAAGGGAAGGCGGTGGCCTTGCGCGAGCTCACGTTGGGGCGAGCGACGGATGCGAGGGTTGCGCTGGGCGTGCTCGTCAGCGTGCTGGGCTCCGCGGCGCCCGCGGCGGCCGCGCCGTTCTTTACGGAGATCATGTGGAACCCCGCCAACACGTCCTCCGCGGACACCGGCTACGAGTGGGTGGAACTGTACAACCCGGACACCGCCGCGGTGGACCTCACCGGCCACAAGGTGCGCGTGCGCCAGACGGCAGGCACCCTGTCCAGCTCGGAATTCCCGCTCCCCGCGGGCACGTCGCTGCCGCCCGCGGGTTACCTGGTGCTGGCCAAGGACGCGCGCATCAACGGGCAGACCAGTTGTGCGGTGGCGTCGGTGGCGTATGGCAGCGCGCTCACGTTCTACAACAGCAGTTCGCCCGTGGTGGAGCTGTTGGACGGCGCCAACGCCGTGGTGGACAGCGTCCCGTACACCGCCGCGGGCTACCCCGCCGTGGAAGGCCGCGCCGCCACGGTGACGGACGTGGGCACGGGCAATGACGTGGCGGCCAACTGGCGCAGCAGCGACTGCATCTATGCCACCGCGCCCGCCACCGAGTACGGCACGCCCAACGGCGTGGACACCGCCTGCGGTGACACCACCGGCCCCAACCCCATCTGCCTGCCGGTCCCGGATGCCGGCCCGCCGGTGGACGCCGGGGCCGACGGCGGCGCCACGCTCGACGCGGGCGCCACGGATGCCGCGGTGGTCACCGACCCGGGCGTGTTCATCTCGGAGATCTTTTTTGATCCCACGCCGTCGGCAGACAACAACCTGGAATGGCTGGAGCTGTACAACCCCACCAGCGCCGACGTGGCGCTCACGGGTTACAAGCTGCGCACCGAGCTGACGCGCGTGTTCCCCATCCCTGCGGGCGCCGTGGTCACCGCCGGCGGCTACCTGCTCATCACGGAGACGGCCAACCTGGGCGGCATGCTGGGCTGTGACGTCTCCGCGCTGGCGTGGGATGACGCCATCACGCTGCTGAACTCGTCGGGGGCGTACGTGGAACTGCTGGACGGGACCAACACCGTGGTGGACCGCGTGCAGTACGTGGGCGGCGGGTTTCCGGCGGCGGCACCCGGACACGCGCTGGCGGTGGTGAACATCTCCCTGGGGAACAACAGCGCGGCCAACTGGGCCGCAGCCACGTGCATCTACGCCAGCAAGGACTATGGGGCCGGTCCCGTCCCCGACCATGGAACGCCGGGCGCACCCAACCAGGATTGCGCCGGCCTGCCGGACGCGGGCGTGCCGGCCCCGGCCTGCCTCCCCGTGGCGGATGCGGGCAGCAGCAGCGGCGGCAGCAGCAGCGGGAACCAGGATGCGGGCGCGCCACGTGACGCAGGCGGTCTGCTGATTCCGCTGGATGCGTCCCCCGGCCCCAACAGCCCGCCCACCCTGCAGGTGACCCTGCCCGCGGCGGACAGCAGCCAGAGCCCCGTCACCGTGGACTGGTCCGCCGTGGACCCGGATGGGGACGTGGTCACCGTCAGCGTGCTCAAGGCGGTGGCCAGCGGGACGGACCTGGCGGGCGAAGAAGTCCTCTCCGGGCTGGGCGCCACCGGTCCCGCCAGCTGGGACACCACCGGCGTCACGCCGGGGGTCTACCGCCTGCTGGTGGTGGCGGATGACGGGCACGGGCACGTGGTCAGCCAGCCCGCGCCCGGCCGCGTGGAGGTGGGCGGCGCCGGTGACAACGCGTTGTCCTTCCTGGAGCCGGGCGGCGGCACCACCGCCACGGAACTGCTCACCATCAAGCTCAGCGTGGCGTCCCCGGACGGGCTGGTGTCCGTTCACTATGACACGGACAGTTCCGGACTGGATGGGACCGCCATTGCCGGCGGGCTGCGCCCGCGGCTGGGCACGGTGGAAGTGACCTGGGACGTGGCCACGGTGGCCCCGGGCGACTACTGGCTGTACGCCGTGCTGGAAGGCGCCGGGCCCAACCGCAGCGCCTACGTGGGCCCGGTGACCGTGCCCAAGCGCGGCTGCGGGTGCGGGCGTTCGTCCTCGGCGGCGCCGCCCCAGGGTGCCCTTGTGCTGGGGGCGGCTGCGGTGATGTGGTGGGCTTTCCGGCGGACGCACCGTCGGCGCCCGGTGTCCGGGGAATGACGCATGCGCTACGGCATTTTTTCGGACGTCCACGGGAACCTCGAGGCCATGACGGCCGTCCGGAAGGGCTACGAGGAAGAGCAGATCGATCGGTTCGTGTGCCTGGGCGACATGGTGGGCTACGGCGCCAATCCCAACGAGATCTGCAACATCGTCCGTGACATGGCGGACGTGGTGCTGCTGGGGAACCATGACGCCGCGGTGAGCGGGCGCATGGACTATTCGTACTATTACGACGCTGCTCGGCACGCGCTGGACTGGTGCGCGCGCCGCATGACGCCGGAGAACCTGGCCTTCCTCAAGGGGCTGCCCTACACGCACCGCGAAGGCGACCTGGAGTTCTGCCACGGCAGCCCCGCGGTGCCGCAGGAGTTTGAGTACATCTTCACCCGTGAGAAGGCGCGCGAACTGCTCCCGTCCTGGGACCGCATGGCGTGGGTCACCTTCATTGGGCACAGCCACCTGACGCGCTGCTTTGCGCTGACCCCCAATGAGGTCTACGACGTCGTGGCGTCCGAGTTTGAGTTGCAGCAGGACTACAAGTACATCATCACCGTGGGCAGCGTGGGTCAGCCGCGCGACTACGACAACCGCTCATGCTGCACCATCCTGGACACGGACACCTGGCAGTTCCGCTACAAGCGCGTGGAATACGACATTGAGAGCGCCAAGCAGAAGATCATCGACGCGGGCCTGGCCTACAACTTCGGCGCGCGGCTGCTGGTGGGGATCTGAATTTTCAGGCATGGAATGGGTGATCACCCAGTGAAGGGGACTCGGGCGGGAGTCGAGGTTTCTGCCGGTGAACGAAGTCCGCTTTGGCCGCAAACAGAAGACCGTCATCACGGTGATAAGCAAGATCGCCGAGCGGCAGGCGCTGCCCGCGTCGTGCCTTGTGGTCATCTACGGGCAGGACCTGGGACGCCGCTTTCTGCTGGACCGCCCTGAGGTGACCGTGGGCCGCGCGGCGTCGTGCGAAATCCTGTTGGACCAGGACAGCGTCAGCCGGCAGCACGCCGTCATCCGCAGTTCATTGCGCGAGGTGACCGTCAAGGACCTGGGCAGCACCAACGGCAGCTACGTCAATGACGAGCTGGTGCAGGAGCGCGCGCTGCGCGACGGGGACCTGGTCAAGATCGGCCGGACCATCTTCAAGTACCTGTCCGGCACCAACATTGAGGCCAGCTACCACGAGGAGATCTACCGCCTGACGACGGTGGACGGCCTCACGCAGACCTTCAACCGCCGCTACCTGTACGAACAACTGGCCCGCGAGCTCAGCCGCTCCACGCGCTACAGCCGGCCGCTGTCCCTGGTGCTGTTTGACATTGACGAGTTTGGGAAGCTCAACCACGACTACGGGCACCTGGCGGGGGACAGCGTGCTGGCGCAGATGGCGGGGCTGGTCCGCAAGAACATCCGCCGCGAAGACGTGCTTGCGCGCCTCAACGGCGACGAGTTTGACGGGGACGTGTTTGCGTTCCTGCTGCCGGAGACGGACGGGCCGCACGCGCGGCAGTTTGCCGAGAAGGTGCGGCGGATCATTGAGACGCACACCTTCACGTTTGAGGGGACGCCGCTGAAGACCAGCATCTCCATGGGCATCTCCGCGGGGTCCGGCGGGGCGGAGTTGCCGCCGCCGGACGTGTTCATGAAGGTGGCCACGGACAACGTGGCCGTCAGCAAGC
Source organism: Deltaproteobacteria bacterium (assembly GCA_016218805.1). Taxonomy (GTDB): domain Bacteria; phylum Myxococcota; class JACRCW01; order JACRCW01; family JACRCW01; genus JACRCW01. The sequence continues at coordinate 4,848 of JACRCW010000002.1, read as the reverse complement.
GGCTGGGGCGCAACCGCGTAGCGGGTTGAACCATGGGTGTCCTGGACGGGCTGCGGGACCTGCTGGGCCGCTCCGTGGCGGACCTGGTGGGCAGCCACGAGGACCCGGACGCGCTGCTGGCGCAGGCCCTCACGGAGATGGAGCGCGAGTTGACCGCGGCGCGGCTGCAGGCCGACGCCGCCACGCGCGAGGCGACCCACGCGCGCGAGCTCCATGAGCTGCGCCGCGAAGAGGCGCGGGTGCTGGGGCAGCGCGCCGACGAGGCGGAGGCGGACGGACTGCCGGAGGAGGCGGCACGGCAGCGCACCGCGCGGGACAAGGCGCTGCACCACGCGGGCGTGCTGGAGGCGGAGGCGGGGCGGTCAGAGACCACCGCGGCACAGGTGCGCGAGGCGGTGGGCGCGCTGGAGCGCCTGGCCGCAGAGGCCACCGCGCGGCAGCGCGAGGTGCGGGAGCGCCTGGCGGAGCTGCGCCGCGCGCGCGCCGACCGGCCCCGCCCGCAGGTGGGGGAGCGCCCGCCGCCGCCGTCACCGCCGGGTGAGCGCACGCGCGAAGCGGTGGAACGGGACTTTGACCACCTGGAGGCGCGTTCCGCCGTGGAGGACCGGCTGGCGGAACTCAAGAAGCGCGCGGGGAAGTGAGGCCGTTGACGGAGGTCCGTGCGCTGCGTGGCACGCGCGAGGGCCCGCAGCTCAGGCCTTGCCCGGCGCCGCCAGGCCTTCCGGGAACTTGTTGCGCAGCCACATGTACATGGGCGTGGCAATGGCAAAGGACGAGTACGTACCCGTGATGATGCCCACGCACATGGCCAATCCAAACCCGTGCAGCACGCGGCCGCCGAACGCCAGCAGCGACGCACACACGAAGAACGTGGTGGCGGAGGTCAGGATGGTGCGGGACAGCGTCTCGTTGATGGACCGGTTGATGGTGTCCCCCAGCGACTCGCCCTTCTCCCGGTGGTTCAGCCGTTCCCGCACACGGTCATAGACGACAATGGTGTCATTGATGGAGTAGCCGATGATGGTCAGGAACGCCGCCACCAGCGTGAGGTCAAAGTCCAGGTGCACCCAGGCCACCACGCCCACGGCCACAAGCACGTCATGGAACAGGGCCACAATGGCGCCGGGCGAGAAATAGAAGTCAAACCGGATGGCGATGTACAGCAGGATGACCGCCAGCGCGTACATCATCGCCAGGATGCCGTCGGTGCGCAGCTCGTCCGCCACGGTGGCGTCCACGTAGTCCGTGCGCCGCTCAATGGTGCCTTCACCAAACTTGGCCTTGAGGGCCTCCATGACGCGCGAGGACACGCCCTTGACGAAGATGAGGTGCTCCTCACGGCCGGTGCCCAGCACGCTGCGGCGCGCGTCAGAGGGGCGCAGTTCCAGGCCCGCCGCCTTCACCGCCGCCTCCAGCTTCACGCCATTGGGTTCCAGCATCTTGTCGGTCAGGGCCACCTGCTCCGGGTTGCCGGGCGCGGCCGGCGGCGGGCTGCTCTCGGCGGGCGGGGGCGTGGCCTCCTCCTTGGGCATGGGCGTGCCCTTGAGGAACACGGTGATGCGGTCGCCCTCGCGCTCGCTGGAGGTGACCTCCAGCAGCTGGTCCCCGGCGGCCTTCTGCACCTCCGCCTTGACCCGCGCCACGGCTTCCGGCGTGAGCACGCTGATGCGCTCCACGCGGATGAGGTGCTCATTGATCTCCGCCGCGCCAAACTGCTGCACGGTGGTGTTCTCAAAGCCCGCGCCTTCCATGGTGGCGCGGATGGCGGCCACGTCCGCGTGTTGCCCAAAGGCAACCTGGATTTCCGTGCCGCCCACGAACTCCACGCCCCAGTTGATACCCCGGACCGCCACCCCCACCAGTGACAGCGTGAGGATGATCCCGGACATGACGAGGAAGTTCTTCGCGTTCCCGACAAAGTCAAACTGCGTGTTGTGCGGGATGATGGTGAAGAAGTTGTGCTTGCTGCTCATGGCGTCGGTCCCGGCGTGTCAGATGGACAGGGTCTGGCGGTCCGCGTCGGAGACCATCCAGTCAAAGAACAGGCGAGTGATCACCAGCGCGGTGTACAGCGACGTTGTGATGCCGATGATCAACGTGACAGCGAAGTTCTGCACGGGGCCGCTGCCGTACTGCCACAGGATGGCGCCGGAGAGGATGTGGCAGACGTTGGAGTCAAAGATGGCGGTGAAGGCCTTGGCGTAACCCGCCTCCACGGCGGCGCGGGGGGTCTTCCCCAGCAGGAGTTCTTCGCGGATGCGCTCATTGATGAGCACGTTGGCATCCACCGCAATACCCACGGTGAGCGCCAGGCCGGCCAGCCCGGGCAGGGTGAGGGTGGCTTCAAACATGGCCAGGATGGCCAGCAGGAACACCACGTTCACCACCAGCGCCAGGTCCGAGAAGAAGCCGGCCAACCGGTAGTAGAAGAGCATGAACAGGAAGACGAGCAGCACGCCGATGCCCACGGCCCACTTGCCTTTGGCAATGGCGTCTTCGCCCAGGCTGGCGCCGACGGAGCGCTCTTCACGGATGGTGACGGGGGCGGGCAGGGCGCCGGCCTTGAGGACCAGCGTGAGCTCCTTGGCGTCCTTGAGGATCTCCTCCGCGCTCTTCATGCCGCCCAGCGTGATGGAGCAGTGACCGCCGCCAATCTTCTGCTGGATGACCGGTGCGGAGTCCACCTTCTCCTCCAGCACAATAGCCATGCGCTTGCCCACGTTCTTGCCCGTGAGCTCTTCAAACAGCGTGGCCCCCGGCGGGTTGAAGTCCAGCGCCACGTAGGGCTGCGGCTTCTCCGGGCTGCCCTGCGCCACGCGCGCGTCCGTGATGTAGTCACCCGTGAGGTCCGCGCGCTTGTTGACAATGTACGTGCGGTACAGCGTCTTGCCGTCGCTCGGGACCTCCGCAAACCGCACCACCTGGGTCTCCGGCACATGGCCCTTCACGGCGGCCAGGATGGCGTCCTTGTCTTCGCCGAGCAGGTGCCAGTCATCCGCGGGCGGGCTGCCGTAGCTCGCTTTCTGCAGCGTGATGCCGGCGGGCAGCGTGACCGAGTCCATCCAGCGCGTCTCGTCCACCACCATGGAGAATTCCAGCTGCGCCGTCTTGCCAATGATGCGCTTGGCCTCATCCGGGTTACCGTAGCCGGGCAGCTGCACCAGGATGCCGTCCGTGCCGCGGCGGCCAATGGAGGGCTCCGCCACGCCCAGCTTGTCAATGCGGTTGCGGATGGTCTTCACCGCCTGGTCCACCGCGTCCTTGCGCACGGAGTTGAGGAACTCCGGGCTGATGCGGAAGCGCAGTTCGTTGTCACCGCGGGTGGTGAGGGTCAACTCGTAGCGGTAATTGGCCAAAAGCTCGTCGTCGAACTTCTCGCGGCTGCCCTTGTCCTTGAACACCACCGCGATGCGGTCGCCGTCACCCGATTCATCACGCTTGACGGATTCAAAGGCGATGCGCTTGTCATTGAGGTCAAAGCGCAGGCGGTCCGTCATGCGCTCCGCCTTGTCCGCAATGGCCTTCTGCAGGTCCACGCCCAGCACCAGTTGCACGCCGCCCTGGAGGTCCAGGCCCGGCGTGATCTTGGTCCGGGGTGCCCACTCGGGGAGCATCTCCTCGAACGCTTTCTTGGAGGCCTGCACCTTCTTGAGGGCCTCACCGTCCAGCGACATGTAGATGGCCGACGGGACGAGCTCGTAACACGCCAGCCCGATGAACCCCACGGCCAACCCGAACCGCCACCACCAGGACGCTTTCATCGATCCGCTTCCTTCACAGGCGGGGCGCTACCCCACCGGTAGAACAACCGGAACCCCATTCACTTCTTGGCTTCCGCGGGCTTGGGCTCCGCGGCTGACTTCTCTGACGGGGCGGCCTTGTCCGGCGCCGCCGGCGCCTTCCATGCGTAGACGTGGCTGCGCACCACGGTGACGCGCACGTCCTTGGCAATCTCCACCACCACGGTGTCCGCGCCCACCGCGTGCACCTTCCCCACCAGCCCGCCGGAGGTGGACACCTCCTGCCCCTTCTGCAGCGTGGACAGGAACTGCTGGTGGTCCTTGGCCTGCTTGGTCTGCGGCCGGATCATCATGAAGTACAGCACCGCAAACATCAGCCCCAGGCTGATGAGCGGCACCAGACCGCCACCGCCGCCTTCTTCGGCCGCGGCCTCCTGGGCAATGAGCAACTGAGGCAACACGTGCAGCAGCCCGACCACGGAACACCCCGCGCGGCCCCCGGTAAGACCGGGGTCCGAAATGGACCGGCGCGACTACCACGGGTGGGGGGGCGCGACAACCGGGGCGGTGCCCGGGGGAACTCCCGTGAACTCGCGTGGTTTCCCCGCCGGCGGTGGGGAAGGTGGTTTCAGCGCACGCGCCGCCGCTGCAAGCCTGGGCAAGGACACCGGCGCCCGCGCGGGTGCACCAGGTCGCATCTGTCAGCAGGCCTGGGCACACAGCAGATCGGAAAGACCGCGCATGGCCCGGACCCCGCCCGCTAAGTTCAGGCACGGCCCCGCGAGTCGCGCGCGGCACAGCGGGAACAAAGTTGCAGAGGTGAACTCGTGCTTCAGGTTGCCCAGCGCGCGGCCCCGCCTGGTGACCACAAGCCGGTCACGGTGGCCGGAATCCGGTCAGCTTCACAATGCGCGACCTGCCGAATTCAACGTTTTGCCTCGGCGCGGGTATTGCTTTGGCGCGTCCTCGTGCCGGGCCACGTCAGTACCCGGGCGGGGGCGCGGCCGCGTCTCAAGTACGCCCGTGGGGTGGGAATCCGAGCTGCCCCGGCCAGCCGATGAGGAGACCAGTGTTCGTCTAGATCGAACCTTGACGGGTGACGCGCGGG
>JACRCW010000158.1 GCA_016218805.1 Deltaproteobacteria bacterium | reverse complement strand
GCCGCGGCGTTTGCACCGGGTGATGCGACGCTTTCGTCGTGGCAGCTCGCGTCGGGCTCGCTGGCGGAAATGTCGTCCATTCGGGGCGGCGGCTTGCGTGACCTGGTGGCGCGGACCGCGGCCGTGTCGAGGAGGAGGTGAGCGTGCGCCGCTGGCTTTCCATCGCGCTCGCGGGTCTCCTCGCTGGGTGTTTGGAGCGCGGGCCCGCGGAGCGGGACGCCGGCGCACTCGGACCGGGCGAGTGCCGCTTCACGCGCGATTGCGATCCCCTGTTCGAGTGTGCGCGGTTCGGGAGCGGCTCGGTCGGGCGGTGCACGAGGGTGGCTTGCAACGAGGATGCCCATTGTGATGGCTCGTGGCGCTGCAATCCGTTCGGCACGTGCGAGCCTCCCCAGTGCGACCCGCACCTGCCCGACACGTGTGGCGCGGGGCAACGTTGCGCGAACCGCGTTGTTGCCGGTGGCTTCACCAGCGGCTGCGAAGGACCGCCCCCGTTGCCGCCGCTGGCAGGCTGCATGGCGGACGTGGACGCGGTGACCCTCACGCCGGGCGCGACGAGGGATCTCACGTTTTTCGGGATTCTTGCGGATTCACGCTTGCTCATTTCGCTGCCATTCGTCATGGGCAGCAGCGCTCCCGCGGTGGCCCACGTGGACGCGCGCGGCCGCATCGGGGCCGTTGCGGAGGGCCGGGCGGTCATCACCGCGGAAGGGGGCGGGCGCTTCTGCAGCGTGAACGTCCTGGTTGTTGCGCCCGCCGCGCCCGAAGCGATGCAAGTGGTGGTGGAGGATGCCGACACGGGCCGCCCCGTTCAGGGCGCCCCGGTGCAGCTGCGCACGCATGCTGGCTCGGTGCGGCAGGCGATCACGGACCAGGACGGCCACGCGCGCTTCGTCAACGTCGTCCTGGCGGAGGTTTCGGACATCACAACCGCGCCGGCGACGCACGGGTGGCTGACGTTCATGTCACCCGGCACGCGCGACCTGCTGATGCGCGTGCCGGCGGTTCACGGGGCGACGCCGCGCGGCAGCGTCACCCGCCCGGACATCGGCGGTCTGGCCGACGTCCAGGAGGGGCTGCATGTGGTCTCGTTGGCGGGCGACCTGGACCGGCTGAGCCTCGCCACGCTGGCCGGTCCCCCCGTCGACGTGCTCATGACCATTGAGGGGTTGGTGGAGAATGCGGTGCTGGCCTACCCCGCAGCCATGACGCTCCGTCTCCAGCACGACGGCGTCAAGGCAGTGGCGGTGGCACTCGCCGACGGGACGTGCGGTCCGGGCGACCCCTGTCCGCGCGCGGCGGTGACGTTCGGCTACCGGATCCCCATCAACCGGTTTGGCCCGTTCGCCAACTTGGGGATGCTCGCACCCGACGCATTCCTCTGGGACCGAATTCCGCTATTTCGTGAGGGTCTCCACGCCGTGGACTTCCGTTTGCTCGGCCCGGTGGGGCTGGACGCGGGCGTTCCGTCCGCAGCGCCGCGCACCCCGGTGGTGGTCCCCGCGCGGCAGGGCGCGCTGTGGCAGGTGCCGCCGCTTCCTTCGGTCGAAGGGGAGTTCCCGCCGCGGTTGATGCAGGCGGTCATCCTGGTGGGGGTCCTGGTCCCAAGGATGGGATTCGTTCCGCTGGGTTTTGACGCGGTGGCAGATGCGTGCGTCGTCAACAACTCCTGGGAGTGCCCGGTGTCGCCGGAGCAGGACGGAGTGGTCTCCTGTGCCGCGCCCGAGCGCCTGCCGCGACGATGTGATGGCCTCCAGCCTGGCCAGGTGCGCGTGTCGCACGCGTACGCGCACGATGGCCTGGAGGCGTTCCCGCCGCTGGCGATGGTTCTCGCGTCGTGGCCGGGTGACGAATACGAGGTGTCCCGACCGACATCGCTGCTGGTCGGTCATGCCCGCTTTTGGAGCGATGCGCAGGCGTCCGCGTTCGCCGCGCCGGCATTCCTTGGGATTCCGGATGGCCGCTGGTCGCCTTCGCAACGGACCTACACGTTGACGCGAATCCCGCGGGAAGCGGACTTTGTACGCCTCCGCGCCGAGGACGGCACGCGCTCCTGGACGGTGTACGCGCCGGTGCCGGCGGTACCCGCCGTCTTGGAATGGCCGCCGGCGCCGCCGGGTGCCGCGGCGTTTGCACCGGGTGATGCGACGCTTTCGTCGTGGCAGCTCGCGTCGGGCTCGCTGGCGGAAATGTCGTCCATTCGGGGCGGCGGCTTGCGTGACCTG